>NZ_JBASCI010000069.1:0-5892 GCF_049651565.1 Brooklawnia sp.
GGCGGACGCAGTCGTCGGGGGCCAGCGCCGGCCGATGCGTCCCGACGGTGCCGAGCACTGGACCATCGACCTGCCGGTCGGCACCGACTACCTGTTGTCGGTCGATGGCGGCGAGCCGCGTCCCGACCCGCGCAGCGCCTGGCAGCCGCACGGTGTGCACGGGCCGTCCCGGGTGTTCGACACCGCCGAGTTCGAGTGGAGCGACAGCGAGTGGCCCGGCCGCGACGTCCTCGGTTCGGTCTGTTACGAACTGCACGTCGGCACCTTCACCCCGGCTGGCACGCTGGACGCCGCCATCGAGCGACTCGACCACCTGGTCGACCTCGGCGTCCAGACGGTGGAGTTGATGCCGGTGGCCCCGTTCCCGGGCGATCGGGGCTGGGGCTACGACGGGGTGTCGCTGTTCGCGGTGCACGAGGCCTACGGCGGGCCGGCCGCGCTGCAGCGGTTCGTGGACGCTGCCCACGCCAGGGATCTGGCGGTCTGCCTGGACGTGGTGTACAACCACTTCGGGCCGGCGGGCAACTACGCCCCGGTCTTCGCCCCGTACTTCACCAGCCGGCACGACACGCCGTGGGGGGATGCGATCAACCTGGACGACCAGTACTCGGCCGGTGTCCGCGACTTCATCTGCGACAACGCCATCCGCTGGCTGCGGGAGTTCCACGTCGATGCGCTGCGGCTGGATGCGGTGCATGCCCTGATCGACGACTCCGGGCAGCACATTCTGGCCGAACTGTCCGAGCGGGTGGATGCGGTGCGCGGCGAGCTCGGTCGACCGGTTGCGCTGATCGCCGAGTCCGACCTGAACCAGCCGAAGACCGTGCTACCACGCTCCGAGGGCGGACTGGGTCTCGACGGGCAGTGGGCCGACGACGTGCACCACGCCCTGCACGCCTACCTGACCGGCGAGCGATTCGGCTACTACGTCGACTTCGGTTCGGCGCAGGTGCTGGTGCAGGCCCTGGAACAGGTCTTCGTCCATGCCGGCACCTGGTCGACGTTCCGCGAGCAGGTCTGGGGTGCCCCGGTGCCCGAGCAGACCGACCGGCGCCGCTTCGTCGTCTTCACCCAGAACCACGACCAGGTCGGCAACCGCGGCATGGGCGACCGGCCGGACGCCAGCCTGCCCGCCGGTGTGGTGGCCGGCGGCGCGGCGATCCTGCTACTGTCGCCGTTCACCCCGATGCTCTTCCAGGGCCAGGAGTGGGGCACCAGGCGGCCGTTCCAGTACTTCACCGACCACGACGCCGAACTGGGCGCGGCGGTGACCGAGGGCCGGCTCGCGGAGTTCAGCGGCCACGACTGGGAGGCGATCTACGGCCCCGACCCGGCGATCCCCGACCCGCAGGCAGTCGGCACCTTTGAGGCCAGCAAGCTGGACTGGGCAGAGCCGGAGCGTGCCGAGCATCGCCGGATGCTGGACTGGCACCGCCGCCTGATCGAGCTGCGCGACGAGCTCCTCGATGGCGGCCGCAGCCCGATGCCGGGCGGGACGGTGCGAGCCGACCATGGCGAGGACTGGTTCCGGATGGCCAACGGACCAGTCACCGTGCTGATCAACCACGGCGACCGCGCGGTGCGGGTGCCCGAGCGGCGCAGCAACGTCCGGGCCAGTTGGGGCGAGGTCGAACTGCAGGACGGCCAGGTCGCGCTGCCGGAGCACTCGGTGGTCGTGCTCAGCGACTGATCGCAAGCTCAGCTGAACAACAGGTTCATGCTGCCGCCACGATGAACGGCCTGTTTCGCCGTCGCCCTCGCCGCCCTGCGCAGCAGGCACGATGCCGGCGCACGAATGCGGAGTTCTGGGCAGCAAGTACGCTGCCCGATCCTCCGCAATGGGCGTCAGTTCGAGGCCAGCTCCCCCACCCGGATGGCGGCCATCGCCTTGCGGATCCGTTTCGGTGAGACCGTCACCGAGGTGCCGAGGGTCTGGGCGAAGGTCTGGACGCGCAGCTCCTCGATCAGGAAGCCGATGTCGTCGACCGGGTCGGGTAACCGTCCGGGCGGCTGGGCGTCGCAGAGCGCGTCGTACTCGGCCAGCAGCTGGTCGATCGGTTCGGCGGCCCGGGCGTCCTTCACCGGGTCGAGGGCGGCCTGGCCGAGGCGAGCCCGCATCGCCTTGCAGTAGCGCGGCAACTGGTCGTACCAGGGATCGCGGGTGAAGCTGATGAACCCGTCGAAGACCAGGTTGTCGAGTTGGTCGAGCACCTCGCCGCCGATCGGGGACCGCGAGGCCGCGTCCCGGACCTGTCGGGCCAGCTCGCACACCTGGGCGGCGATCCGGACCACCTGACGCATCTGATCGGCCTGCTCCTGGCGCACCGCCAGCGCAAGCCGTTCGTAGCCGTCCATGTCGCGGATGGTCACGACGTCGGCATGCCGGGCGGCGCACTGTTCGACGGCCTTCAGCCGGGCGTCCGCCAGCAGCTCGGGCACCGAGGGGTAGGGGCTGGTCGGTAGTGCGAGCTTCTCGGCGTTGGTCAGGTGCGACACCGTCCAGCGGGTGGGGTCGGGGTTGGTGAGCACCAGCAGTCGGCGGATGCCGAGTCGGTGACTGGCCTGCTGCTCGGGGGTTTCGGCCATCACCACCCCGACCTCGTCACCCAGGTCCTTCAGGGCCGGGTAGCCGATCACGCTGATGCCGCCCCGCCGGATCGTCACCCTTTCCTGCAGGGTACCGAACTGCCAGGAGGTGGCCGCCTCGACCTTCGGTGCCGCCCGGGTGATGGTGCGGCTGACCTGGCTCGACAGCTCCTGCCGAAGCTCGGCAAGGTCGCGGCTGAACCGGGGCGGCTTGCCCGGCGCAGTGACCTCGAAGCCAACCTGCAGGTGGCTGGGTACCTCGTCCGGACGCCAGTCACCTGCTTCGACCACCACCCCGGTCAGGGCGCGCAGCGCGCGTCCCAGTTCGTCGGCGAACCGCTTGCCGTGGTCGGGGTTGTTGCCGGCCAGCCAGGCGAGCGCGGCGCAGGCATGGTCTGGCGCCGGGACGAAGCTGGTTCGGACCGCCTTGGGCAGGTGGCGGATCAGCTCGGTGGCCAGTTCCAGCCGGAGCCCCGGCACCTGCCAGCTGAACGGCTCGGGACGTACCTGGTTGAGCTGGGCGAGCGGAATCCGCACCGTGACACCGTCGCGGCCATCGCCGGGTTCGAAGACGTAGCTGACCGGCAGGTTCAGGCCGGCGACCGGCCAGCGGTCGGGGAATCCGGCCCGGGCCTGGTCCAGGTCGTCGGCGTCGGCGAGCAGGTCGAGGTCGAACTCCAGGAACGTGGAGTCGGGGTGGCGCCGCCACCACGCGTCGAAGCTGGCGCCCGAGGTGACGCCGGAGGGCAACCGGACGTCGTAGAAGTCGAAGATCTCCTGGTCGTCGATGACGACGCCGCGGCGCCGCGTCCGGTCGGCCACCTCTTCGGCCTGCCGCAGGACTTCGGCGTTGTGGCGCAGGAAGTCATGGTTGGCGTGGGTGTCGTTCGGGTGCCACTGCCCTTCGACCAGACCGGACCGGATGAAGATCTCCCGGGCCGTCGACTCGTCGATGCGGGCGTAGTCGACCAGGCGCTCGGCGATGATCGGCACGCCCAGCAGGGTGACCTTCTCGTAGGCCAGCACGCTGGCCGAACTGGACGACCAGTGCGGCTGGGAGTGGCTGCGCTTCAGCAGGTGGGCCCCGACCTGTTCGACCCACTCCGGCTCGATGGCCGCCACGGTGCGCGCCCACAACCGGCTGGTTTCGACCAGTTCCACCGCCATCACCAGTTGTGGCGGTCGTTTGGCCAGGGCGGAGCCGGGCTGGATCGCGAACCGGGCACCCCGGACCCCCATGAACTCGACCAGCGGGCGCCGGCCGCGCTGCTTCGGGTCGCGCTGGGGCGGCGGCAGTTGCAGCCCGACGTGGCTGAGCAGGCCGGACAGCACCGCGATCAGCACCGGTTCGTCGCCGTCGGCGGACGACCTGCGGTGCATGTCGAGGTCCTTGCAGACCTGCTTGAGCTGGGTGTGCAGGTCCTGCCACTCCCGCACTCGCAGGTAGTTCAGGTATTCAGCACGGCACAGTCGGCGGAACTGGTTGCTGGACAGCTCGCGACGCCTGTCCTGCAGGTAGCGCCACAGCCGGACGATCGCGGTGATGTCGCCGCCGCGGTCCACCTGCGGGCCGGGCTGTTCGCCTGGGCGCGGTTTGCCTCGCCAGGGGCCGCCGGTGTGCGGGGTGTAGCGCAGCGGCTGCCCGTCGGTTCCGGGCCTGCCGGGCGGGGACGCCTGGCCAGGGCCGCTGGGGGCGTCCTGCCGGGCGGCCGCCAGCGCGTCGTCGGAGAAGAACCGGGCGTGCAGCCGGTCGGCGTCGGCACGGTGGTCGGCGGGACGCTCCCGCACGTCCTGGATGGCCAGGAAGGACGCGATCACCAGCACCTCGCGCAGGCTCCCCCGCCGGTGCGCCTCGATCAGCATCCGGCCCAGCCGGGGGTCGATGGGCAGCTCGGCGAGCTGGTGGCCGATCTCGGTGAGCCGGACCGGCGTCCGGGACCTCAGGGCACCCAGTTCGTCCAGCAGCCGCAGCCCGTCACCGATCTGGGCGGCGTCCGGTGCCTCGACGAACGGGAACCGGGCGATGTCACCGAGCCTGGCCTTGGCCATCTGCAGGATGACCGACGCCAGGTTGGTGCGCAGGATCTCCGGCTCGGTGAACTCTGGACGCGCCAGGTAGTCGTCCTCGCTGTACAGCCGGATGGCGATACCGGGTGCCACCCGGCCGCAGCGGCCGGCCCGCTGGTTGGCCGACGCCCGGCTGATCGGTTCGATCGGCAGCCGTTGCACCTTGGTGCGGCTGGAGTAGCGGGAGATCCGGGCGGTGCCGGCATCCACAACGTAACGGACGCCCGGAACGGTCAGTGAGGTCTCTGCGATGTTGGTGGCCAGCACGATCCGTCGGCCAGGCTGCGGGACGAAGATCCGGTGCTGCTCGGCGGCCGACAGCCGGGAGTGCAGCGGCAGCACCTCGGTGTCCGGCCACTTCTGGGCCCCCAGCGCCTCGGCGGCGTCCCTGATCTCGCGCTCACCCGAGCAGAACACCAGAATGTCGCCCGGCCCCTCGGTGCGCAGTTCCTGGACGGCAGCGACGATGCCGTCGGCCTGGTCCAGCGGCTCGGCTGCCGGGTTGTCGGGGTCGGCGAGCGGCCGGTACCGCACCTCGACCGGGTAGCTGCGGCCCGAGACCTCGACGATCGGCGCGTCGTCGAAGTGCTCGGAGAACCGCCTGGTGTCGATGGTGGCCGAGGTGATGATCACCTTCAGCTCGGGGCGTCTGGGCAGCAACTGCTTCAGGTAGCCGAGCAGGAAGTCGATGTTGAGGCTGCGTTCATGGGCTTCGTCGATGATGATCGTGTCGTAGCGCCGCAGTTCGCGGTCGCGGGTGATCTCGGCCAGCAGGATGCCGTCGGTCATCAGCTTGATCCGGGTCTGGCGGCCGGCCTGCCTGGTGAACCGCACCTGGTAGCCGACCAGCTCGCCCAACTGGACGCCCATCTCCTCGGCGATCCGTTCGGCCACGCTGCGGGCCGCGATCCGGCGGGGCTGGGTGTGGCCGACGCGGCGGCGGCCGGCCAGCAGGCAGATCTTGGGCAGCTGGGTGGTCTTGCCGGAGCCGGTTTCACCGGCCACCACTACCACCTGGTGGTCGCGCACCAACTCGGCGATCTGGTCGGCATGCGCGCTGATCGGCAGCCCGGGATCGAACTCGATGCGGGGCTGCTGGATGGCTGGGAGGTCATTCATGCCACCGGCCAGCCTATGCCAGCAGTCCAGCGCTCGGCTCGGCCACCGTCGGGTTTGCATTCCACCCAGCCGCACGTGCTGCGGTCACAGCCAGCACCAGCGTCGCCGAAGATGGGCGTG
>NZ_JBASCI010000070.1:0-2316 GCF_049651565.1 Brooklawnia sp.
ACCGTCGCCTTCGCCACCGTCGGCGACCCGAGCGTCTACTCGACGTTCTCCTACCTCGCCGCGGTGGTCCGGGCAGCGGTGCCCGACGTCGAGGTGCAGGTGGTGCCGGGGATCACCGCGATGCAGGCGCTGGCCGCGGCCAGCCTCACCCCGCTGGTGGAGGGCCGCGAATCGCTCACCCTGGTGCCGGCCACCGCGGGCCTGGCGACGGTCGCCGCAGCCCTCGACAAGCACGACACGGTGGTCGCCTACAAGGGCGGACGCCGGCTCGCCGAACTGATCGCCGTCATTCGAGAACACGGCCGCGAAGGGGTGCTCGGGGTGAACATCGGCCTGCCCGACCAGGCCATCAGCCCACTCGACCAGATCAATGCCGACACCGCTCCGTACTTCTCGACCGTGCTGGTGGCCCCGAAGCGCACCCGGACCGGGGGCCGGCTATGAAAGACGAGCGCGTCGGATCAGGCGAGGTGGTGTTCGTCGGCGCCGGACCGGGCGCGGCCGACCTGATCACGCTGCGCGGCGCCCGAGTGATCCAGCACGCCGACATCGTGATCTGGGCGTCCAGCCTGGTCGACCCGGCCATCGTCGCCGACACCAAACCGGGCGCTCTGGTCGTCGATTCGGCCAGCGGGACGCTGGAGGACATCACCCCGCTGTTCCAGCGCGCCCACGACGAGGACCTGGTGGTCGCCCGGGTGCACACCGGCGATCCGTCCATCTACGGCGCCACCGCAGAACAGCGGCGGATCTGCGAGCAGATCGGCATCCCGCACCGCACCATCCCCGGGGTCTCGGCGTTCTCCGCCGCGGCCGCAAGGATGGACGCCGAGATCACCATCCCGGAGGTCTCCCAGAGCCTGATCCTGACTCGGCTGGAGGGTGGCCGCACCCCGATGCCGGACCGGGAAACCGTCCGCGGGTTCGCCGCCCACCAGGTGACGATGGCGCTGTACCTGTCGGCGGCCCGCAACAAGGTGCTGCAGGACGAACTGCTGGCCGGCGGCTACCCGCCCGACACGCCCTGCATCGTCGGCTACCGGGTGAGCTGGCCGGATGAGCTGGTGCTGCGTTGCCCGCTGGCCGAACTCTCGGCGACCATGAAGGCACACAAGCTGTGGAAGCACACTGTGGTGCTGGTCGGCCCGGCGCTCGCCGAGCAGTCGACCACCCGCAGCCACCTCTACCACCCCGGTTTCCGGCACGCCCACCGCGACTCCGACGGCACCCCGCTGACGACCCGGGAGGAGTCGTGATCACCGTCCACGGCCTGCTGGGCCGGCCATCCGACGAACTGCGGGCGGACGCCGCGGACGCTGATTGGGTCGTCGGTGGCCGGCGGCACCTGGACACCATCGGGGTGCCGGCCGGGCAGCGGATCGTCCTGGGCGGCCTGCAGGCAGCCATTGAACAGGTCCGGGCGCTGCCGGAATCGGCGCGGATCGTCGTGGTGGCCAGCGGTGACCCGCTCTACTTCGGGGTGGTCCGCGCGCTCCGCGCAGCCGGGCTGCGGCCCGCGGTGGTGCCGGCGGTGTCGTCGATCGCGGCCGCCTTCGCAGCCGTCGGACTGCCATGGGACGACGCGGCGGTGGTCAGCGTCCACGGCCGCCCCCTCGAACCCGCTGTGGAGTTGGCCCGAACCGTCGGCAAGGCGGCGGTGTTCACCTCACCCGAACACGGCATCCGGGAGCTCGCCGCCGGCCTGGCCGGCCTGGATCGCTGGTTCGTGCTGGCCGAGCGGCTGGGCGAACCCGACGAGCAGGTACGCGTCCTCACTGCTGGGCAGGCCGCCCAGGCCGAGCCCCGGCAGCCCAACGTGGTGCTGATCCTCGACCGGCACCCGGACTCCCCGGACGCGCCCTGGCCGGGTTCGGTCGCGGGCCCAGCCAACCCCAGCCATCACCCGACCTCCGGAGGACAACAATGATCGGACAGGTCACCAGCGGCCCGGCCAGCCGGCTGCGCGCAGACCGGATCGACGCCATCCTCGGCGAACCCACCCGCCGCTACACCGACGGCGCGATCGCCGGACTGCCGCAGGCCTGGGCGGAGTGCGACCTGGTGATCAGCCACCTGGCCCTCGGCGCCACCACCCGGTTGATCGCGCCGTTGCTGGAATCCAAGCAGACCGACCCCGGCGTGGTAGTGGTGGACGACGCCGGCAGGTTCGTGGTCCCGCTGGTCGGCGGCCACGCCGGCGGCGCCAATGACCTGGCCCGCCGGATCGCCGACGGACTGGGCGCCACCGCCGTGATCACCACCGCCACCGACGCCGCCGGGGTGCCGGGGCTGGACACCCTCGGCTGGCCCTGCTCC
>NZ_JBASCI010000071.1:0-5511 GCF_049651565.1 Brooklawnia sp.
TACGGTGGGGCATGGAAGACCTCTGTTTCGTGAAATGGGTTCTGTCGTAAGTCCCACACTTCACTCAGAGGTCTTCCCCTATGTCCAGCAGACCCGCCGCGCGTACTCAATCTCCGTGGTCAGTACACCTGATTCTCCTCCACATATTGACGGAAGCGTTCAGTCCCGAGCACGTGCGCGAGGAAGTTGGTTAGAATTTCGTCCTGGTTGGGCCGCAGGATGCAGTAGCCGGTGCTGGCGATTTGCCCGTCGTACTCTTGGGCAATCACAGCCACCCGCATCGGAGTTGGCCGAGTTGTGGCGAAGATCACGTCGCCCGCTCGCACAATTTGCCGCGCCCGGCTCGGGGCGGCACCCGCCGTTATCGTTGCGGTCTCGCCGATCCTTCGGGTGACCCGGTCGACCGAGGTCAGGTCGATGTATTGAAACCCCTCATCGCCGACCTCCGCCCAACGGATTTGTTCTCCTCTTCCCGTGACTTCGGCCAGCGTCCTGAAGAGCGCACCGTCAGGACAAAGCTCGGCAATCAGCTGTTCAATCCGGCTCACGCGTCCGACCCTTCGAGGTCGGCGACAATGGCGTCGATTTGTTCCCGCAACTCCTGCTGCCGCTCCACAATCCGGGCAATCTCGGCATTGAGCGCCTTGATGTCAACGACCTCCCGAGTGTTCCTGGCCTCGACATAAGAAGACACCGCGATGTTGTACCGGTTGTCCGCAATGTCTGAGTTGTCGACCAGCCGCACGAAATGCTCCGCATCGGCCCGCTGCGTGAAGGCGTCCAGAATCGTGGCCTGGTTCGCTTCGCTGAGCTTGTTCTTGTTGCCCTGCCGCACGAACTCCGCCGATGCATCGATGAACAAGACCTTGTTGTCGCGCTTCGACTTCTTCAGCACGATGATGCATGTCGCGATCGTGGTGCCGAAGAACAGGTCTGGCGGGAGCTGGATGACGGCGTCCACGTAGTTGTTGTCGATCAGGTACTTGCGGATCTTCTGCTCCGCCCCGCCCCGGTAGAGCACGCCGGGGAACTCGACGATCGCCGCGGTGCCGTTGACCGCCAGCCAACTCAGCATGTGCATGGTGAATGCCAGGTCGGCCTTGCTCTTCGGCGCCAGCACCCCGGCCGGCGCGAAGCGGGGGTCGTTGATTAGCAGCGGGTTGGCGTCGCCCTCCCACTTGATCGAGTAGGGCGGGTTCGACACGATCGCCTCGAACGGTTCGTCGTCCCAGTGCTGCGGGTCGGTGAGGGTGTCGCCGTGGGCGATGTCGAACTTCTCGTAGTTGATGTCGTGCAGGAACATGTTGATCCGGCACAGGTTGTAGGTGGTCAGGTTGATCTCCTGCCCGAAGAACCCCTGCCGCACCTTGTCCTTGCCGAGCACCTTGGCGAACTTCAACAACAGCGAACCCGACCCGCAGGCCGGGTCGTAGACCTTGTTCACCTCCGTCTTGCCCACCACCGCTATCCGTGCCAGCAGTTCCGAAACCTCCTGGGGTGTGAAGAACTCCCCGCCCGACTTGCCGGCGCTGGAGGCGTACATGGTCATCAGGTACTCGTAGGCGTCGCCGAAGGCGTCGATGGTGTGGTCACTGTAGGTGCCCAGGTTGAGGTCACCCACGGCGTCCATCAACTTGACCAGCCGCTCGTTGCGTCGGGCGACGGTCGGGCCGAGTTTGTTGCTGTTGACGTCCAGGTCGTCGAACAGGCCCTTGAAGTCGTCCTCGCTTGCGGCCCCCTTCGCGGACGCCTCGATGTTGGTGAACACCCGGCTGAGGGTCTCGTTGAGGTTGGCGTCGTGGCGGGCCCGCTTGCGGACGTTCGCGAACAGGTCGGCGGGGAAGATGAAGAAGCCCTTCTCGTTGACTGTCTCCGCCATCCCGTACTGAGCTTCTTCCGCGCTGATTCGGGCGTAATCGAAGTCGGCGTTACCGGCGTTGCGTTCCTGCTCATTGAGGTAGGCGGTGAGGTTCTCGGAGATGAACCGGTAGAACAGCATCCCGAGCACGTAGGCCTTGAAGTCCCAACCATCCACGCTGCCGCGAAGGTCGTTCGCGATCCGCCAGATCGTCTTATGGAGTTCCTGCCGTTCAGCCTCTTTGGTCATCGTGCTCACTTGGGCATTCTCTCAGACGTGACCAGCCGCCCGCCGCCGGCCTCAGCCGTCACGGCGAGTCGACGTCCACGCTGAGTCACTGGGTCAGCCTCGCGGCAATTGGGCCCAGGCGATTGTGTCCAGCCTGCCAAGACGATTCGCGCCCTGCTATCTGTGCCCAGGGGCCCGCCGAGGGGACGATTCCCGATGCCTACTCGCCTACGTGCCGAAGGGCGGACAGACCCAGATGTGTCGTCAAGGCCGCGATCACGACACATCCTTTGCACGGACTGTTCCAAAAGGAACATTCTCGTCGCTTCACTCCTCTTCGCGGGTGAGTCCCCTAGCGAGGTAGGAATCCTTGCAGGGCCGGTGCGGTGTCGTTTCAAGCAAGGTGATGCGTCGGCGGTAGGAGTATCCCTCACACCAAGGCGTGAGACCACAAATGAACCCGGGCCCTCTGGGACGCGGAAACGCCGCCCGAATCATCCGACCCGGGCAGCGTTTCCGCTTCCAACGGCGGAGGTGGCGGGATTTGAACCCGCGATGGGGTTGAGCCCCAAACCCGCTTAGCAGGCGGGCGCCATAGACCGGACTAGGCGACACCTCCACGATCACCGGAGCACGAGGTGCATCCGGACGTCTGCTCAAGGTTAGCGAGTTGCCTCGGTCGCCGCAAAGTTTCAACGCTGACTTCGAAGTTTGCCACCTGCATGGTGCGCTGTTGCATCGGACCCTTTATTCTATTGGCGCACTCATCTTTTTCGCGCGCACGGGAGCGGCGTGTCGCCGCTGAACCGGAAGGAGCCGGGCTTGACCCCTTCGGACGAGTACTGGCCATCGGCGGCCCGCCGAGGCATCGATGCGTCCGAGAACGACGCGCCGGTCGAATACCTGCCGCCTCGGCACGCAGCCGGCGGCACCTACGGCGCGCCCCGCCGCGCCATCACCGACGCCGGCGAGTCAGTCGCCACCAGCACCAGGCCCGATCGCCGGTTCCGCAACACCGTCCTGCGCACCATCGCCGGCACCATCGTGCCCGGCCTCGGCCTGATCAGGACCCGGGCCAACCGGCTCGGGATCGCCATCATCGCCGTGCTGGTGGTCGCAACGATCGCCCTGTTCCTGTTCATCCGGAGCAACCCGGGGATGGTGGTCGGCAGCGCCCTGCAGGCCGACTGGATGTTCCGGATCGGGGTGGCCGTGATGATCGCCGGCCTGGCGTGGGTGGCGGTGATCGTCGGCACCTACCTGGTCAGCCGTCCCCGGCAACTCACCCAGCGGCAGCGAGTCGTCGGCTCGGTGCTGGTAGGGGTGCTGTCGTTGCTGGTCAGTGCGCCGATGGCGGTGGCCTCGTCCTACTCGTTCCAGACCGCCAACGTCTCCGGCGGGGTCTTCCAGTCCCAGGACGACGCGCGCTCCAAGACCCGACCCACCCTCGACAAGCGCGACCCATGGGCCGACAAGCCGCGGGTGAACGTCCTGCTGCTCGGCGGCGACTCCGGCGAGGGACGCGAGGAGGAGCTCGGCGTCCGCACCGACACCATCATGGTCGCCTCCATCGACACCGCCAACGGCGACACCCTGATCGTGCAGTTGCCGCGCAACCTGCAGCACCCGATCTTCCCGCCCGAATCCGAACTGGCCCAGCTCTACCCGTACGGCTTCGACGACGGCGGCGGTTACTCATTCCTCAACGCGGTCTGGCACGACGTGCCGACCATGCACCCCGAACTGTTCGCCGACACCGACTACGCCGGCGCCGACGCGCTGAAGGCGGCCATCGAGGGCTCCACCGGCCTGCCGATCGACTACTTCGCGCTGGTCAACATCGACGGCCTGATCTCACTGGTGGACGCGATGGGCGGCGTCCGGCTGAACGTGAACTTCCCGATCGCCATCGGCGGCAGCGACGAGGGCTGGGACTGCGGCCGGGACGGCTGGATCCCCGAAGGGCCCGACCAGCTGCTCGACGGCTACCAGGCGATGTGGTACGCCCGCAGCCGGTGCAACTCCCCCGGCGGCGACTTCGGGCGCATGCAACGCCAGTCCTGCCTGGTGGACGCCGTCATCGACCAGGCCGACCCGGCCGTCATGGTGACCCGCTACGAGGCGATCGCCAAGGCCGCCGGCAACATGGTCTCCACCGACATCCCGCAGGAACACCTGTCGGCGATCGTCGAACTGGCGCTGCGGGTGCAGGACGCCGGGCACGTCAGCCGGCTGGCGTTCGTCCACGGCGAGAACGGCTTCTACTCCGACTGGCCCGACTTCGAACTGATGCAGCAGCAGATCCAGTCGGCCATCGACTCGATGGCCGAGCAGCCCCAGGACGACCCGGCGCCGGAACCGCAGCCCACCGACGAGCCCGCGCCCGGCGAGGAGCCGCCAGCCGACCAGGCACCGGACGACCCGGGGATCGGGGTGCCCACCGCTGGCCCCGAGGACGTCTCCGACGCCTGCGCCTACCGGCACGAGGAGCCGAACGAGAACGTGCCGATCCCCGCGACGGTGCCGGTCTACACCCCACCGGCCACCGAACCCGAGGGCTGACCGGCAGCCTACCGATCGGCAGGCCGGCGAGCCCTCAACGGCCCAGCGCCTTCAGGCGGTCGGAGATGTCGTCGATGATCGCCCGCATCTGCTCCTCCGCCTCACCACGCGGCGGCTGGATGAAGGTCCGGTCGACGCGTCCCCGGGCGATCACCAGCCGGGTGCCATCCGGAGTGGCGGAAACCGCGTCCACATCGATCCACGCGCCCGCCTTGTGGTACCCGGGACCTGCCACCTCGTAACCGTCCGGTGACAGCGTGATGCGCAGCGTCCTGGTACGCACGAAGACCGCCGCGGTGATGCCGAGGGCCAACCCGCCCACCACCAACAACGCGCCGACGACAACCAGCGCAAGGTTGCGTGGTTCAGGCCACCCGACCACCAGCGCGACCACGCCAGCCACCAGCGCGATCCCCGCCATCACCCAGGCGCGCACCGGCGTCCTGGGGCGCAGGTCGTAGTGAGACGAGTCCCGGAACCCGGGAGGGGAGGCTGGCATCACTGCGACTCCTTCCACTGCGCTGCGGAGGGCGGCGAGAGTGGGATTCGAACCCACGGAGCTTTCGCTCGGCCGCTTTCAAGGCGGCTGCACTAGTCCACTATGCGATCTCGCCACAGGCAGGACCATGCTAGCCCACCCCGCCCCGCGCGCCGGGTGGCAGGCTGTAGGCATGTTCGCGATCACCCTTGAAGGCTTTGGCGGCACCGAGAAGATGCGCTGGACCGAGGTGCCGACGCCGGAACCCGGACCCGGCGAGGTACGCATCCGCACCGTCGCGGTTGGAGTGAACCGGGCCGACCTGCTGCAGCGGCAGGGCTACTACCCGCCGCCGGAAGGGGTGTCGGAACTGCTGGGGCTGGAG
>NZ_JBASCI010000072.1:0-37114 GCF_049651565.1 Brooklawnia sp.
CAACCGGGCAGCCTCGGCGATGTCGGACACCACCCGCCCCTCGGTCGCGCCCGCCGCTGCCACCAGCCGCTGCGCCCGGTCGGCGATCTCGCCGGCGTCCTCACCGACCAGCTCGATGAACAGCCAGGCGTCGCCTGCGGGCAGGTCGGGGACTGCGTGCGGTCCGATCCGTTCAGCCACCACGTCGGCCAGTCGGCGGTCCATGCCCTCGCAGGCGGTCGGTCGGAACGGCAGGATCCTCGGCATCGCGTCGGCCGCGTCGGCCATCGTCGGGTAGCCCAGCGCCACCGTGGTCTTGAGCGAGGCATCTCGCACCAGCTTGACCGTCGCTCGGGTGATGATGCCGAGTGTGCCCTCGGTGCCGGCGAAGAAGCTGGCCACGTCGAAGCCGCGCTCGGGCAGCAGGTGCTCCAGGCTGTAGCCGGAGACCTGACGGGAGAAGCGCCCGAACTCGGTGCGGATGGTCGCCAGATTCGCCCGCACCAGGTCACGCAGCTGGTCGAGGACGCCGCCCCCGGCTCCCGGCCGCAGCGTCAGCAGTTCGCCGGTGCCGGTGATGATCTGGAGTTCGACGATGTTGTCGGCGCTGCGGCCGTACCCGAGGGCACGGGGGCCACAGGCGTTGTTGCCGATCATGCCGCCGATGGTGCACCGGTTCGACGTCGAGGGGTCGGGCCCGTAGCGCCAGCCGTGACCGGTGACGGCCTGCTGCAGCATCGACTGCACCAATCCCGGTTCAACTGTCGCGGTGCCCGCCTCGACGTCCACCGCCAACACCCGGTTGAGGTGCCGTGAGGTGTCGATGACCAGCCCCGGTCCGACCGCGTTGCCGGCGCACGAGGTGCCGGCCCCGCGTCCGGTGATCGGCAACCGGGCCGCCAGGGCGGCCCGGACCACCTCGATCAGCTCATCGGTGTCGCGCGGGGTGGCCACCACCTCAGGGACCACCCGGTACAGGGACGCGTCGGTTGAGTACAGGGCTCGGGCCAGGGTCGAGGCGTCCAGGCAGGAAGGATCGCTGAGCTGCGCGCTGAACCGATCTACTACTCCCACCGACGCCTGCGAGGTCTTCACCGTCCCGAGTCTGCCACGGCGAGGATCGACTTCAACGCCCGACCCATCGCCTCCCAGTCGTCCGGGTCGACCACATCGACCAGGACGCGTCGCACCGACGCCACGTGGTCGATGGCGGCCCGCTCCAGCAACGCCATGCCCTCGTCGGTGAGGGTGGCGATGACTCCGCGCCGGTCGCTCTGGGCAGTGTGGCGGCGGATCAGCCCGGCCTTCTCCATCCGTCCCACGGTGTGGGTCAATCGCGAACGGGACTGGTTCGATCCCTCCGCCAACTGCGACATCCGCACGCTGTGGTCGGGCGCCTCGGACAGCACCACCAGCACCTCGTACTCGTTCAGGTCGAGGTTGAACGGACGCAGGTCGGCGTTCAACTCGTCACGGATCCAGGCCACCGCCGCCAGCGCATCACGCCAGACCACCTGCTGCTCCGGTGTCAGCCATTCGGGTTCCTGCTGCGGCATATCGGGAGTCTAGCCAGCACTGGTTGAATCATGAAGCAGGGGTGACGGTGCCGTGCCGCTCCGCGTGGCAACGCACTACAATCGGCGCATGAACGCCACCGTACAGCAGGCTGCCGAGCAAATCCTGGCCGATAGCGCGCCCAACTACCCGATCCTGTTCCGGGGTCGAGTGGCGGAGGACCCGGCCGGGATCGGCTTCACCATCCCGGACGGCGATGGCTGGCGCGATGTCAGTTGGGGCGAGGTGCAGACCCGGGTCGATCAGGCTGCGGCCGGTCTGATCTCGCTGGGACTGCGGCCCGAGCAGCGGGTCGCGATCGCCGGCAACACCAGGATTGAGTGGGTGCTCGCCGACCTGGCCATTGCCTGCGCGGCCGGCGCGACCACCACCGTCTACCCGAACACCCACGCCGAAGACCTGCTGCACATCGTCAGCGACTCGAACTCGGTGATGATTTTCGCCGAGAACAACGAGCAGTTGGCCAAGGTGGTGGAGCTCACCGAGCTTGCCGACCAGGTCCGCCACATCATCCTGTTCGACGACGATCGCCCCGTCGACGCCGAGGTCGACGACCGGGTGCTGACCTGGGACGAGTTGTTGCGCCGCGGCTCGCAGTACCTGTCGGAGCACCCGAGCTGCGTCGACGACGCGATCGCTACCCTGGGGCCCGAGTCGCTGTCCACGATCATCTACACCTCTGGCACCACCGGGCGTCCCAAGGGTGTCGAACTGCTGCACCGCAACTGGACCTACGAGGCCCAGGCACTGCGGGTGCTCGACTTCGTGTACGCAACCGACGTGCTGTACCTGTGGTTGCCGCTGAGCCACGTCTTCGGTCGTGCGCTGCTGGCGGTGCAGTTGTCGCTGGGGTTCCGCTCCGTCGTGGACGGCCGGGTCGACCGCATCGTTGACGGGCTGGCCACCACCCACCCGACCGTGCTGGTCGGCGTGCCGCGGATCTTCGAGAAGGTCCGTGCCGCGGTGCTGACCATGAACCCGCAGGGCGGCCTGAAGGGGCGGATCTCGCGGTGGGCGTTCAAGGTCGGTCGCGACTCGCGGCCCTACCGGTTGGCCGGCCGGCCGTTGCCGCGGCGACTGGCGATGCAGTACCGGATCGCCGACCGGCTGGTGTTCAGCAAGCTGAAGGAGCGGCTCGGTGGCCGGATGCGGCTCATGATCTCGGGCTCGGCAAAGCTGTCGCACCAGGTGCAGGAGTGGTTCTACAGCGCCGGCATCATCCTGGTGGAGGGCTACGGCGCCACCGAGACCTCGGCGATCTCGTTCGTGAACCTGCCCGACCAGCCGCGGTTCGGCACCGTCGGCCCGGCGATCCCGGGGCTGGAGACCCGGATCGCCGAGGAAGGCGAAGTACTGCTCAAGGGGCCCACCATCGCCCGCGGCTACCACAACCTGCCCGGCGAGACCGGCGAGGCGTTCGTGGACGGCTGGTACCACACCGGGGACATCGGCAACCTCGACACCGACGGCTACCTGACCATCACCGACCGCAAGAAGGACCTGTTCAAGACCTCCAGCGGCAAGTTCGTCGCCCCGCAGAAGGTCGAGAACACCGTGATGGCCAACATCCCCTACGTCAGCCAGGTGGTGGCGATCGGCGACGACCGCAAGTACGTCACCGCGCTGGTGGCGCTCGATCCCGTGCAACTGCAGCGGTGGGCCGACCGCCGCGACAAGGCTGACCTCAACTACGCCGAACTGAGCCAGCTGCCCGAGATCAAGCAGTCGATCGACCGGTTCATGCGGCGGGTCAACGACCGGCTGGAACGCTGGGAGCAGATCAAGCGCTACACCATCCTCGACTCCGAGCTGACCCTGGCCGAGGGCACCCTGACCCCGAGCCTGAAGGTTCGTCGGTCCGAGGTCTACTCCGCCTACGCCGACGTGATCGAGGCGATGTACGCCGACGAGTCTCAGTCCGACCTGGTGCGCAAGTGACCACCTTCTCCACCGCGGTGCAACTGCGGTGGACGGACCTGGACGCCCAGGGTCACGTGAACAACGTGATGGTTGCCGACTACCTGCAGCAGGCCCGCGCGCAGTTCCTGCACACCGGACCGGGGCGCAGCCTGCTGGCCGAGGGTTGCGTGGTGGTCGGTCACCAGATCGCCTACCGGCAGGCCATTCACTACTCCGATGAACCGTTGCTGGTCGAGTTGGCGATCAGCGAGCTGGGCGGGGCCAGGTTCGTCATCGCCTACCGGCTGCTGCAGGACGCCCAGTTGTGCGTCGAGGCCCGCACCGTGTTGTGCCCGTTCGACTTCGACCGGCAACGGCCCCGCCGGCTCAAGCGGGTCGAACGGAAGTTCCTGTCAGAGTACCGGCACGCTGTCACCCCGCTGGATGACATTGAGGCGCCCGCGCTGGCCGGCCGCGGCAGTGCGTACGAGCTGTTCACCAGGTGGTCCGACCCCGACCGGTACGGCCACGTCAACAACGTCCGCTTCCTCGACTTCGTGCTCGCCGGGCGGGTCGACATGACTGCCCGGGCCGACCCGACGATGGCAAGGGTAGGGATGGGACGCCAGCCGAGCGCCGTCCAATGGCTGATCGCGCGGCAGGACATCAACTACCTGAACCAGATGGAGTTCCGGCTGGCGCCGTACCGCGTTCTCACCGCCCCGGTGAAGGTGGGTCGGACGTCGGTGGTGCTGGCTACCGAGATCGACGACCCGGACGACGGGACGGTCTTCGCCAACGCTCGCGCGATCATGGTGTGCGCGGACGCCGAGGGGCGCAAGCGTCCGCTGCCCGATTCGGCCCGAGAGGCTCTGACCAGCCAGATCATCTAGCCGCTCAGGTACCGTCGGTACATGGCACGCAAATGGATTGCTGTCGCGGTGACGCTGCTGTTGGCGGGCTGCGGCACGGGCGCCGGCAATGGCCCGAGCCCCGACAGCCCGGCCAGCCCGGGCAGCACGGCCACCCGAACCAGCCAGACCTCCTCCAGCGCACCGCCCGAGACCGGATCCGCACCCCAGACCGATCCGGATCCGGAACCGGCCCCGCCGATCGGCCCGGACGGGCGTCCATTCATGGTCACCGAGCACGACCGCTTCGACGAGCCGTGGGCGCTCAGCTTCCTGCCCGGCACCGACTGGCTGGTCATCACCGAACGCAGCGGACGGATCTGGTTGCGCGACCAGGCCAGTGGTGAACGCATCGAGGTCACCGGCGCTCCGGAAATCTTCCACGCCGGCCAGGGCGGGCTCGGTGACCTGGTGCCCGCGCCTAGCTTCGAGGAAGACCAACTGGTCTACCTCAGTTGGTCGCAGCCCGGTGACGGTGGGGCGGGAGCCGCAGTGGCTCGGGCGAGGCTTGAGGTGAACGGCAGCACCGCCAGCCTGGTCGGGTTGGAGGAGATCTGGCGACAGGAGCCGAAGGTGGACGGCCGCGGCCACTTCTCGCAGCGGCTGGCGTTCAGCCCGGACGGGCAGTACCTGTTCATCAGCTCGGGCGACCGGCAGAAGATGAAGCCCACCCAGGACCCGAACAGCGACCTGGGCAAGATCATCCGGTTCGACCTGGTCGACGACACCGCCGAGCACTGGACGCTGGGCCACCGCAACCCGCTCGGGCTGGCCTTCGACGCCGACGGCAACCTGTGGTCGTCCGAGATGGGGCCGCAGGGTGGTGACGAACTGAACGTGATCATTCAGGGCCGCAACTACGGCTGGCCGGAGGCGTCCATGGGCTCGCACTACGACGGCCGCCCGATACCCGACCACCAGCCGGGTGACGGCTTCGAGGCGCCCAAGCTGTGGTGGACACCCAGCGTGTCGCCGGGCAGCCTGATGATCTACACCGGCGAACTGTTCCCGTACTGGCAGGGGGACGCCTTCCTCGGCGCGCTGTCGGGTGAGGCGCTGATCCGGGCCGACATCACCGGCACCGACGCGTCCGAGGGCGACCTGTGGGAGATGGGGCAGCGCATCCGGGAGGTCGAGCAGGGTCCGGACGGCTCCATCTGGCTGCTGACCGATGCGGGCGACGGCCGGCTGCTGCAGCTCACCCCGCCCTGATCGCGGGCGGGGAGTAGGGGCGCGTGGGCACGATCGGTCCTTGTCGACGGGAAGTGCACGCTTGCGGGGCTCAGTGCGGGCATTGACCCCACACAGGGACGGAAAGTGCACAGCCAGGCCTGACAGCGGAACGCCCACGCAACCAGGCGGCTGCGCGGGCGTCCGTTCGAACCAGGTGGTTCAGACCCTGACGGTCACTCGATGACGTCCTCGTCGACCCAGTCGAAGGTGCGGGTGACTGCCTTCTTCCAGTTGCGGTACCGGCGCTCGACCTCCTCGGAGTCCATCGAGGGCTGCCAGCGCTTGTCCTCCGCCCAGTTGTCGATGACGTCCTGCTCGCCCTGCCAGTAGCCGGTCGCGATGCCGGCGGCGTAGGCGGCCCCCAGGGCGGTGGTCTCGGCGACCATCGGACGCACCACGTCCACCCCGAGCACGTCGGCCTGGAACTGCAGGAGCAGCTCGTTGGCGGTCATGCCGCCGTCGACCTTGAGTTCGGTGAGCTGAACGCCGGCGTCGGCCTCCATGGCGTCCAGAACCTCACGGGTCTGGTAGGCGGTGGCCTCCAGGACCGCGCGGGCGATGTGGCCGCGGTTGACGTAACGGGTCAGGCCCACGATGGCACCCCGGGCGTCCGACTTCCAGTAGGGAGCGAACAGGCCGGAGAACGCGGGGACGAAGTAGGCGCCGCCGTTGTCGTCCACCGTCTTGGCGAGTTCCTCGATCTCCGGCGCGGAGGCGATGATCTTGAGGTTGTCGCGCAGCCACTGCACCAGCGAGCCGGTCACCGCGATGGAGCCCTCGAGGGCGTAGACCGGAGCCGCGTCACCGATCTTGTAGCAAACCGTGGTGAGCAGGCCATTCTTGCTGGGCACGGGCTCTGAGCCGGTGTTGAGCAGCATGAAGTTGCCGGTGCCGTAGGTGTTCTTGGCCATGCCGACCTCGAAGCAGGCCTGGCCGAAGGTGGCTGCCTGCTGGTCGCCCAGGATGCCGGCGATCGGGATGCCGGGCAGCACACCGGCCGGGCGGACGTCGCCGTAAACCTCCGCCGACGAGCGGATCTGCGGCAGCATCGACATCGGGATCGTCATGTCGGCACAGATCTCGGAGTCCCAGGAAAGCGACTTGAGATCCATCAGCATGGTGCGGGAGGCGTTGGTCACGTCGGTGACGTGGACGCCGCCATCCGGGCCGCCGGTCATGTTCCAGATCACCCAGGTGTCGATGTTGCCCATCAACAGGTCGCCGGCCTCGGCACGCTGCCGGACGCCGTCCACGTTGTCCAGAATCCACTTGACCTTGGGGCCGGAGAAGTACGTCGCCAACGGCAGGCCAACGCGCTCCTTGTAGCGGTCCTGGCCGATCTCGCCGCCGAGGTCCTCGACGATCTTGGCGGTGCGGGTGTCCTGCCAGACGATCGCGTTGTAGACCGGCTCGCCGGTCTTCTTGTCCCACACGACGGTGGTTTCCCGCTGGTTGGTGACGCCCACCGCGTGGATGGAGTCGGGCGTCAGGTCTGCTCTGGCCATGGCCTCGGCGACCACCTCGCGGACGTTGCTCCAGATCTCCATCGGGTCGTGCTCCACCCAGCCAGCCCGGGGGAAGATCTGCTCGTGCTCCATTTGGCCGGTGGCGACGATCTGGCCGCCATGGTCGAAGATGATGGCGCGAGTGCTGGTCGTGCCCTGGTCAACCGCCATGATGTACTTGTCGGACATCTGTTTCTACAACCTCTCAGTCGTTTGTATTGCGCTGTGCACCGCCGATGGTGCCCAGCGAGTTGGAGCGAAATGGTTGCCGCCGGGCCGCTTGCCGAACCCGGCAGCAGGGACGTCAGGCCAGCAGGAAGTTGGACGCCACACCGGCGAGCAGGCCACCGAGGATCGGGCCGACGACCGGAATCCAGGAGTAACCCCAGTCGGAGTCGCGCTTGCCGGGGATCGGCAGCAGGAAGTGCGCGATGCGGGGGCCCAGGTCACGGGCCGGGTTGATGGCGTAACCGGTCGGGCCACCGAGGGTGATACCGATACCGACGACCAACAGGGCGACGCCGAGGGCGCCGAGCCAGCCGAGGTTGGCGGCCGGGGTCGGGTTCTCGCCAGTGTACTTGCCGGCCGCCAGCACCACGAAGACCAGCACGAAGGTGCCGATGACCTCAGTGAGGACGTTCCAGATCGGGCTGCGAACCTCGGGAGCGGTCGAGAAGACACCGAGCTTGAACGACGGATCAGTATCCTGGTCGAATTGCCGCTTGTAGGCCACGTACATCAGCATTGCGCCGAGGATGCCGCCGACCAGTTGGGCGCCGATGTAGACAGCCGTCGACGCGAAGTCAACCGGGATGCCCGGGACATACTGATCGGCACCCGAGGCGGCGATTCCGAGGGTGACGGCGGGGTTGATGTGCGCGCCGGAATTGGTGGAGACCAGGACGCCGGCGAACACGGCGAGACCCCAGCCCCAGTTCACGAAGAGGAAGCCGCTGCCCTGGCCTTTGCTCTTGGGCAGCAAGTTGGCTGCCACACAGCCACAGCCCATCAGCACCAGCATGGCGGTACCTACCGCCTCCGACAAGAAGATCGTCGCTAGTGTCACGAGAGACGCTCACTTTCTGGTGCGTTGCACCAGCCTGGGCGCAGGATCGCTGTCGTAGTGCCTTCCTGATACCCGAACGCAACCCTGCGCACTGCTTGGATAACTGCCGGCCACGGAAAGGCATTCCGGGTCGGACGGCTATAGCTCACCATGCCGTGAACGGATGGACTAGAGTCATGGACGAACGTGCAGGAGCCCCGGTTCGCGACTGGGAATGTGTTCGTGACACGTAATCAATCCGGGAAAGGCGGTGTTATGGCAGATAGCGGCGACCGGTTACAATTTGACGCCGCATCGATGTATTACCTCCATGGGGAAACGATGGAATCGATTGCGCGACAGCTGGGAATGTCGCGCTCGTCGGTTTCGCGGCTGCTGAAGAACGCCCGCGAGTCGGGTCTGGTGCAGATCACCTTGAACCGGCCGGGACGGTCGCAGTCCAGCGCCGGTCGCGCGCTTGAGGACCTGTTCGGTGTGCGGGCCCACGTCGTGCCCGTGCGCGACGGAACCTCCGAGATCGCCCGGCTCGACCGGGTCGCCCGAACCGCCGGTCAACTGTTCAGCGAGGCGGTCGGTGACGACATGCTGATCGGGGTGGCCTGGGGCACGACGCTGGCGGCAATCGTGCAGCACCTGGTGCCGCACGAGACCCGGGGATCGACCGTGGTGCAGACCAACGGCAGTGCCAACCACTCCACCTCCGGCATCCCCTACGTCGTCGCGATCATCTCGACGGTGGCGGACGCGTTCGGCTGCCAGGTGGTGCACTTCCCGGTGCCGGCCTTCTTCGACTACGCATCGACCAAGGACGCCATGTGGCGCGAACGCATGGTCACCCGGGTGCTGGGGCTGCAGGCCCGGCTCGACCTGGTGATCTTCGGGGTGGGAGCCCTCGAGGGGCCGCTGAAGTCGCACGTCTACGCCTCCGGCTACCTGGATGAGGCCGACGTGCAACAGATAGCCGAACAGCGGGTCGTCGGCGACGTCTGCACGGTGCTGTTGCGCAAGGACGGCTCCTGGCGCGACATCCCGCTCAACGCCAGGGCTTCCGGCATCACCCCGGCCCAACTGCAGACGGTCCCCAGGCGCATCTGCGTGGCGTCCGGCCAGGCCAAGGCGTTGCCGCTGCTGGGTGCGTTGCGGGCAAAGGTGGCCACCGACCTGGTGGTGGACGAGCTGACCGCCCGGACCGTGCTGGAGCTGATGTGATTGACCGACCGGCCCCCGCGACGGGAGCCGGCCGGTCGGGTCAGGCGGTCAGGTGTCAGTCGTCCGAGGTCTTCGACTCGGAGCGGTCGCCCGACCAGTCGAGGTGGTAGTGCCCCGGCATGTCGACCCGCTCGTATGTGTGCGAGCCGAAGTAGTCGCGCAGGCCCTGGGTGACGGCGGCGTTGTTCCGCGGGGCGCGCGCCATGTCGTAGTAGGCCAGCGAGCTGGCGAACACCGGGGCGGGGACGCCGGCCTGGGCGGCAGCAGCGACCACGCGACGCCAGGCGTCGTTGTACTCGGCGAGCTTGGGGGCGATAGACGGGGCGGCCATCAGCGACACCAGGTCGGGGTCGGCTGAGTACTCCTGGCGGATGTTCTCGAGCAGCCTGGCCCGGATGATGCAGCCGTCGCGCCAGATCTTCGCGCAGTCGGCCACGTTGATGTTCCAGCCGAACTCGACGCCACCGGTGCGGATCTCGTCGAAGCCCTGCGAATAGGCGACGACCTTCGAGGCCCACAGCGCCTGCCGCACGTCCTCGATGAAGGCATCCTTGTCGGGCACCTCGAGGGTGCGGTCGGGACCGGACAGGTTGCCGGCCGCGGCCCGCAGCTCGTCGTGGCTCGAAAGTGCACGGGCGAAGACCGACTCGGCAATGCCGTTGACCGGCACACCCAGCTCGAGGGCGGTCATCACGGTCCAGGTGCCGGTGCCCTTCATGCCGGCCCGGTCCTTGATGACGTCGACCAGCGGTGCGCCGGTGGTCGGGTCCTTCTGGGCCAGCAGGTCGGCAGTGATCTCGATCAGGTAGCTCTCCAGCTCACCCCTGTTCCACTCGGCGAAGATCGCGGCCGCCTCGTCGGAGCCGATGCCGGCGGCCTTGAGCAGTTCGTAGGCCTCACCGATGACCTGCATGTCGGAGTACTCGATGCCGTTGTGGATCATCTTCACGAAGTGGCCGGCACCGTTGGGGCCCATCCATGCGCAGCACGGCTCGTCGCCGACATGGGCGGAGATGGCCTCGAGCATCGGGCCGAGGATCTGGTAACTCTCGGGGGTGCCGCCGGGCATGATGGACGGGCCGGTCAGCGCGCCGTACTCGCCACCGGAGATACCGGTGCCGACGAAGTGGAAGCCCTTCTCGGCGATCTCCTTCTCGCGACGGATGGTGTCGCGGAAGAACGAGTTGCCGCCGTCCATGATGATGTCGCCCGGCTCCAGGTGGGGCAGCAGTTCGGCGATGGTGGCGTCGGTGGCCGCCCCCGCCTTGACCATCAGGATGATCGAACGCGGGTGCTCGATCGACTGGACGAACTCCTCGACGGTCTGGCTGCCGATGAAGTTGCCCTCGTGGCCATGGTCGGCGAGCACCTTCTCGGTCTTGCCGTAGGAGCGGTTGAAGATCGCGACGGTGTAGCCGTTGCGGGCGAGGTTACGGGCCAGGTTCGAGCCCATCACCGCCATACCAACAACGCCGATATTGGCCTTCTGTTCCGACATGGGTTGTCTCCTTGTTTTCTGTTTGAGCTGCTGCTCGGTTGTTGCTCGGCTTGTGTCGCTGGGTGCAGTTGTCTTCACTCGGTGATCGCGCGGTCTGGGGGCGAGGCATTACTGTCTCCTGTCGGCTCTGACTTGGGGGCCGGCCTGGCCAGTGCCTACAAGGTTACGGCCTGATCGCCCGTGTCGCCCGGGTCTGCGGAATGCCGGGGCGATCGGAGGGCCTTGTGGGCAGTGTTCAAGTCGCCGGGCGGCCCGCCGGGTGGTCGGTTAAAGTGACTGGCGTGGAACCACCGACTCCCCCCACGAAGCCAGCGACTATCTACGACGTAGCCGCAGCGGTTGGGGTGAGTCCGTCTACCGTTTCGCGGGCGTTCTCCCGACCGGGTCGGGTCAGCGCCAAGACCGCCGCCCGCATCCAGCAGGCGGCCGCCGAACTCGGCTACCGTGCCCCGACCGTTGCCCGGGCCGAGGCCTTCCGGCAGTCGAAGCTGCTGGGCATCGCGCTGACCGACATCACCAACCCGTTCTTCTTCAGCATCATCCGTGGTGCCGAGCACGTGGCGGTGGCCGAGGGTTACTCGATCATGCTGATCGACTCAGAGGAGAGCGAGGAGCTGGAGCGGCGGCTGTTCGACCGCACCATGCCCCTGCTGGACGGCATGATCGTGGCTGCCTCGAGGCTTTCGGACGCGGTGCTGCGCGGCGCCGCCAAGACCACCCCGACGGTGTCGCTGAACCGGCTGGTGCCGGGGCTGCCCAGTGTGGTCACCGACAACGCCCGTGGCATGCGTCGGGCGCTGGAGCACCTCGCAGAGCTGGGGCACCGCCGGGTCGCCTACATCTCGGGGCCTCAGGCGTCCTGGGCGGAGGGTGCCCGGTGGCGGGCGTTCCGGGAGGGCTGCTACGAGCTCGACCTGATCGAGAACCGGATCGGGCCGATCCCGCCGACTGTGCGCGGCGGGGCGGGCTCGCTGCCCCAGATCCGCGAGAAGCGGGTGACGGCGGTGGTCTGCTTCAACGACCTGATCAGCATCGGCATCATGCGGGCGGCCAAGGCGGCCAACGTCAGGGTGCCCAGCGAGCTGTCGGTGGTCGGGTTCGACAACATCTTCGCCTCGGAACTGGTCACCCCCGGGCTGACCACCGTCGCTGCGCCCCTCAGCCTGCTCGGCGAGCGGGCCGCCCGCAGCGTCATCGCCCTGGTCAACAACCAGGAACCGGATACCACAGCGGACCAGCCCACTGTGCTGCCGATGCGGCTGCTCATCCGCGAGTCGACGACGACCGCGCCGCGGCGGTGACGTCGTCGACCCGCTGGGCCGCTACTGGCTGGGACGCTCCGACTCCAGCCGGAACAGCACCTCGCCGGCGTCCCGGATGACGTGGAAGTTGGGGTCCTCCATGAGCGCCGGGATCGTGGCGGGGTCTCGGTAGCCGACGTTGATGGAGTCGCAGACCTCCTTCGGGATGGCGGTGGCGAACGTCAGCTTCAGCCGGTTGGTCTCGATGCCGGTCTCGGCGTCGTAGCTGCCGGCGCCGCGGCCGTGCGTGGAGTGGGCGAGCACACCCCACGGCACGTCGGAGAACTTGTCCCACTGCTTCACGTAGTAGTCGCGGCTGTGGTAACCGATCTGGTAGATCTCGGGGTGAGCCTCGGCCACGGTGTCGATGTGCGGGGCGTAGATGATGACCTCGCCGCCGTCGGCGACTGCCGGTTCGGCCTTGTAGAAGCCCTTGGCAGCGGTCCAGATGTCGTGGTAGCGCAGCGGGATCTCGGCAATCACGTTGGGGAACGGCTCTGCCACGTACTCGATGTGGGTCTGGGCGGTCACCTTCGCCTGCTCGGCCCAGGCGTCCTCGGGGCTGCCGAAGGAGGCCGCCTCGATCTCGTCGGAGTAGGCCTCGACCACGAATGCCAGGCAGTACTTCTCGCCGGGGACCAGCGCGGCGCCCTCGTTGATCATGGCCCGCACCGGGGTGATGCCAGGGGTGCCGATCATCTCGGCCGAGGTGATCAGCGCGCCCACCCAGTGGGTCATGTCGATCAGCTCGTGGGCGGCGCAGCCGGGGATGAAGTACTTGTTGCCGCCGGAGATGCCGACCACCTCGTGCGGCAGGATAGGCCCGACGATGATCTTGACGTCGGCTTCGACGACCTCCCTGTTGATCAGCACATCGGTGCCCTTCTCCAGCCGGCCGCCGGAAAGCTCGCTGATCCGCTGGGCGGAGATGTGGCCCACGTTGACCAGTGCGTCGTGGTCCTTCCACAGGTGGTTGACGATCGGCATGCCCGGGTACTCGGCCGCGAGGTCGGCGTCCCGGCTGCCGGCGGTCCACAATGCGATCTCGTCGGGCTCCATGTACTCATGGGTGCCCAGCGCGATGACGGCCTTCACGTTGGCCGCGCGGTTGATGACAGCCTTGTAGACCGCCCGGAGGATGCGCGGCATCGGGCAACCGCGAGTGTCGTCGGGAATGATCAGCACCAGGTTCTTGCCCTCGAGTTGGACCTTGCCGATCTCGTCGGCGACGAATCCCTCGAACTCCTCGACGCTGATGTGGTAGCCGGGGCCACCGATGGTTGGCACGGACATTGACTTCTCCTGGTGGTTTGCGGGTTGCTCCGCTGCGAGACCTCCAGTCTAGGCCAACTTGCCGGTTTCAAGGTGGGACGCTCGACGCCCCCGCTGCCGGTGGCGTTGCCAATTGCGGCAACCTCGCGCCACAACGGCGAAGGATGGACAAGAATGTGCCCATGGCTCAAGAACTCACCCTGCACGATGACCGCCTCTTTCCTCCGGACGCGGCTGTTCGGGCGATAGCGCAGCGGATCTATGCGGAAACCCGGAACCTGCCGATCATCTCGCCGCACGGTCACGTGCCACCGGTCTGGATCGCCGATGACCAGTCCTTCGACAACCCCACCCGGCTCCTGCTGACCCCGGACCACTACATCAACCGCCTGTTGCACGCCAACGGCGTCGATCTGTCAACCCTGGGCGTCCCGGTGTCGCGCACCGACATGACTGCGGAGGACAACCGCAACGCCTGGCGCACCTTCTGCAAGCACTGGCCGGTGTACAACGGCACCGCCATGCGTTACTGGATGACCGACCAGTTGGTCGGGGTCTTCGGAGTGACCCAGCGTCCCAGCGAAGAGACCGCCGACGAGATCTACGACACCTTTCAGGGCTGGATCGACAACCATCGCCCGCGCGCGCTGATGGACCAGTTCAACATCTCGTTCATCGCCACTACCGACGACCCGGCCGACGACCTGGCCCACCACGACAAGATCGCCGCCGACGCCGAGTTCAGCGCCAGGCACCGGGTCGCGCCCACCTTCCGTCCCGACAAGTACCTCGAACCGGCGCGCGCCGACTGGAATGAACTGGTCGACAGGCTCAGCGAGGTCTCGGGTGAGGACACCTCCACCCTGGCCGGCTACACCGCGGCGATGGAGAAGCGGAGAGCGTACTTCAAGTCGAAGGGTGCCATCAGCACCGACCACTCGCACGCCGATCTGCTCTCCGAGTATCTGGACGCTGCCACCGCCGAGCGGCTGTACGGCAAGGCCCGCCGCGGCGAGATCAACGCAGAGGAGGCGACCGCGCTGCGGCGTCACCTGATGATGGACCAGGTGCGGATGGCGACCGAGGACGGCCTCACCTTGACCCTGCACCCGGCGGTCCTCCGTGACCACGATCCGCAGACCGCCGCCGAGTACGGCAGCGATGTCGGTTGCGACATCCCCTACGCGCTCGAGGTAACCCGCGCGATGCGTCCGATGCTGAACGCGTTCGGCAACCACCCCAACCTCAAGCTGGTCATCTTCACCCTCGATGAGGACACCTTCTCCCGCGAGATCGCCCCGTTGGCCGGCTTCTACCGCTCGCTGTACATCGGCGTGCCGTGGTGGTTCATCGACGCCCCCGAGTCGATCATGCGGTTCAAGCAGTCGGTGACCGAGATGGCCGGCTTCAGCCGGATCTCGGGCATGATCGACGACACCCGGGCGTTCTGCTCGATCCCCGCCCGCCACGACATGATGCGCCGCTGCGATGCCGCGCACCTGGCCAACCTGGTCGCCGTCCACCGCCTGGACGAGGACGAGGCCATCGAACAGGCGATCAAGCTGGTCGTCGACAACCCGAAGAAGGTGTTCAACCTGTGAGCAAGATCCTGAATCGCGCCGAGCACGGCCGCCCGGCGGCCCCGGTGCGCATCATTCACCTGGGCACCGGCAACTTCACCCGCGCCCACCAGGCGTGGTACACCGAGCACGCAGCCAACGCTGACCAGTGGGGCATCGCCGGCTTTCCCGGCCGCACCACCCTGGAGCCCAAGCAGTCCCCACGGGACGACGCGCTGGACGCCCAGGAAGGCCTCTACCAGCTCGACGTGCAGCACCCGGACGGTGACAGGGTCGAGGTGATCAGCGCGGTCAGCGCGTCCTTCCGCTCACACGACATCGAGTCCTGGACGCGGTTGTTCGCCGACCCGCAGGTGGCCATCGTGACCTCCACCATCACCGAGGCGGGTTACTGCCGGGACGCCAACGGCGACCTCGACATGAACAACGCCGACCTGGTGGCCGACCTCGACAAGCTGAAGGAGGGCAACCTCGACGTCGCGGTCTTCACCGGACCGGCCAAGTTCGTCCGCGGCCTGCTTGCCCGTCGCAAGGCCGACGCCGGGCCGATCACGTTCGTGCCGTGCGACAACATCCCCGACAACGGTGAGATGGCCGAGCGGATCATCCGGCAGGCGGCTGATTTCGTCGATCCGACGCTGGTCGAGTGGATCGACGACAACGTCGGCTTCGTGACCACGATGGTCGACCGGATCACCCCGCGGGCCACCGAGGAGGACCGCGCCCGGGTGGCGGAGCTGACCGGGATCGAGGATCCTGGCCTGGTCGTCACCGAGCCGTTCGCCGAGTGGGTGCTGGCTGGCGAATTCAGGACCGACCGCCCCCAGTGGGAGACCATGGGTGCCAAGTTCGTCGACGACATCGGTCCGCACGAGATGCGCAAGCTCTACCTGCTCAACGGGTCGCACTCGTTGATGGCCTACTGCGGGCCGGTGCTCGGGCTGGAGACGGTCTACCAGGCGATCAACGACGAGCGGGTCCGCGGCTGGGTCAACGCCTACTGGGACGACGCGGTGCAGCAGGTGCCGCTGCTCGATGAGGAGAAGCAGGCCTACCGGGACGCCCTGATCGAGCGCTTCGACAACCCGCAGATGAAGGACCAGTTGGGCCGGATCGCGATGGACGGTACCCAGAAGCTGCCGATCCGGATCGTGCCGCACGTCAAGGCTTTCGGCGAGCGCGGCGGAGTGGCCGAGGGCGCCTGCCGGGCGATCGCCGGTTGGGTGCTGCACCTGCGTGGTGTGGGCGCTCCGGTGGACGACAAGGGCGCCACCGAGGTGGTCGAGCAGGCGAACGCCGGAGATCTGGCCCAGGCCGTGCAGGCGGTGCTGGCCTTCCTGCAGGTCGACGACGACAAGGTCGCCGAGACCGTGCTGACCCAGGCCGAGGAGATGCTGGCGATGCGCGGCTGACCGATTTTTGCGGTCTGATCCGTGGGCGGTCAGGTGCGGCGGTAGGTCCAGCGCCCGGCCCACATGGTCGCCTCGATCGGGTCGGGCAGGTCCATCCCGTGGTAGGGGTTGTTGCGGGACGCCGACGCGCTGCGCTCCCGATCGACCATGCTTCGGCGGTCGGGGTCGACCAGTACCAGGTTCGCGGGCTGGCCGGGACGCAGCGGTCGGCCGTGACCGCCTGCCCGGCCGATCTGCGCCGGCACTGTGCTCATCACCCGCACGACGTCGGACCAGTTCATCCGTCCGGTGTTCACCATGGTCTCGATCACCGAGGCCAGCGCTTGTTCCAGGCCCAGCATGCCCGGCTTGGCGGCCGGGAAGGCGGCCCGCTTGGCGGCCGCCGCGTGCGGGGCGTGGTCGGTGCCGACGATGTCGATGGTGCCGTCGGCCAGGCCCGCCCGCAGGGCCTCGATGTCGCCGGCACCCCGCAGCGGTGGGTTCACCTTGAAGGTGGTGTCCAGCCCCGACAGCAGTGAGGAGTCGAGCAGCAGGTGGTGCGGGGTGACCTCGGCGCTCACCGGTACCCCGCGCGCCTTCGCCCAGCGCACCACGTCGACGCTCTCGGCGGTGGTGATGTGGCAGATGTGCAGCCGGCCGCCGGTCAGCTCGGACAGTTGGACGTCACGGGCGATGATCGTGGACTCCGCCACCCAGGGCCACCCGGTCAGGCCGAGCCGGCCGGCGACCGAGCGCTCGTCCACGCAGGCGTCCGGGCCGGCCAGCAGGTGGTCCTGACTGTGCTGGGCGATCACGGTGTCGGTCTCGGCGGCCAACTCGAGGGCCTGCCGCATCAGCGCCGAGTCCATCAGGCACCTGCCGTCGTCGCTGAACAGCCGCACCCCGGCGGCGGCCATCTCGGCGATCGGGGACAGTTGCTCACCGACCAGCCCGACGGTGATCGAGCCGACCGGGAAGACCTCCGCGTTGTTGGCCTGCCGGCCGAGTTCGGCGATGTGCCGGGCGCGCTCGGGGGAGTCGGTCACCGGGTCGGTGTTGGCCATCGCGAACACGGCGGTGTAGCCGCCCCGGGCTGCGCAGGCGGTGCCCGAGGCGACGGTCTCGGAATCCTCGAGGCCCGGCTCGCGCAGGTGGGTGTGCAGGTCAACCAGCCCGGGCAGGACCAGCAGCCCGTCCGCCTCGACCAGTTCCGCGTTCGGGGCGGGCTCGTCGACCAGCACATCGTTGCAGACGAACAGGTCGACCGGTTCCCCGTCGGCGGCCCGGGCGCCGCGGATGGTGTAGGCGGTCACGGTTCGGCCGGCGCGTCCGCACTGAACCGCTGCACGCGCAAGGCCCGCCGGGAGGCGTCCTGCGACTCGGTCAGGACGCGGCGCACCTGCTCGGGCAGGTCACGACCTGCCATCCAGTCGCCCACCCCATCCAGCCATTCGTCGTCGGCCAGCGGGGTCGGCCACAGGTGGGTCAGGGCTGTTTGGCGCGCCACGTGGCCGCGCTGCGCCCACGACCCGGAGGAGGTGGCGATCTGCTCACACAGCTCCAGGTAGGCGTCGCGATAGGGCGCGAGGATCTCCTCCTGACCGTACTTCCAGAAGTTGCCGGCGATGGCCAGGTGGGTGCCGTTGGGGATGTCCGCCTGCTCAGTGGCCAGCCGCCACGCCTCGGCCTTGGTCTGCGGGCTCGCCAGCGCCGACCGGGCCCCCGCGGCGGCCTCGGCCCCGGAGATGGTGTTGTCGGCCTGCTCCTCCTCGGCGATCTCGGGCAGCCCGACGCGTCCCAGCCTGGCCAAGGTGGTGATGATGGCCCACCGCCGGTCCGCGTCGATCGGCAGGCCGGGCGGCACCTCCTCGCCCACCAGCCAGCCGGCCAGCAGCTCGGCACCGGCCGGCGAGTCGACCGCCGAGATCACCGCGTCGGCGACCGCGACCTGGCGGTCGGAGCCCGGCTCGGCGACCTTGAGCAGCTCGGCCAGCGCGACCACCAGCCGGGCCCGCTGCGTGCTGCGCTGCTCGGGGGCCGCGTAGCCGGTGACGGCCAGGTGCGCCTGCCGGAGCTGGTTGATCATGGCGGTGGCGTCGTCCTCACCGGGCAGGCCGTTGATCACCAGGGTGAGGTAGTCCTGCGAGGTCAGTTCGGCGTCGCGCCACTGGTCCCAGACGCTGGTCCACACCACTGCCCGGGCCAGCGGATCGGCCAGCTCGGCCAGGTGCTCGGTGGCCACCCGGCGCGATTCGGCGTCCATTCGTACCTTGACGTAGCCGAGGTCGCGGTCGTTGAGCAGTACCAGGTCGGCCCTGGGCACGCCCACCATTGCCGCCACCGTGGTGCGTTCGCCGCTGATGTCGACCTCCACGCTGTCGCGGCGGGTCAGGCCGTCGGGTCCCAGGTCGTACAGCCCGATCGCCAGCCGGTGGGTGCGCAACGTCGGGTGCTCCGGCGCTGCGCTCTGCAGGACGTCGAAGCGGGCGTAGCTGCCCTCGTCGTCGATGTCGAAGTCGGGACGGACCAGGTTCACCCCGGTGGTCTCCAGCCACTGGGTGGAGAACTCCGACAGGTCGCGGCCGCTGGCTTTCTCGAGCGCGCCGAGCAGGTCGGCGAAGGTGGAGTTGCCCCACTCGTGCGCTGCCAGGTAGTCGCGGACGCCGGCGAGGAACTCCGGCTCGCCGACGTAGGCGACCAGCTGCTTCAGAACCGAGGAGCCCTTGGCGTAGGTGATGCCGTCGAAGTTCTGGTCCACGGTCTCCAGGTCGATCATGTCGGCGGCGATCGGGTGCGTGGTGGGCATCTGGTCGACCCGGTACGCCCACAGCTTGCGGGCGTTCGCGAAGGTCAGCCAGGCGTCCTGCCCGCCGTGGCGTCGCGCAATCTCGGTCTGGCAGTAGGACGCCGACCACTCGGCGAAGCTCTCGTTGAGCCAGAGGTCGTCCCACCAACGCATGGTGACCAGGTCGCCGAACCACATGTGGGCCAGCTCGTGCAGGATCGTGTTGTCCCGCTTGGCGTACGCCTCCTGGGTGATACGGGAACGGAACAGGTACTCGTCCCGGAAGGTGACGCAGCCGGCGTTCTCCATCGCGCCGGCGTTGTACTCGGGCAGGAAGAGCTGGTCGTAGGAGTCGAACGGGTAGGCCCGGCCGAACGCCTCCTCGTAGACCTGGAAGCCGCGCTGGGTGGTGGTGCGCATCTGCTCGTGTTCGAGGTAGGGCGCCATCGACTCGCGGCAGACGAAGTCAGCGGGCAGTTCGCCCTTGATCGAGGTGATGGTGCCCGGCTCGACGTGGAACTGCCCGGCGACCAGGGCCGTGATGTAGGTCGAGATCGGGGGAGTGGCCATGAACTCCCAGCGCGCGAATCCGTCCCCGATCGGCTGCGGGGTTGGTTGGGCGGAGTTGGAGTAGACCTTCCAGTGCTCCGGTGCGTTGACGGTGAGCTGGAATGTGCCCTTCAGGTCGGGCTGCTCGAAGCAGCCGTACATGCGCCGGGCGTCCGCGGTCTCGAACTGGGTGTACAGGTAGACCCGGTCGTCGGCGGGGTCGACGAACCTGTGAAGCCCTTCGCCGGTGCGGGAGTAGCGGCACAGCGCGGTGACGGTGAGTTGGTGGTCACCCTCGGTCAGGTCCAAGGCCAGCCGGGTTCCGTCATGTGCGGCCGGGTCCAGCTGGACGCCGTCCAGCCAGGCGTCCAGCAGTTCATCGGCGATCAGGTCGAGCCAGCTGCGGCCGGCTCCGCTGTCGAAGTTCACTGTCGAGGTGGAGATGAAGTTGCTGGTCGGATCGTCGAGCGGTTCGTCGTCCAGCCCGCGCCCAGTGAGGTCGACGCTCACGCGGTAGGCGTGCGTCTGGATCATCTGGGAGCGCTGCTGCGCTTCGGCTCGGGTGATGTTCACCGGTTTGCTCATCGGGTCTCCAAGGGTTCGCTCAGCCACGCAGAGCGGTGCGGGGCTCAGTTGCGAGGCTACCGGTTGGGCGGAGTCGGCGAATGCAGTGCGCTCGGCGAGCCGAAGTTGATGTGTCTGGAACGCTTGGACATATGAACGATCGACTACAGACCGTCGACTTCTGGTTCGACCCGCTGTGCCCATGGGCCTGGATGGCATCCCGCTGGATGCTCGAGGTGGAGAAGGTGCGTCCGGTGCGGACGGTCTTCCATGTGATGAGCCTTTCGGTGCTGAACGAGGGCCGGGATCTCGACGAAGACTACGAGGAGGAGATGGCTGCCGGCTGGATCGGCGCCCGGACCGCGATAGGGGTCGAACGGGCCTACGGCAGCGAGGGGTTGCGCGATTTCTACACCGCGATCGGCACCCGGTACCACCCGCTCGGCCAGCGCAAGGGTGACGTCGGCGTGATCAAGGATGCCTTGCGGCAGTGCGGGTTCGATGAGGCCATCGCCGATCGGGCGGCCGCGGGTGACTGGGACGACGAACTGCGCGCCTCGCACCACCAGGGCATGGACCCGGTGGGCAACGAGGTGGGGACGCCGGTCATCCACATCAACGGCAAGGCGCTGTTCGGGCCGGTCATCTCGCCGGCGCCGAAGGGTGAGGCGGCCGGGGATTTGTTCGACGGCGTCAGCAAGGTGACTGCGGCCGATGGGTTCTTCGAGTTGAAGCGGTCCCGCGATCGGGGGCCGATCTTCGACTGATCGAATCTGCGCCAGCGTGGCTTCCCGGGAAGGCTCAACCTGACCTCTAGAGTTCGGCAGGAGAAGTGATCAGAAACCTGCTGAGAAGAGGTGGAGATGTCTGCGGCCGAACAGATCTACGACTCGGTGCCGCCGCCTGTGACAGCTGCCCGACGTGGTTACCTGGCCGATGACGATGGCGTCACCCACCTGCAGGTTGCGCCCCGGCGTGCGCTGGTTCCCGAAATCATGGTGCCCGGTGCGGCCTTCGAGACGCTGCCGATCGTTCGTGAGAACCCACGTCGCCGGGCGCCGGTGCGGGCATTGCTCGACCGCCTGCTGATCGGGCTGGACGGCGGCGCCCGGCGTGCCATGGTCGACCCGGACGAACTGCTGGCCGCCGAGCTGATCAGGCTGGCCGGGCTCGACCCGCGGTGGGGTTTCCTGCAGTCGGCCAGGCTGGTCGAGGGCGGCAGTGAACTTGACCACTGGGTCGTCGGGCCAGGCGGGGTCTACCTGCTCAATGCCAAGCACCTGCCGGGTTCCCGGCTGAAGGTGCACGGTGACCGGTTCATCGTCGACGGCCGGGAGCAGCCGTACGTGGGCGAGATCCGCGGCGAGGCCCGTCGCGGAGCCGATCGGCTGTCCATGGCCACCCGCCTGGACATCTCGGTCACCGGTGTGATCGTTCCGGTGAACGACCGGCGCCTGGTCATCGAGCACTTCCCGGACGGGGTGGCGGTGGTTGACCAGTTCGACATCGCCAACTGGCTGGTCAACCGTCCCGAGCAGTTCGGCAAGCGGCAGATCCTGACAGCCTTCGGTGCCGCCCGCGAGAGCTCGGCCTGGACGCCAAAGTTCGTCGTTTGAGGATGCTGCCCGTTCGGGTCGGGCTGCCAGTATTGGTCCATGCCCAACGTTGACGACGACCTGGACGCACTGCAGGTGACCGACCAGCCGGAGGTGGCTGAGCCCGGGCTGGCCGAGCAGCATCGTTGGGCCGAACTGGCCGACCTGATCAATGACGCCCAGGAGGCGTACTACGGGCGCGACGCGCCGACCATGTCGGACGCCGAGTACGACGCGCTGATGGCTGAACTGCAGCGCCTCGAGGACACCTTCCCCCAGCTGCGTACCCCCGACAGCCCAACCCAGCGCGTCGGCGCGGCCCATCGGATGACCGACTTCGCCCCGGTCACACATCTGCAGCGGATGCTCAGTCTGGACAATGTCTTCAGCCGCGAGGAGTTGGCCGACTGGATGGCCCGGGTGCGGCGGCTGTTGGGTGACGAGGAGATCGCCTGGCTGTGCGAGCTAAAGATCGACGGGCTGGCCGTCGCGCTGGTCTACCGGGGTGGACGCCTGGTCACCGGGGCGACACGTGGCGACGGCCGGGTGGGGGAGGACATCACCGGCAACATTGCCACGCTGCGCGACGTGCCGCGGACGCTGACCGGCGAGGCGGTGCCCGAGCTGATCGAGGTGCGCGGCGAGGTCTTCTTCCCGATCTCGGGATTTGCCGACCTGAACGCCTCACTGGTGGCCGCGGGCAAGGCGCCGTTCGCCAACCCGCGCAACGCGGCCGCCGGCTCGTTGCGGCAGAAGAACCCGGCGATCACCGCCAGCCGTCCGCTTCACATGCTGGTGCATGGCATCGGCGCCCACGACGGCCTGCCGCTGGAGCGGCAGTCGCAGGCCTATGAACTGCTCGGCAGCCTCGGCTTGCCGGTCTCGACGACGTACCGGGTGCTGACCACCCCGGAGGAGGTCCTGGGGTACGTCGCCCACTACGGTGAACACCGGCACGACCTGAGCCATGAGATCGACGGCGTGGTGGTGAAGGTGGACGACCTCGGCCAACAGGCCCGGTTGGGGACGACTTCGCGGGCGCCGAGGTGGGCGGTGGCGTACAAGTACCCGCCCGAACAGGTCAACACCAGGCTGCTCGACATCCAGGTCAACGTCGGACGCACCGGCCGGGTCACCCCGTTCGCGGTGATGGAGCCGGTCCGGGTGGCCGGTTCAACGGTTTCGCGGGCCACCCTGCACAACCCGTGGGAGGTGGCCCGCAAGGGCGTCCTGATCGGCGACACGGTCGTGCTGCGCAAGGCCGGCGACGTGATTCCCGAGGTGCTCGGGCCGGTGGTCGAGCTGCGGGACGGCACCGAACGGCCCTTCGTGATGCCCACCCACTGCCCGGTCTGCGGCACCGAGTTGCGTCCCGAGAAGGAGTCGGACAAGGACATCCGGTGCCCCAACTCGCGGTCGTGCCCCGCCCAGTTGGTGGAGCGGCTGTTCAGCCTGGCGTCCCGGCAGGCCCTCGACATTGAGGCGCTGGGTTGGGAGGGTGCCCGCGGGTTGCTGGCCAGCGGCGTGATCGAGAACGAGGCCGGGCTGTTCGAGCTGACCGCGGACGACCTGCGGCTCGTCCCGCTGTACACCCGGGCGGCGAAGAAGTCGGACCCGCCAGCCGAGGTGGTGGACGGCCGGGTGCTGTCGGCGACCGGGCACAAGCTGTTGGCGAACCTGGAGACCGCCAAGCGGCAGCCGCTGTGGCGGGTGCTGGTGGCGCTGTCGATCAGGCATGTCGGCCCGACCGCCGCCCGGGCGTTGGCCGAGCGGTTCGGGTCGATGGACGCCATCCGGGCCGCGTCGCTGGAGGAGTTGGCCGGCACCGAGGGTGTTGGACCGGTGATCGCCGAGGCGGTGCAGGAGTGGTTCACCGAGCCGTGGCACGTCGAGGTGGTGGAGCGCTGGGCGGCGTCCGGGGTGCGGATGGCCGACGAGCCGGCCGAGGCGGCGGTGAGCGTTCCCCAGACCCTGGCCGGGCTGAGCGTGGTGGTGACCGGTAGCCTGACCGGCTTCACCCGTGACGAAGCGCAGCTGGCTATCGCCGAACGTGGCGGCAAGGCCGCCAGTTCGGTGTCGCGGAAGACCGACTACGTGGTGGTCGGGGGCAGCCCGGGCTCGAAGGCCGCCAAGGCGGAGGAGTTGGGGTTGCCGGTCCTGGACGAGGACGGCTTCAACGTGCTGCTGGAGCGCGGCCCGGAGGGGCTGGACAGCTGATCAACGGGGCCTCGCCGCGGATTGCCTCCTGTTCGCGCACGTCTGGGACCATTGCTGCATGCGTGTTCACATCGGTACAGACCATGCCGCCTTCGAGCTGAAGGAATACCTCGTGGAGAAGCTGCGGGCCGAGGGCTACGAAGTCATCGACCATGGCGCCCCCAGCTATGACGCACTCGACCACTATCCGCGGTTCATCATTCCCTGCGCCGAGGCAGTGGTTGCCGAGACCGACCAGGGATCGCTCGGGATCGTGCTGGGCGGGTCGGGCAACGGCGAGCAGATCGCGGCCAACAAGGTGAAGGGCTGCCGGGCAGCGCTGGCGCTCAACGTCGAGTTGGCGCAGCTCGGACGCCAGCACAACAACGCCAACTGTGTGGCGATGGGCGGTCGCTTCGTCAGCCTCGAAGAGGGTCTGGAGATCGCGCGGGCGTTCCTGACCACCCCCTTCTCCGGCGACGAACGTCACCAGACGCGCATCGACATGCTGAGTCGGTACGAGGAGACCGGCTCGATCGAGGGCTGATCGGCTATCGGCGGCGTCCGTTCACCCGATCCAGCATGGCGGGCAGCAGCGCTTCTGCGCGGTCCTTGTCGGCCTGGGTAGGCAGGGCGACCTCGCGGGCGCGCAACGCTCGATCATGGTTGACCATGACGGTGATGCCGTCGCGGCCCAGCTGTCTGGTTCGGACCTTGTCAGCCATACGGTCACCCCTTCCGCTGCTGACAAGTATTGCGGTGTTCGTGGCTGATCGAAGGCGACTAGGCTGCAGTCCAGTTGATCGCCTGCGCGGCAGGGGTCTGTTCTTCGGTGCAGCGGTCGTGTTGGCCGGTTCTCGCTGTCGTCCAGTACACTTGGCCGGGTTGGTCGACCAACCGGGGCGTAGCGTAGTGGCTAGCGCGCCTGCTTTGGGAGCAGGAGATCGCAGGTTCGAGTCCTGTCGCCCCGACCAGTTTCCGGCCTCACCCGCCTGAGCAGATAACAGATGCCTGAGGCGAGCGCATGTCGTCTGGGACTGCCCACGAGGATGTCCTCTCGCAGCGCGCGGCTGGCGGACCTCTCGTCCGTCTGTGACTTTGTCGGAAGCTGGTCGCGCCAGGGCAAAGGCAGTACGGCTGCCACTTCCGCGCTATCCCTTGACAGCTCCGGCAGTGAGCCCGTCGATCAGGTTGCGCTGCACCAGCATGAAGCCGACCAGCACCGGGATCGCGGCCAGCACACCACCGGCGGTGAGCAGATCCCAGCGGATCTGGTACTCCCCGATCAGGAGCTGCAGGCCGACCGGGACAGTGTGGGTGTCGGGCGTCTTGGTGAAGGTGAGCGCGTACAGGAACTCGTTCCACGAGTAGATGAAGATGTAGGTCCCGGCGGCGGTCATTCCCGGCCTCATCAGCGGGAAGAGCACGTAGCGCACCAGTTGCAGCCCCGTCGCGCCGTCGATGCGGGCGGCTTCATCCAGCTGGGACGGGATCGAGTCGAGGAATCCCTTCAGAAGCCAGGTCGCGAACGGGGTCGCGAAGGTGGTGTCGATGAGGATCAGCCCGACAAGGTTGTTGAGCAGACCGAAAGCCACCAGCTGTTGCTGCAGCGGGATGACCAGCAGCACCGCCGGAAACAGTTGCGCCACCAGCAGGGCGGTAAGCACCGTGCCGCGTCCGCGGAACCGGAACCGGGACAACCCGATCGCGGCGAAGGACGCGCAGATTAGCGACGCCACCACCGTCCCGCCGGCCACGATCGCAGAATTGCGCAGGTAGGTGAGGAAGTGGGTGCTGGCGAACAGGTCCCGATAGCCATCAAGGCTCGGGCTCTCGGGGAACAGGCTCGCTCCGGGCGCGATCAACTCGGCCCGCGGCGTCAGCGAGGTGAGCAGCATCACGAAGTAGGGGCCAAGGGTGATCACCAGCCAGCCAGCCACCAGCACCACCACGATGCCGGTCTGCGCGCCCTGGCGTCCTCGCTTGTCGAGCAAGGGCCGACGCAGAGCCGGCCGGGCGGCCACCTGCCCCGGCGTCAGCACGGCGCTCATCGGTTCTCCTCCCCTCGACGGGACAGCCTGACGTAGATGACCACGAAGATCATCAGGAAGCCGGCCTGGACCATCGCGTACGCCGAACCCACCCCGAAGTCACCTGCCTTGTAGGCGGTCAGGTAGGACTGCAGCGCAATGGTCGTCGTCGCTTCCGCCGGGCCGCCGCCAGTCAGGATGAAGGCCAGGTCGACGTAGTTGGCGGTCCAGATAATGCGCAACAGCAACGTCACCAGCACCGTGGGCATGATGTGCGGCACCACGACGTGCCGGAAGACCGCTGACGGGCCGCATCCGTCCACCCGGGCGGCCTCGACGATGTCGCGCGGCACGCTCTGCAGCGCTGCAAGCAGCATCACCGCGAAGAACGGGATGCCCTGCCAGACGTCCACCATGATCAGTGACGGCAGCGCGGTGTCCGGGTCGCTGAGCCACTGCACCGGCTGGTCCGCCAGGCCAAGCCCCAGCACGATGCGGTTGAGCAAGCCGTGGTTCGGGTCGAGCAGCCACATCCAGATCAGCGCCACCAGTACGCTCGGGGTGGCCCACGGAATCATCACCAGACCCCGCACGACCCCGCGCAGCGGGAACCGGTTGTTGAGCAGTAGGGCACCGATCATGCCGAACGTGAACTGCAGCGACACCGCACCGAACGTCCAGGTCAGCGTGACCAGCGCGAAGTGCCCGAACCGCGGATTGCTGAATATGGCGAGGAAGTTCTCGCCGCCGACGAAGTCGCCCACACCGCCGAGCAGCGACACCTGGTTCACCGACAACCAGACCGAACGCAGGATCGGGAAAACCACGAAGGTGGCCACCAGGATCATGATCGGCAACAGATAGAGCCAAGGCTCCAGGGCAGCCAGGCCCCGGCGTGGTCTTCGGCGGACGGCCTGCGCCTGAGCCGGGGCCTCGACGGTGTGGGCGGTCATCGCTCAGCTGCCCATGTCGGCGGCTAGCCGGTCGAGCATCTCCTGCGAGGTGATCTCACCGAGGAAGGCGGACTGGATGGTGGGGCTCCAGGTGGCGTTGGCCACCGTCCCGGTGCCAGGCAATGCCGGCCAGCTCACCGCCGTCTCCTGGGCGGTGAGCGCGACCTGCAGGGCCTCGTCCTGGTAGTGCGGGTCCTCCCGTGACGACTGCAGCACCGGGAGCTGACCTTGCGGCGACTTGCTCATGGTCAGCATCGGCTCCCGGGTGGACAGCCAGCTGATCCACTCCCACGCCGCTTCCTTGTTCTGCGATGACGACAGCACGACGTTGCCGCTCATCGTCCCCAGGGTCGGCCCGTCGCCGGGCATCCTGATCACGCCGAGGTCGTCGCCGAGGGCCTCGCGCATCCCGGCCAGCGAGCCCGGGTGATGGATCAGCATGCCGGTCTGGCCGCCCTGGAAGTTGGCTGTGACCTGAGCGAACGCGGCGGTGATAGAGCCGGGTGGGGCGGCGTGCAGGCTGGACTCGATGTCCAGGTAGTCCTGGTTGACCGAGACTGCGCGCTGGTCGTTGATGACGATCTCACCGGCGTCGTCGACCATCCTGGCGCCGCCGGAGAACATCCACGCCGCCCACTGGTCCTGCCCGCCGGCCCCACCCCGGACGTCCAGGCCATACCGGTTCTGACCGGCGTCGGTGAGCCGTCGGCAGGCTTCCAGCACGTCCTCGTGGGACGTCGGGGCGTCCATCCCGATCTGTTCGAAGTACGACTTGCGGTAGTACATGTAGATGGTGACGAACTGATGCGGGAGCATGTAGATGGTGTCATCACCCGGCACCTGCCCGGTGGCCCACAGCCCCTCGACGACGTCTTCCCGGCCCGCCCAGGCGTTGACCAGCTCGTCCAGCGGTTCGATCGCGTTCTGGGCCACCAACTGACCGAGCCACCAGTCCTTGAACCGGCAGGCGTCGGGGCCGATGCCGGAACTGAGCGCCGACACAAGCTGGTCCTGGTACTGGGCCAGCGGCGTCACCTGCAGGGTCACGTTGATCCGGTCCTGCGACTCGTTGAACTCGTCGGCCAGGTTCTGCCAGGTGGTGTCGGTGGCGTCGTCCTGCCACAGCCAGTAACTCACCTCACCGGAGGCGGTCCCGTCTGGGCTGCCCGCCGCGGTCGGCGATCCACCCGTCGACGAGCTGCCGCTGCTACAGCCAGCAGCGACAATCGGGACCGAGGCCACGCCGGCCAGGCCGGCTGCCTTGAACAGTGTGCGTCGGTGCATTGCGCTTTCCTTTCCCTACCGACCGCCTGCAGTTGCAGGACGGGAACCCTGACCGAACCGATCCAGTCGACTGGCCGCGATGCGGGACTGGACGTCGTAGAAGTGCGCATCCAACCGGTGAACGGCGAGCTCTGCGTCGCCCCCGCGCAACGCCTCGACGATGCCACGGTGCACGGCTGCCGAGCTGACCAGGTTGGCGGCGGTGGTGATCGGAGGTGGTGCCTGCCTGAAGACCTGCCAGAACCCTCGCACGAAGCCGTCCAGCGCTCGGTTACCAAGGCCCGCATAGAGCAGCGTGTGGAACCGCTCGTCCGCGTCCACGAAGGCATGCCCTTTGGCGGCCCGCTGCACCATGACATCGCTCAGCTCGCCCAACTCACGAAGTCGGCGCCGGCCCAGGTGCTGCGCGGCCGCTGGCAGGAAGGACCGCTCCAGTGCCCGGCGCACCTGCAGCAACTGGAGCAGGTTCTCCGGGTTTGGATCGACCGAGACGGCCACCTGCTCGGCCAGGTGGGCGACCTCGTAGCAGGCCAGCCGTCGCCGGGTGCCCTGCCGTCCTTCCACCAGCCCGAGTGCCTGCATCGCGACGAGCGCCTCCCGGACGCTCTGCCGGCTCACGCCCAGCCGATCGGCCAACTCCGGCTCCGACGGCAACACGTCGCCTGGACGCACACCGGACTCCCGCAACGCTGACAGGACTCTCTGGTGTCCGGGTGACAGCCCGACCATCGTGGATCCTCCTTGACCTCACCAATTGTCGGACAGGAGTGGTAGCTGTGGCCCAGCCCCTGTCCGACAAGTGGCGTGGGCCCAATACCGGCCCGGGGGCGGTTGACTAGCCCATACCCTCCGGCCTGCCCTGCCGGTACCCGCCTGTTCGAGGACGTCGCCATGGCACTCGAGGGGCCCCACCCTGAGTCGGCGACCAGCACCACTCAGCAGGCGTTCGACGGTGTGGTGGGAATACTGACTGCCGCCGCAGCCGACCGGCCGGTGACGATCGGGACGCTGGGTGGGCTACCACCCACCGACATCCACGACGTACTGATCAGCCCGCTCTCGTTGACCAGGGTCGGCCGCTCCCGTCGGGCGGGTTCGCTGCTCGACCTCGAACTGGCGGTGGCGGTGCAGGTCGGCGGCGAGTCGGTGCGGACGCTGACCGAGCGGATGCTGCTGGCGGTCGAGGTCGCTGGGGTGCTGGCCATCGGGTTGTTCGTCATCGGCGTGGCCGGGGTGGGCCGCGGCGCCGGTGACCGGTGGCCGGCCTGGGCGTCCCCACGACCTGTCGGGGGCGACCCGCTCACCCCGGCAGAGCTCCGCAGCAGTCTCGACTGCCGAATCCAGGGTGACACGATCATCTTCGTCCAGCGGCTGCGTGGTCGAGGTGGTGCCAGGCAGGCGGTTCCACGGCCGGATCCAGGGCGTCGTCACCTTGGTGGTGTCGCTGGCCTGGATCCTCCTCGGTGTCCTGACCGCGTCGGCCGCATTCGGTCTGCTGATGGTCATGTTCGGGCTGCTGGTCTCGGCGCCGTTCGGCACCATCGCCTACCTGGCGACCTGGGGGTTCTTCCCGGTGACCCGGGTGGCGACCGTGCCAGGTCTGCTGCTGGTGCTCAAGCTGGTCTTCCTGGTCCTGCTGGTGGCGTCCCAGCAGGACTTCGCCAAGGCGAAGGTGGTGGTTGGGCACGTGGCGGCGTCTTTGGTGTTGCAGCTTGCCCTGGGCATCGTGCACTGCTGGCTGCCGTCGTTGGTGGTCAGCCTCGGTGATCAGGCGATGGCGGCGCTGGTCTTCGCGATCGTCGCCGCCGGCGGCGCGCTCGTGGCGTTCGCCTTGTCGATCCCGGCGGTGCTGAACGCCATCCGGGTCTGGCGGTCGGCCACCCGGTAACTATCGGATGTCGGCGCCCAGGCGGCCGTAGCGTTGCAGCAGTTGCGGCACCGCGTAGTGCATCTCCGCGTACACCGCCCGGGCCTCGTCGCTGACCACGATCCGGGTCTCCTCGGAGTCGCCCCGCAGCAGGTTGTAGCCATCGGCCAGGGTGTCTGAAACGCCCAGGGCCACCGCGCCCAGGATCGCCGCACCGAGCCCGGACCCCTCGGCGGCGCCGGTGACCACCAGCGGTCGATTCAGGATGCCGGCAACCACGTCGCGCCACAGTTGAGACCCGAAGACCCCGCCGGTGGCGCGCACCTCATCGACCCGGTTGATCATCCGGATCCGGCGCAGGATCGTCCACAACTGGTAGGCGACGCCCTCCACCCCGGCCCGGATGAAGTGGTCAGGGGTGTGTGCCTGGCGCACGTGCACGAACGCACCCCGGATCTCCGAATCCCACAGCGACGCCCGCTCAGCCACCAGGTAGGGCACCATCACCAGGCCTTCCGCGCCCGGCGGGATCGCCTCCGCGCGGCGGCAGGCCTCGGCGTCATCGGCGCCCGGTGCGTAGGTCTGGGTGAGCCAGCGCTGCACCAGCCCGCCGTTGCTGACCGCGCCGCCGGCCACCCAGACGTCGCTGGTCAGGGCGTAGCAGAACAGCCCCGACACCACCGCCGGCCGACGCACCACCATCCGCACCGCGCCGCTGGTGCCGATCGACAGCCCGGCCTTGCCGGGTTCCATCGCGCCGGTGCCCAGGTTGCCCAACGGGCCGTCGCTGGCGCCCAGCACCACCGGAAGCCCCGATGGCAGGCCAACCCGCCGGGCAGCGTCGCCGCTGAGCGGCAGGATGTCGGTGGTGGCCATGATCGGCGGCAGTTGGTCGGGCCGCACCCCGGATAGGTCGATCGCCTCCGGGTTCCAGTCCCTGGTCTCCATGTCAATCATGCCGCTTCCCGACGCCCCGGACAGTTCTGTGACGACCTGACCGGTGAGCTGGATCAGGATCCAGTCCTTCAACTGGATCCACCGGTCGGTGAGCCGCAGGATGTCGGGGTGTGCGTCGCGGAACCAGCACAGCTTGACCAGCGGCGACATCGGGTGGGTCGGGGTGCCGCCGGTGTGGTGCAGGCGCGGGCCGGTGGCGTGCTCGTTCAACCGGTTGGCCTGCTGCCAGGCGCGCGAGTCGGCCCAGGTGAGCAGTTCGGTGACCGGGCGGAGGTCGGAGTCGATGCCCAGCAGCCCATGCATGGCGGTGCTGATCGAGATGCCGATGATCCGCGCCGGGTCCACCCGGGAGACCGCGTCGGTCATCGCCTCGAAGACGCTCTCTGCGATGGTGTCCGGGTCCTGTACGTGCCAGCCGGGCTGGGGGTTCAGCAGCAGGTACTCCCGTGAAGTGGTGATCCTGTTCGCCCCGCCCAGCGAGAACAGTGACGCCTTGGCGGCGGTCGTCCCGACGTCCAGTCCGAGGATGATGTCGTTGCCGTTGCCTGCGTTCACGATCTGCCGCTCCTTCGTTCGGCTGTGACAGCAGCGTAGGCGACCGGGTGGGCTTGCGGGCACAGTCGGGCGTGGGACGCCGGTTTCCCGCGTCCTTCCGGGGAATTTGTTCGGCGGGCAGATGACGTGGCCGGTGTCGCGCTGGTTGACTGGAACGACGGCACTTTCCGGTAGAGGAGCGATGCTTGGAGATCACATTCACCCCCACTGATCCGGGGTCGATCGGCGTGGAGTGGGAACTCGGCCTGGTCGATGCGGCAACAGGCCAGCTGGTTCCGGCCGCCCCGAAGCTGCTCGAGGCCGTCGAGAACCCTGAGAAGGGGGCGATCCGGCGGGAGTACCTGACCTGCATGGTCGAGCTGGTCAGCGGCGTCCACCACCGGGTCGCCGACGCGATGGGTGACCTCGCCGAGAAGCTCACCCAACTGCGCGGCCTGCTGGGGCAGACCACGGTGCCGCTGGGCGCCGGCTCCCACCCGTTCAGCATCGCGATGGAGCAGACCCACTTCGACGCCGAGCGCTACCGGGTGGTCGCCGACGAGAACGGCTGGTGGGCCCGCCAACTGGTGACGATGGGTACCCACGTGCACGTCGGGGTCGACCACCAACGCAAGGCGCTGCCCATCACCTCCGGCCTGGCGCTGATGGCCCCCTACTTCATCGCGCTGGCCGGTTCGTCGCCGTTCTGGCAGGGGACCGACACCAGCTTCGCGTCCAACCGGACGATGCTGTTCCAGCAGTTGCACACCAACGGCCTGCCGGTCGAGATGGACACCTGGGAGGAGTTCGAGCGCTACGTCATCGGCCTGGAGTCGGTAGGCATGATCTCGCAGCTCAGCGAGATCCGCTGGGACGTCCGGCCGTCTTCGTTCGGCACGGTGGAGAACCGGTTGAGCGACTCGGTGCCCACGCTGTGGGAACTGGGCGCGATCACCGCGCTCACCCAGTGCGCCGCCGCCTGGCTCTCCGCCGAGCTCGACCATGGACGCCGCCCGCCGCGGCTGCCACCCTGGTACCTGCAGGAGAACAAGTGGCGGGCCGCCCGCTACGGAGTCGAAGCCCACGTCATCACCAGCGACCTCCCCCCTCGGGTGGTGCCGCTGCGGGAGCGTCTGGAGTTCTGGCTCGATCGGTTCGCCCCGCACGCCCAGCGGCTGGGCTGCGATACCGAACTGGCCCGCTGCGCCACACTGGCCGAGCAGGGGCCGTGCTACGCCCGGCAGCGACGTGAGTTCCAGCGGTCCGGCGACCTGCGCACCGTGGTGACCCAGCTCGTCGCCGAAACGGGCCTGGAAGCCCCTAGTAGTCTGCACCTGTGAAACCCTTCCTGCTGCTGTCCACCCGCCACCACGACGGTGCGGCAACGGCTGAACATGTCTCGGTTTCCAGGCATGCCGGGCTCGACCCCCAGGACGTCGTGCAGCTCCGGCTGGAGGCTGCACCGGTGCGCGGGATCGACCTGGACGCGTTCTCCGGGATCATCCTGGGTGGCAGCCCGTTCAACGTCTCCGACCCCGACAAGTCGGTGGTGCAGCTGCGGGTCGAGTCCGACCTGCGCCGGTTGCTGGACGACATCCTGTCCAATGACCGACCGTTCATGGGGCTGTGCTACGGCATCGGGATGGTGACCACCCACCTGGGTGGGGTGGTGGACCGCACCCACGGCGAGCCGGCCGGGCCGGTCACCATCGCGGTGACCGAGGTCGGCCAGGCCGATCCGCTGTTCGAAGGCGTGCCAAGCACCTTCGATGCGTTCGTCGGCCACAAGGAGAGCGGCAACGGGCTGCCGGGCGGCGTCGAACTGCTGGCCACCAGTGAAAGCTGCCCGGTGCAGATGTACCGGGTGGGCGAGAACGTCTACGTCACCCAGTTCCATCCCGAGCTGGACCCCGACGAGTTCGCCGACCGGATGCGGGTCTACCAGCACAACGGGTACTTCCGCCCCGAGGAGCTGGACGACGTGATCGCGCTGGCGAAGACCTCCGGGGTGGACGGTTCGCAGCACCGTCTGCTGCGCAACTTTGCGCGGCGGTATTCCGCTTACTGAGCCGGCAGCGACTACTGTCGTGGGGTGAACGAAGAAGAAGTGGTCGAACCAGCGACCGACACCCCGGCCGCCGACCTACTCGACCATTCCGACGGCTTCGCCGAACTCGGGCTGGGGGAGCGGCTGCTGAAGTCGCTGCGGCAGCTCGGCTACGAGCGTCCCACCCCGATCCAGGCCGAGACCATCCCGGCCCTGCTGGCCGGCCGCAACCTGGTTGGCCTGGCCCAGACCGGAACCGGCAAGACCGCGGCGTTCGCGTTGCCGATCCTCAGCCGGCTGGACCTGAAGCAGAAGGCGCCGCAGGCACTCGTCCTCGCCCCCACCCGTGAGCTGGCGCTGCAGGTCGCCGAGGCGTTCGAGAAGTACTCCGCGCACCTGAAGGGTGTCCGGCTGCTCCCCGTCTATGGTGGGCAGGGCTACGGCGTCCAGTTGAGCGCGCTGGCGCGTGGCGTGCACATCGTTGTCGGGACGCCTGGCCGGATCATGGACCACCTCGACAAGGGCACCCTCGACCTCACCCAGTTGCGCTTCCTGGTGCTGGACGAGGCCGACGAGATGCTCAGCATGGGGTTCGCCGAGGATGTCGAGCAGATCCTCGCCGACACCCCCGACGACAAGCAGGTCGCGCTGTTCTCGGCCACCATGCCGGCGCAGATCCGCGCCCTGTCGCAGCGCTACCTGACCGATCCGGTCGAGGTGCTGGTCAGGGGCAGCACCAGCACAGCTCCGAACGTCGGCCACCGGTACCTGGTGGTGGCCTACCCGCAGAAGGTGGATGCGCTGACCAGGATCCTCGAGGTGGAGAACTTCGAGGGCATGATCGTCTTCGTCAGGACCAAGAACGACACCGAGACCCTGGCCGAGAAGCTTCGGGCGCGCGGGTTCTCGGCCGCCGCGATCAACGGCGACATCGTCCAGGCGCAGCGCGAACGCACCATCGGTCAGCTCAAGTCGGGCAAGCTTGACATCCTGGTCGCCACCGACGTCGCCGCCCGTGGGCTGGACGTCGACCGGATCAGCCACGTGGTCAACTTCGACATCCCCACCGATACCGAGTCGTACGTGCACCGGGTGGGACGCACCGGACGCGCCGGCCGCAGCGGTCAGGCGATCTCGTTCGTCACCCCGCGGGAACGCCACCTGTTGCGGGCCATCGAGCGGGCCACCCGGCAGACCCTGACCCAGATGAACCTGCCGACCGTCGAGGACATCAACGCCACCAGGCTGAGCCGCTTCGACGACGCGATCACCGCGGCCATGTCGAACACCGAGCGCATCGACTTCTTCCGCGACGTGGTCAGCCACTACGTCAACGAGTACGACGTGCCCGAGGTGGACGTCGCTGCGGCGCTGGCGTCGGTGCTGCAGGGTGATGAGCCGATGCTGCTGGAACCCGAGCCGGAGCGTCCGGCCCGTGGCACGTTCGAGCCGGGTGGCCGCCGCGACCAGCCGCGTGAGCGCAGCCAGCGAGGTGAGGCGTCCGGGCCGACGGCGACCTACCGGATGGCGGTCGGACGCCGGCACAAGGTGACCCCCGCCAGGTGGTGGGGGCGCTGGCCAACGAGGGCGGGCTGCGCCGTGAGGACTTCGGACGCATCGACATCCGCGCTGACCACACCTTGGTTGAGCTGCCGGCCAAGCTGCCGCAACAGGTCTGGGACGCGCTGCGCGGCACTCGCATCTCGGGCAGGCTCATCGAGTTGGAGCGCGACAGCGGGCAGCGCAAGCCCCGGCGGAAGAGTCGCGATTTCAGGTAGCCCCTATCCCCGCAGGTCGGCCCCTATTTCCGGTTGTCTCTTGGCGCGCCGCTGATGCGGCGTCCCCATAATGGGCGCAGGGACGGCCGCAGGCCGACCTGATGGGCAAGGAGGCCTACCGTGATTGGACTCAAGACGCTGGCCTTGTTTGGCTCTGTGACGGTGCTTGGTGGGGGAGCAGTCGTTGGAGGGGCCGCCGCGGTGGCGAACGCCCGGGCTGACACGGTCGTCACGGCAGTTGTGGATGGCGACACGATCGACGTCATGAAGAACGGAAGGCAGAAGCGGGTGCGGCTGCTGAATGTAGACACGCCCGAGACCGTCGACCCTGACCAGCCGGTGGAGTGTCTGGGCCCAGAGGCGGCCTACTTCCTTGACAGGCTGCTTCCGGTTGGCACGGTGGTGGAATTGCAGTACGACGAGGAGCGAACCGACCAGTATGGGCGGGAGCTTGCCGGGGTCTTCGTCGAGGACGTCCTGGTCAACGCAGAGATTGCCCGGGCCGGGCTGGGAGCCGCCGTCCTGTTCGAGCCCAATGATCGCTTCTACGCCGATGTGCTCGAGGCGCAGAACGAGGCGACGGCGGCTGGGCGTGGGCTCTTCGATCCCGACGCCGAGTGCACGATTCCGGCGAAGGTTGACCAGTTCAGCCAGCAGGCGGGTCAGCTGCTGGCCAAGTCTCCGACAGACTCTCGCGACCTGCCGACGCTGAGGTCATACCTGGCCGAAATTGCGGCACTTGTTGCGGTTGGAGAGTCGCTGTCCAGGCTCGTCGATGACGATTCAGGCACCCTCTTGGCCGTCATCCACCACAACGACCGCTCAACCATCAACTCCCTCAACCGGATGCAAACGCGACTCGAAACCGAACACAAGCGCGTGCAGCGCGGCATCAGGGCGGAAGAACGAAGGCTGGAAGCCGAGCGCCGGGAGGCCGAGCGGCTGGAAGAGGAGCGGCGGGAGGCTGAGCGGGTCGAGGCGGAACGCCTGGAGGCGGAGCGGCGGGAGGCTGAGCGAGTCGAGGCAGAACGCCTGGAAGCGGAGCGGCGGGAGGCTGAGCGACTGGAAGCGGAACGTCTGGAGGCGGAACGGCGTGCGGCCGAACTGCTGGCAGCACCGCAAGCGGCCCCGCAGCCCGCACCGCAAGCGGCCCCGCCGAACGTCTACTACAAGAACTGCACCGCAGCCCGGGCGGCCGGCGCGGCGCCGGTCTACATAGGTCAGCCAGGTTACGCCCCCCATCTTGATCGTGACGGCGACGGGATCGGCTGCGAGTAGGAGTCAACCTTCGCCGATGTGTGGGTAACGCCCGTGCTCACCGCACGAGCTGATGACCGCCTGAACCGTGGTCGGACCGCGTCAACCGCGGCGTCCGATAGCCCAACCTGTCAGGCGCTGTTGACCGGGACGGCCGAGGTGACCGGGATCTCGGTGAACATCTCCGGTTCATCTTCGGGGAACAACGCGGTCGGACCCCACACCCAGTCGGTGAAGGCCCACTGGTGCGGGTCGATGCCGCGCATCACCTCGTTTCGGCGTAGCCGGTGCGGTCGCGC
>NZ_JBASCI010000073.1:0-6936 GCF_049651565.1 Brooklawnia sp.
GGCTGCTCCGGTTGAGCCGGCTGGGCCGCGGCTGACGGTTTGACGGCGGTGGCGCCGGTCGGGGTCGGGGGCGGGCCGGCGGGCGGCCGGCCGTCGTCCAGCTTGACCGCCGCCTTCGGTGCTGCACCGGGCGCGGCAGCCGGGACGGACGCAGTTGCGGGCGATGCTGGCCTGGTCGTCCGCGGGGAGGGTCCGACCACCACTGGGGCCGCCGGTGGCGCGGTGCTCGCGGACGCAGGCTGGGCCGGGTGAACCTTGAGCCGGTTCGGATCAGTCAACCGCACCGAGCCTGGCATGGTCAGGTCGGCCTGGCAGTTGGTGCAGGCGCGGTCGTGGGCTCCAACCGGGTCCCAGCAACGTGCGCAATACATCGGGTCTCAACCATCCTCGCCGTACGAGTTCGGGCCTTCGTCACAATACAGTTAGGCGAACAGTCATCAACGGCAAACTGCCGCCATCCGGAACAGCCCGACAAGGAGGACAAGGTGAGCAACCCCAGCTCATCGACCGATGGTCCTCCCAAGGGCATCCGGGCGCTTCGCAGCCGGCTCGGGTGGTGGTGGCAGGCACCGGCCGGGCTGCTGGTGCTGAGCATCGCGATCGTCCTGATCACCACCATCGCGTTCGGCGCCACCCGCCCGAACGTGGGCAACCCACCGGGCCCAGCGGTGTCGGCCACCCCGCAACGCAGCGGCCTGTTCACTCCCGCCGGGTCGCCGCCGGCATTGGCACCCGCGCCGGTGCAGGCCGAACTGGACGCCGAGGTCGCCCGGATCGAGGAGAAGTACGGCGTCCTGATCGGCATCACCATCAGCCAGGCGGCCAGCCCGTCCCGTGTCACCCAGGAGACCTGGCGCGGCGGCACCCTGCATGGTGGCCCCGCGTTCGGGACGATCGACGTGGCGATGGCGCTGGCAGTGCTGGCAGAGGACAAGCAGCCCTCCGACCGCGACTACCTGTTCAACCGGGCGCTCGCCGACAACTCGCGCGCCGCGCAGGACGCCATGTGGGCATTCCTGGGAGTACCCGAGGACGCGTCCAGGAAGACCACCCAGGCGCTGCGCCGCTTCGGCGACTGGCGCACTGTCGTGCCGGCCGCCTCCACCCGAAACCCGCAGTCGCCCTACCTCGACACCGAGTGGTCGCTGGAGGCGCAGTCGCGGCTCGCCGGGGCCATGCGGTGTGACTACGTCGACGTCCACCCCGCCATGTCAAAGCTGAATGACCCGGCCGACAACGCGTGGGGGCTGCAAACGCTGCCACTGACCTACTCGAAGGGTGAGTGGGGCACGCTGGTCAATGGCGACATCATGGTTCGCCAGTTCGGCACCATGCGGCTGTCGGACAGCACCCAGGTGGGCATCGCGATGGCGGTGACCGGTGGGTTCGGCGAACCGGCTGAGGGTGAAGGGGCGATCACCGAGCTGGCCAACACCGTGCGGCGAGTCGCCACCGGCTTCGCCGAACCCAACTGCTGACCGGTACGGCAGGGGTGCACGACTTTGCTCAGCCGGTTCGGGACGACCGCCGTCAGCGCAACGACTGCGAGGAATGGTACCTGGCCGTGGCGAGCCAGATGCTGCACCTCGAGCGACCCGGCCACACCGGGAGCCGGCGAGCGGAAATGTGTCCGTAACGCGGCGCCCGCATCACTAACGCCGCTGTAACTTTGCGACAACTCGGGCGCAACGGGCGGCCAGCAGGCTGACCGTCATGACAATTCTCCAGATCAACACCGGCGACACAGCCTGGGTCCTGGTCAGCTCCGCCCTGGTGCTTCTGATGACCCCCGCCCTCGCCCTGTTCTACGGCGGCATGGTGCGTAGCAAGAGCGTGCTCAACATGATGATGATGTCGTTCGTCACGATCGGCCTCGTGGGGGTGCTGTGGGTGCTGTACGGCTTCTCGATGGCCTTCGGCAACTCGGTCGGCGGGATGGTCGGTGACCCGACCCAGTTCCCCGGCCTGGCCAACCTGATGGACGCCGAGGTCGGCACCGTCCCCGCGCTGGTATTCGTGGGCTTCCAGGCCGCCTTCGCGATCATCGCGGTGGCGCTGGTCAGCGGGGCGGTCGACGGCCGGATGAAGTTCAGCGCCTGGTGCCTGTTCGTCGTCATCTGGGCGACCGTGGTGTACTTCCCCGCCGCCCACTGGGTCTTCGCCTTCGACGGGGTGGTCTCCGAGCGGGGCGGGTTCGTTGCCAACTCCATCCAGGCCATCGACTTCGCCGGCGGCACCGCCATCCACATCAACGCGGGTGCGGCGGCGCTGGCGCTGGCAATCGTGCTCGGCCCGCGGATCGGTTTCGGCAAGGTGCCGATGCGTCCGCACAACCTGACCCTGGTGATGCTGGGGGCAGCCCTGCTGTGGTTCGGATGGTTCGGCTTCAACGCCGGATCCGCGCTCGGCGCCACCGAGCTGGCCGGTCTGGCGTGGGTGAACACCCTTGCTGCACCGGCGGCGGCGATGCTGGCCTGGCTGGGCACCGAACGCGTCCGGGACGGCCACGCCACCACGCTGGGGGCGGCGTCCGGCATCGTGGCGGGACTGGTGGCGATCACTCCGGCTGCCGCGGTGGTCACCCCGCTCGGGGCGATCGTGCTCGGCGCGCTGGCCGGGGTGGGCTGCTCGATGGCGTTGTCGCTGAAGTACCGGTTCGGCTACGACGACTCGCTGGACGTGGTGGGCGTCCACCTGGTTGGCGGGCTGATCGGGACGCTGGCGATCGGCCTGCTGGCCGACGGTTCGCTGACCGGCAGCCCGGACACCGCTGGGCTCCTGTTCGGCGGCGGGGTCGCCCAACTCGGCCGGCAGGCGGTGGGGGCGGGCGTGGTGCTGGCCTACTCGTTCATCGTGACCTGGTTGATCGCCCAGGCGCTGAAGCGGACGATCGGACTGCGCGTGGCGACCGGCGCCGAGACCGGTGGGGTCGACCTGGCCGAGCACGCCGAGGTCGGGTACGACCTGTCGCGGGCGCAGTACTCGTCCTACCACATCCGCAAGACGCTCTGGTTGCCCGCCGAACGCGGCCGGGACGCCGAAGAGGGGGTGTCGGCATGAAGCTGATCACGGCAGTACTGCGCGAGGACGCAGTCGATGACGTGCAGATCGCGCTGGCCCGGCAGGGCATCAGCGGCATGACGGTCACCGAGGTCAGCGGCTACGCCCACCAGCGCGGTCACACCGAGGTCTACCGGGGCGAGGAGTTCACGATCTCGTTCATCACCAAGATCCGGCTGGACATCCTGGCGCCGGATTCCGACGCCGGGACCATCGTCGAGACCATCTGCCAGGCCGGCCGCAGCGGCCACGTCGGGGACGGCAAGGTCTGGGTGCAGCCAGTCGACGACGTGGTGCGGATCAGGACCGGGGAGCACGGTGAAGCCGCAATCTGACCTGATGATTGAAGCTCCGACGCCCAGTGATCCGCGGGATGCCGGGCCGGCCCCGCGGATCACTGGTCTTGTGCACCATTGGCGGCGCCCGGTCCCGATATCATCCAACTGCCAGATAGAGATGCCCGACCAGTGACGGACGCCAGTGATTAGCCCCGCAGACGGTGGTGCCGTGCGTGCACTGCTGGCCGCCCTGCGAACCAACGACCTGGTCAGGGCGGACGGGTTGCTCGCCGGTCTGCCCACCGACCAGTTGCCGCGCTTGCTGGTCGGCCTGCCACGAGCCGAGCGGGCGGTCGCGTACCGCCTGCTCCCGAAGGATCGGGCAGCCGCGGTCTTCGAGGCCTGGCCGAGCGCGATCGCAGCCGAGTTACTGGAGGACCTGCGCGACGAGCAGACCGCGACGATCTTCGCCGATCTCGACCCGGATGACCGGGTGCAGATCCTGGACGAGTTGCCGGCCTCGGTGGTCGCCCGGCTGCTGGCCGGTCTGGGGCCGCGGGAGCTGTCCGCGACCAGGGAGCTGATGGGCTACCCCGAGGAATCCGTCGGACGCCGGATGGTCACCGGGGTGGTCACGGCCCACCCGGACCACACGGTTGCCGAGACCCTGCAGCGGTTCCGGCAGCGTCCGGACGGGCCCGACCAGATGGGCGTCCCGGTGCTCCGGGCAGGACGCCTGCTGAGCGGCATGGTGCCGCTGCACACGATCGTCACCTCGCCACCGCAGACCCGGATCGGCGACCTCGTCGAGGCGTTCCCATGGGTGGCAACAGACGATGACCAGGAGACCGCTGCCCGCGAGATGCAACGCACGGGGGCGCGCGACCTGCCGGTGGTCGACCAGGAGCGACGGTTCGTCGGCCTGGTCCAGGTTGACAACCTGGTCGACATCCTCACCGAGGAGGAGGCGGAGGATGCCGCCCGGTCGGCCGGCGTCCAGCCGCAGAACCGGCCGTACCTGACACTGTCGCCGTGGCGGGTGGCTCGATCACGCATCGTCTGGCTGGTGGTGCTCCTGCTGGCGGCCTTCCTGACCGTCGGTGTCCTGGACTATTTTGAGGCGGCGTTGAGCCAGGTCATCGAACTGGCGCTGTTCATTCCGCTGCTCATCGGCACCGGCGGCAACACCGGATCCCAGTCCGTCACGACAGTCGTGCGGGCGATGTCTGTCGGGGACGTCTCCCCCGGTGAACTCGGCCGGGTGGTACTGCGGGAGTTGCAGGTCGGGGCGTTCCTGGGTGTCGGCCTGGCTGCTCTGGTGTTCGTCCCGGTCTGGCTCGTCTTCGAGGTGCAGGTGGCGATCACGCTGGCGCTGTCGCTGCTGGCGATCTGCCTGCTGGCGACCTGCGCCGGTGCGCTGGTTCCGATGCTGGCCCGCCGGCTCGGGTTCGACCCGGCAATCGTCAGCGCACCGTTCATCACCACGGTCGTGGACGCCACTGGCCTGCTGATCTACTTCCTGGTTGCCAAGGCTGTCTTCGGGTTGTGACCAGGAGCGAGCCGAGCTCAACCCAGCTCGCGCAGGATCGCCTTCGCCTCGTCGTGGCCGGACCGGACCGCGCCCTCGAGATAGCCGTTGCTCTTGCCCACGTACTCGGCTCCGGCGAACCGGATGGGACCGGCCGGCTCGGCCAACAACTGGCCGTTCACGCTCCAGGCCCCCGGCGCGAAATGCGGGGTGTGGCAACCGCGGGTGTACTTGTCAGCGGCCCAGTCGTAGTCGAGATAGACGTGCGGCTGGCGGGCCTGCTCGCCGAAGACTGCGGCCAGCGAGTCGATGAAGGCGCGCTCCCGGATGGCCTGGCTGCGTCCGGACAGGGTGGCCGCCTCGACCCCCTCGAAGAAACCCATCAGGATGCCGGGACCGTCGCCGTCGCTGATGTCGAAGGTGACCCGCACCGGGCCCTCGTCGGCGCTCATCTGGCCGCTCAGCCCGTCCTCGCGCCACCACGGCGTGGGGTAGATCGCGAAGACCTTGATCACATGCCCGGAGGTCTGGCGCTGGACCGCCTCGTCGCACCAGGCCGGCAGCGGCGGGTTGTACGGCAGGCGCAACGCCAGCCACGGCGGCAGCGTCACCAGGACCCGACGTGCCCGGTGGGCGCGGGTGGTGCCGTCGCCGGCCTCGGTGTGGACGGTGACGCCTTCGGGATCGTGGTCGATCCCGGTGACGACCTGCTGCAGTTGCAGGCAGGCCTCGGGCAGTTGCGCGGCCAGGTGGTCGGCCAGTTGGTGCATGCCGCCCACCACCCGGCGCAACTTCAACCCGCCGCTGACTGCGAACAATGACTCCAGATCGGTGCCGTTCACCGTGGTGGCCAGGGCCCGACCCAGCGAGACGTCACCGTTGATGCCCTCGCCGACGTTGGCCAGGATCGCCGAGAAGTCGCTCTGCGCGGCGGGCGTACGCAGGTTGGCCTTCACCCAGCGTGACAGCGGCTGGCCCAGCCACGCCACATTCGCCGCAGCCCAGTTGGGATCGGACTTGACCCGCTCGGCCAGCCGCCGGAAGCGGAGCACCCCCTGGCCGAGGTCTGCCATCTCGAACGGAGTGAGGGCGTGGCTGCGGTCGGGGGCGGCCGGGCTGCGGAAGACCTCTCCCTGCGACCGGATCAGCAGGGCGCCTTCCTGCGGTCCCACCAACTCAACCCCGGCGGCCTCGATCAGTTCGTGCATGCAGTTGTGGCCGGGGCTGACCCACTGGCCGCCGACCTCGATCCCGATCCCCTCGTGGACGACGGTGGCCACACGGCCGCCGATCCGGTCGCGCGCCTCCAGGACCACGATGTCCTTGCCGCGACGGGTCAGGTCGACTGCCGCAGTCAAACCCGCGAAGCCTGCTCCGATAACCACACAATCCAGCACGCGTTCAATCTACCGAGCAGCGCCGGGGCCCCAGCAGCCGGGGCCCCAGCACCCGGGGCGCCGGCTTGCCCGGACGCGGTCCGCGAGACCAGCGCCGAGCTGATGCGCATGATTCGGCGAAGATCGACATCCGTGACCTCAGCGCGGCGGTTCGGCGCCGACAACGCCAGCCAAGCGTGGGTCTCCACGATGATGCCGGTGGTGGCGCACACCTTGAAGATCTCCTCCAGGGCGATCATGTAGTTCACGTGGTCGAGCCCGGCTCCGCCCGACTCCTCGGGGTACGGCACGCCCATAAGACTCTGCTCGGCCAGCTTGGGCAGCGTCTCAACCGGCAACCGATGGTTCCGGTCGATCTCGGCGGCGATGGCCATTGTACGCATCGGGCGGTGAGCAGGGCTGCGGTCCAAGCCTGCGAAGCGCAGCGCCGCGCTCAGCGCCTCGGTTCAAGCGACACCCTCAGGCCCGGGCAGTTACCGCCCATGAGGACCCAAACTGCACGCAAAGCAGCCAAACGCCTGAACTACTCAGCCCAACGCCCGGATACTGCCCGGGATACCGCAGTGGCGTCCAACTAGGAGACTGCTGAACAAGTGCGTGTCTGTGCCCGGGTGGTGGGGCCGGGTGCGGGAGCCTTGGTCGTGTGCAGGGGCGATCGCGGGATCAGCGGGAT
>NZ_JBASCI010000074.1:0-7613 GCF_049651565.1 Brooklawnia sp.
CCCGGCATCGCGCCCTCCACCGACTCGGCAGCGTACCGGGCGGCCTTGGCGCGGCGCCGTAGTCGGTGCGCCCACTCCAGGGTTTCCTCTCGGTCCCGCGGCCCGTCCCGCCACTCGCGCGCCACCCGCGTCTCGGCCCACCGCACCCGGTCGAAGACCTCGCTGCGCGGCGGCGGTGCACCGGTCTTGCCGGTCGAGCGCCACGGGTCCGCAACAACCTCGGCGACCAATTCGAGGACGCCAGCGGCGCGGTCGCTGAGCAGCATCCGGTCGGCGATGTGGGCGGTCCGGCGGCGCTCGGCGTCCAGCGCGGCGATCACCGCGCGGGTGCCGGGACGGTTGCCGAGCAGGCTGGCCACCTCCTCGGCGATGACCTCGGCGTCCCGGGCCTGCCCGAGTTGGGAGTTGTACCAGTCGAGTTCGGTGAGGACCTGCTCGGCGAGCTTGGGACGCACCAACGGTCGGTACAGCCGCACGCTCGCCTTCAACCGTCGCCCGGCGGCGCGCAGGTCATGGATGGAATCCGGCTGCCGACTGTGCACCTCCGCGGGCAGGGTTCGCATCAACGCCAGTTGGTCCGCCCAGTACTGCTGGACGGCGGCAGCACTCTTCGACATGCCTAAATGCTACCTGTGATCAACCACGCGACCGTCGTCCCCTGTGAGGAGGAAATGCTGCGGTGGTAGGGCTTCGGCCCCGTTGGCTCCCCGGACTGGACTCGAACCAGTAACCCTCTGATTAACAGTCAGATGCTCTGCCAATTGAGCTACCAGGGATAGCTGCACGTCTTGGTCGACGCGAGAAGTAACCGTACCAGATCGCCGACACCAGACCCAAACCAGCAGGCCGTGCGGGTATCACTCGTACTCGGCGCGCAGGTCGGCTACCACGGTCAGCACCTGGCTCTGAACCCGTGGATCGCCGAGGTCGAGGCGTCCGAGGCCCTCGGCCTGCCAGACGATCGGCTCATTGGACCCGGGGGCGCGGCGTCCGGTCACCATCACGGTTCCCAACCCACCCTGCAGCGTGACCTGGCGGGACATCACGATCGAGGCCCGAACCCGTTCGGCGAAGGCGCCCGGAACCTGGCCGGGGTGTTCCAGCCGGATCTCACCCCTCGTGCCGTCAACGAGTTCCCAGTACAGGCCGTTCCGGTCGGCGTTCCAGCCGCCCCGCTGGATGTCCACCCAGGCCACCAGTTGCCAGCCCTCGACCCGCCGGACCGCCATCCGGTCGGGCAGCACGGCCACCAGTTCGCGGTCGTTGCGGGCGGCGACCATTATGGTCGGTCGCCGGCCGACGATCTGGCGCAGCTCGGCTGCTTCGGCAGCGGTCAACCGGAATGGGGGAACGGCCATGTCGCCATTGTTGCATTCGGGGCTGATCGGGCCGGTGACCCGGCGCTCAGACCGCCGCCAGGAACCGCCGTGCCCTGCCCAGTGCCCGATTCTCGATCCGGCGGACGGTCGAGGTGCTGACGCCCAGCTCGACCGCGAGGCTGGCCCGGCTGACCGCCGGCCCGGCAAGTCCGAACCGCTGCTCCAGCACCAGGCGTTCGTCCTGCGGCAACTGCTCGAGCCACTGCGGCAGCGACGCCCCGAGGCTCTCCTCGACCGCGGTGTAGTCGGCCTCTTCCTGTCCGATCATGTTGACCATCGTGTCGCTCAGGGTGTCGGGACGTCCCAGGTTCAGGCGGCGGGCCACGGTTCCCTCGTCCCGGCCGAGGTGCTGGGCGAGTTCGGTCGCGTTGACCCGGCGGCCGAGTTCGGCTTCCAGGCGTTGCTGGGCCCGCCTGACCTCGATGGCGTACCTGGCCTGGAACCTTGAGGTGTGGATCTCGCCACACCGGACCGTTGCCGCGTTGAGCACCGCACCCTGGATGACCGGATAGGCGAAGCTGGAGAACTTGATGCCGCGGGTGTGGTCCCAGCGCTGGATGGCCTCACCCAATCCGACACAACCCTCCTGAATGAGTTCCTCGAGCGGCAGGTCAGCCTTGCCCGCCCACTGCCTGGCGATCTTGACCACCATCCCGGTGTTGGCCAGGTAGAACTGCTGGTGCGCTGCCTTGCCGGCCGTGACGACCTCGGCCAGCTCAGCCTCGGAGGAGGCGCACGGTCGATCGTCTGCGGCCAGCGCCGCAGCAGCCAGCACACCCGCTTCGATGGCCTTGGCAAGGCGGACCTCTTCGTCCGCGGTCAGCAGTTCGGTATCTGGGAAATTGATGCTCATGCGCCCAGCATCGAATCCTCGGCGCCTCGGTAACCGCTTGCCAACAGCCCGGAAACGGACAACACCGATCGCCGGGAAGAGCTTGCCGAATCGAGGTCAGTCTGCTCCCCGGCTGGCGGCCTCCAGGTTGCGCCGACGGGCCTCGAACGCGATCAGTTCGCTAAACGCCTGCTTGTGCGCGGAGGCCTGCTCGACCGGGTTGATCCGCTGCAGCCGCGACTTGAGCTCGGCCAGCTTGCGCACCGTGCTCAACAGTTGCAACCGGGCGGTGTAGGCGGTGGCATAGGCCTCGTCCGGGGCGCGCAGGATCGGCTCCACCAGCAGCGACACTTGCAGTTGGCGCAACATCTCGTCCTCGGCGTTGGAGTACAGCACCTCGGTCCACCGTTCGGGCTGGAACGGGGTGGCCTGGATGGCCTCGAAGGTCGCCCGGTACGCAGGGTGGGTGAAGTCGTCCGGACAGACCCCGTTCCACTCGGTGTCGAACAGCGTTGGGTGCTGCAGCATCAGCTTCAATGTCCCCCGTTCAACGGCGGTGTTCCGGTCGTCCGGGTCGGGCCACGGCAACGCCAACCCGTCGAGGGTGGGGTCCGCGTTGGCGGCCACGGCCGGACGCCGGGGGGCCGGTTCGTCCCGGGCGGGTGGCATCGGACGCCTGGTCTGCTGGGCGACGACCTGCCGGACGTCCTCGATGTCCATGCCGACCAGTTGGGACAGGTCGTGCAGGTAGCCACGAACCAGGGACGCGTCCCGCACGCTGGACAGCAGGGGTGCGGCGGCCCGCACAGCCTGCAGGCGGCCGTCCACCCGGTCGAGGTCGTACTGGCCCACCACGTTGCGCATCACGAACCGGTACAGCGGGATGCGGCGTCCGACCAGTTCGCGGACCGCCGGCTCCCCGGCCTGCAGGCGCAGGTCGCATGGGTCGAGGCCGTTGGGTTCGACGGCCACGTAGGTCTGCGCGACAAACGACTGGTCGAGGTTGAAGACCTTCAACGCGGCGGCCTGCCCGGCGGCGTCCCCGTCGAAGGTGAACACCACCTCACCATTGAAGGCGTCGTTGTTGCCCATCAGCCGCTGCAGGGTGCGGGCGTGGTCGGGCCCGAACGCGGTGCCGCAGGACGCCACCGCGGTGTCGATGCCGGACAGGTGGCAGGCCATCACGTCGGTGTAGCCCTCCACCACCACGGCCTGGGCCTTCCGTCCGATCGGCTGCCGGGCCAGGTCGAGCCCGTACAGCACGTGCGACTTCTTGTAGACCGGCGTCTCGGGAGTGTTGATGTACTTGGCAGGCATCCGGTCGTCGTCGAAGACCCGGCGGGCACCGAACCCGAGCACTGATTGCGCGGAGTCCCTGATCGGCCACAGCACCCGGCCCTGGAAGTAGTCCCAACCGCTGTCCCGGATCAGCCCGGCCCTGACCAGTTCGTCGTCGTTGAACCCGACGCGCCGCAGGTGGTTGTGCAAGGCCCGGCCGTCCCTGGGTGCGTAACCCATCCCGAAGTGCTCGGCGGCGGCCCGGTCGAAGCCGCGACCGTCGACGAACCGGCGGAAGACAATCGCCTCCGGGCTGTCGATCTGGCGCTGGTAGAACTCGGCGGCCGCCTGGTTTGCGGCCAGGATCCGCTGCCGAAGGCCGGGCTGCAGCGCCGGGCGTCCGTCGTCGCTGAATCGCAGCTGGACGCCGACCTTGTCGGCCAGCATCTGGACGGCCTCGGCGAAGGTCAGGTTGTCGATCTTCTGCACGAAGGTGATGACGTCACCGCCCTCCCCGCAGCCGAAACAGTAGTAGAAACCGCGGGCCGGGGTGACCTGGAAACTGGGCGTCTTCTCGTCATGGAACGGGCACAGACCCTTCAGGGAACCGCCGCCGGCGTTCCGCAGCTGCACGTGGCCGCCGACCACCTCGTCGATCCGGGCACGTTCGCGGACCAGCGCGATGTCCTCTTCGTTGATCCGGCCGACCATGGCCGCAAGTGTATTCCGCCGCGGGTTCGATGGCAGGATGGCCTAGGTGCAGTTAGATCCGACCTGGAACCTGGCCATCGCGCTCGGGGTGCTGGTGGTGGTCGGTACGCTCGTCGCCGCCTGGGGTCGGCTGCGGCTTCGGGGCCAGGTCGTCGTCGCGGCGGTTCGGGCGGCGCTGCAACTTGCCGCCGTGTCGGGCATCATCGTGGCGGCCATCCAGCAGTTGTGGAGCTCTGCACTGTTCGTGCTGCTGATGTTCACCATCGCGCTCATCACCACCACCGGGCGGGTGGGCACCCGCAACGCCTGGTGGTGGTCGGGCCTGGCGATGGCGTCCGGCGCGATTCCGGTGCTGCTGGTGGTCTTCATCACCGGGACTGCCCCACTCAACGGCTTCTCGTTGATCCCGATCGGCAGCATCGTGGTCGGCAACATGATGACCGCGCACACGCTGGCCGGACGCCGGTACTTCCCCGAACTGCGCTCCAACATCGGGGTCTACGAGGCGGTGCTGGCGGTCGGGTTGCCCCGGCGGCGAGCGATCTGGATGGTGCTGGAACCGGTGGCCGCCGAGCCGCTCGTCCCGACGCTGGACTCCACCCGCACCGTCGGGCTGGTGACCCTGCCCGGAGCGTTCATCGGTGTGCTGCTGGGTGGCGGCACCCCGCTCCAGGCCGGGGCCTCCCAGCTGCTGGTGCTGGTGGGCATCCTGGTTGGCCAGGTACTGACGGTGACGGTGGTACTCCGGCTGATCGGCGCCGCCAAGCTGCTGCCGGCCGACCTGCGCGACAGGCTGCGCCCCTGACGACCAGCTTCAGGCGCCGTGGCCGATACCGCGCGGCAGCCGTTCCGGGGTCCAGCCGAGCAGCCGTTCGGCCTGGTCGAAGGCGAACCGGTCGGTCATCCCGGCAACATAGGTGACCGCTGCCAGCGCCCGGTCGTCGTGGCGGAACTCGGCCGGCAGCGCGAGCGGTGTCTCGATGTAGTAGCTCACCAGGTCTTGCAGTACCGCGATTACCGCCTGCGACTGGGCCAGCGACTCCGGCCGGGTGTAGATCTGCTCGTAGTTGAACCGGCGCAGCGCCGCCAGAGCTGCGGCGGTCTCGGCGTCCATGCCGATCTGCCCGAGTTCGGCAGCGGTGGCGCTGACCGACCTGATCAGCACCCCGAGTTGTTCCCGCCTGCCGACCCCGAGCCGCTCGACCACCAGCGGCGGCAGCTCGCCGGGCCGGACGATGCCGGCGGAGATCGCGTCCTCCAGGTCGTGGGCGCAGTAGGCGATGCGGTCGGCCCAACTGACGATCTCACCCTCGATGCTGGCCGGCGCCGGCCGCGACCACGAATGGTTACGGATGCCGTCAAGGGTCTGCAGACACAGGTTCAGCTCGGCCAGCGCCACGTCGGCGCCCCACGGACCGTGCTCGAACCCGTCAGGCAGGAAGGCGTCGAACGCCTCCTCCGACGCGTGCCCACCGGGTCCGTGACCGCAGTCGTGGCCCAACGCGATCGCCTCGGCCAGCGCGACGTTCGCACCGATCGCCCGGGCGATTGAGGTGGCCACCTGGGCGACCTCGAGGGCGTGGGTCAACCGGGTGCGCTGGTGATCGGTCGGGTATACCACCACCTGGGTCTTTCCGGCCAGCCGCCGGAATGCCGTCGAGTGCACGATCCGGTCACGGTCGCGCTCGAAGCAGGTGCGCTCCGGGTCGGGGGTCTCTGGTATCGCCCGGTCGCCGGCTCCCCAGGCCAGGGTGGCACCGGGACGCAGGGTGGCCGCCTCACGTTCTTCGCGGGCCTGGCGTCCGATCGGTTCGCCCGTCTGGATCCGGGCGCGACTGTCCTGGTGGGCGACAACCAGATCGGCGCCGTGGCCGGTCATGGTCGCCGCCCAACTGATCGCCCGCGGGTTGGGCTGCAGCGCCTCGGTGCTCATGCTGCAAGGCTGCCACACGGCACCGACATACTTTCCGTCGCCACCGCCCCGGCGCCTCCGACCGTGCGCTGCACTGGTTCGGGCTCTGATGTCGGGCGGGTGGAGTTAACTGGGCACAGCCGGATCACGCGTTGAAGGAGGACGCTGGTGGACGCTCACGACTCACCGGACGAACAGGTCCTGGCGCTGCCGCTGGATTCGGCCGATGCCTCCCTGGCCAGGTGCGGTGGCAAGGGGCTCAATCTGACCCGACTGGTGCGGGCCGGGTTCTCGGTGCCGCCCGGATTCGTGCTGGTGACCGACGCCTACCGCCGGTTCGTGACCGCAAATGACCTGGCGCCGCGGATCGTCGAGGCCTGCCGGGGTCTGGACGCCTCGGACGCAACCGCCCTGGCGGCGGCATCGGCGTCCATCCGGGCGGCATTCTCGGCCAGCAGCCTCCCGCCCGAGATCGCCGAAGCGGTGCGCGCAGCCTGGCGCCGGGTGTTCGCGCGGGACGCCGCGGTGGCGGTGCGCTCGTCGGCGACCGCCGAGGACCTGCCGGACCTGTCGTTCGCCGGCCAGCTGGACACCTTCCTCAACGTGGTTGGCGTCGAGGCGGCACTCGGGTCAGTGGTGGACTGCTGGTCGAGCCTGTGGACGGCCCACGCGATCGGCTACCGGTTGCGCAACAACGTGCCGGACACCGACGTGGCGCTCGCGGTGGTGGTGCAGACCCTGGTGCCGGCCGAGGTGAGCGGCGTGCTGTTCACCGCGAACCCGCTTACCGGAGCGCGCGGTGAGGTGGTCATCGACGCGACCTTCGGGCTCGGCGAGGCACTGGTGTCGGGCCAGGTGGAGCCCGACCATCTGGTCGTGGAAACCACCACCGGGACGATCACCCGAAGTCCGGGAGCGAAGTCGGTGGCAACGAAGTTGGTGGCCGGCGGAGGGGTCGAGACGGCGGTCCGGGACGGCGGCGACCGGCCCACCCTCACCGATGCCCAGGCCAGGGAGCTGGCTGAGGTCGGCCGGGCGGTGGCAGCCGCGCTCGGCGCACCGCAGGACATCGAGTGGACCATCAGCCAGGGCGCCATCCAACTGGTGCAGGCCAGGCCGATCACGTCGCTGTTCCCGCTGCCCGCCGGTGAGCCGGACGCGGTGTGGTTCTCTTTCGGTGCGGTGCAGGGGATGCTGCAGCCGATGACGCCACTGGGCCGCGACGCGATCAACCTGGTCTTGTCGGGGCTGGCTCAACTGTTGGCAAGGGGTGTCGATCTTGGCACCGCCGGTTATCTGCGGCCAGCCGGTGAACGACTGTGGATCCGGCTGGACCGGATGCTGCGGCACCCCTGGGGTGCGCGGCTGCTGCCGCGACTCGCCCCGGTCGTCGAACCGAGCGCGGCGGCGATCCTGCACGACCTGGCTCGCGAGCGCGGCTGGACGAGGCCGGCTGGGCGTCCCAGTGCTGCCAGCGTACGGGCAGCGGCCAGGCTGGCAT
>NZ_JBASCI010000075.1:0-4663 GCF_049651565.1 Brooklawnia sp.
CGCCCGTCGCATCATCTTGCGGGCATGGTCACGATGCCAGCCGTTCACCGCGCACAGGTGGTCCAGGATTGCTGACTTCTCCTTCTTGGTTGCTTTCGGCCAGGCCTTAACCTGCGACTGCAACACCTCTCGTCGCTGGGTCATGGTGAGCTCCATCCATCATGGTTCCACCCAGGCGGGCATCCTTGGATGAGGCAACGACCCCGCCCACGCGGGCATTCAGCATGAGTCAACTCGAAGGGTTCCGTGAACGCCGACCCCGGCGTACAGTGGGTGGTGAGGCAGGTTCTCCTCATATTGCGGGTCCTTCGGGACGGCCCTCGGGCACTAACACACGTTCTGCCTCCTCGACGGAGTAACACGTGTGACGAGAGGCCCGTCATGTTCCGCCTTATCTGGACGCTCAGCGTTCGCACCCGCGACTATCTGCACCGCTACATGCCGAGCAACCGACTGCTCGCTGCCATCCGCACCCGACGCGGACTCAAGTGGGGGATACCCGCGATGCTGGTCGCGCTTCCGTACATCCTGATCGCCAGCATCTGCTCTGGCGCGGCAGCCGACGACGGCCCCGGCTGGCTCCACCTCATCGTCCTGTGGGCATGCTGGAACGCACTCAAGTTCATCATCATGGGACCCGTGAGCGTCGTTCTGCTCACTCGCGCACGCCTGCGCGAAGCGACGATCCGTCGTCACCAGCGCCACGAAGCGCTCGCGGAGGCGAACACTCGGGTGCCGGTCCTTCGTGCCTAGGCTCAACCGGCGGCGGACGAGGACGCGGTGATCCGCGAACGACGGCCCCCGTCAGGCCGAATCACGACACCGTGCGAAGCGAGCGCTTGCCGGACCGCCTGAGGCCCCGCCCCGACCTTCATGCCGACCTCTACCAGCGTCAACCCGCTGAGGTAGAGGTCGGCTGCTTCATGGATGCGGGAAGGATCGAACCGTCCACGGCGGATCGTCACCTCCCGACGGGCGAGGTGGGTGGCGACCGTGCGGCGGTTCACTCCGAACACGGATGCCAGCTCCACTAGCGTTGCGCCCTCGCGGTACTGCGCCACCAGATCGTCCACCTGCTCCGGTCGAAGGAGGGTTTGAGCCATCCCAAGTGATCGCACCACTCGCCCCCTGGAGTCGGAAACGGTAGGCTCGGAGGAGCGCTGGTTGTGGTTGTAGAAGCCCCGTGACCTGCGCAAGGACAGGGTTTTCAGGTGTGGGCAGGGGTTCTCAAACTCTCTACGGAGGTCCACGTAAGTTGAGAAATTCGAAACCTGCCCCGCCTGATGGCGGGGCAGGTTCGTTTCTGGGACCGGATGGGTCACCTCGTCCCCGCGCGCCTGGGTGAGGACAGCGGCAACTGGCTCGGCATGTACGAACGCGATGTGTTCGTCCTCGTCGATGATGATCCGTTTGAACAGCGCGCGGTTGAGGATGCGGCGTTCAGCAGGCTGGCACTTGCTGTAGAGGTCGCCGAGGTCGGTGAGCATACCGACGATCTCATCAAGACCCTCGTGCGCGTTCATGTAGGAGTTCGCGAGACTGTCGAGTCGGTTGGTGATCGCGTCGAGGCTGGTGCGGATGCGGTCCTGTTCGGTCTTGAGCAGGTCGAGTGGGATGGCGTCGGCGTAGTGGGCTTGGACGAGCTTGAGGCGTTCGGCTTCGAGTCTGTCGCGCTGGGAGGTCAACACGGCGCGTTCATCGTCGCTGGAGGCTTCGAGCTGGTCGAACACCTGGTGCAGGACCTGACTGACGCGTTCTGCTTCCTCGGCGGTGAGACCGTTGGTGGCGTAGTCGCGTTCGATGCGGTCCTCGATCCGTTCGGCGAGGATCGCCGAACGAGTGCAGCCGTTCTTCTTACGTCGACCTGAGCAGGTGAAGTATTCGTAGCGATCCCCCTGCTTGTCACGGGGCCGTTCGATCATGAGCTTGGCGCCGCACGAGCAGACCACGGTCCCCTTGAGGTAGTGGTCGTATTTCTGAGGCCTCTCGCCCACGGCGTTCTTGGCATCGAGCTGCGTCTGGACGCGCAGCCACGTGTCGGTGTCGACGATCGGGGTGTGGGCGCCCTCATAGGTGACGCCACGGAAGGTGACGGTGCCCTGGTAGTAGGGATTGGTCAGGACCTTGTGCAGCCCCGTGGTGGTGACTGGCTTCGCCGGCTGGGAGGGCGTGGACCGGGTGGTCAGGCCACGGGTCTTCAACTCACGTGCCAGAGAGGACAGGGACCAGTCCCCGGTGGCGTAGGCGGTGAACGCGAACCGGATCAGCTCGGCCCGGTCGGGGTCGAGTTCGACGTCGCGGACTTCTCGGCCCTTGGCATCGGTGGTGCGCACGTTGAGGTAGCCCAACGGTGCCTTGGTCGGGGTGCCGCCGATGGAGGCCTTCTGCGTCATCCCTTTGACGACTTCCTGGGCGAGGTTGAGGGAGTAGAACTCTGCCATCGAGGCGAGGATGCCGTGCATGAGCATGCCTGAGGGTGACTCGTCGATGTTCTCGGTGACCGAGACCAGGGTGATGTTCGCCCCCCGCAGGGTGGAGTGGATGATGGCGTCATCGAGCCGGTTGCGGGCCAGCCGGTCGACCTTGTTGATGATGCAGTACCGCACCGGGTTCGCGGCGATGTAGTCGAGCATCTCCTGCAACGCTCGCCGGCGGGCGGTCTTGGCGGACTCGCCGGGTTCGATGAACTCCTTGACGATGACCGCGCCGAGCTGTTCGGCCTTGCGCTGGGCGGCTTCACGCTGGGCAGGGATGGACAGGCCTTCTTCGAGGCCGTTGCGGGTGGCCTGGTCCTTGGTGGAGACCCGCAGATAGGAGATCGCCGGCGTCAGCCCATCCGGCCTCTCTTCTCGTGCCGACGCCGCCAGTTGGGCTTTGTCGGCGGCCAGCGCGCGCAATGCCGCGAGGTCGATGCCGGAGGGAAGGTCGAGGAACGTCATCAGGTGACCGCCTTTCAGGTGCCCAACGGTGGGTTGGGCGTCTGGGGCGCCGGATGGCGGTCACGTCAGGATTCGAAAAGAACACCCCGAGTAGGGGTTTAGGGGCGGTGCCAGCGACGCCGAGATTCGTCGTGTCGCGTCTGATTCTACCGTCCGGGTGTGAGCAGGTGCCGGAGGTGCTTGCCTGCTTGGGCGGTGACCTCGTCGTCGGCGGCTCGCAGGGCCAGGCGGATGAGGACTTCGGCGATCTTCTCAGCGTCGATCTCCTCACGCCGGTCGAACCGAACGCGGACCGGCCGGTCCGCGTCGGCCCGGTCGGCTTTGCGCCTGTAAGAGCGCACCATCAGCGTGTCCCTTGCTCACGGTCACCGGTGCGATGTCGAATAGTTCCCCCGTGGCGTCGTCAATGGTGGCGAAGAACGCATCTTCGGCGGCTTGCCGCTGCTGGACCTGCTCGTCGATGAAGTCGACGAACTCCTCGTCACGGTCAGCGATCACGACGTCCTCCACGGGTGGTGCGGGCTCTTCACCTGGCCAGATGGTCTGCCGGGTGGGGCGGTCCCGGTCGAGGCGGGTGCCGGAAGCAGCGACCCAGTCGCGCAGCCGCGCCCGGGCGTCGGCGAAGTCGCGGTGCCAGCCGATGGGTGCGGACCCGTTCTGCTCGGGGTCGTAGGCGCACAGCCAGTGCAAGTGCAGGGCGGATAGCTCCCACACCAGTTCGGGGTGGTGGTGCCAGAACGGCGGGACCACCGCGGCGGGAAGCCCGTAGGTGTGGCGCAGCCAGTCGACCCACCGGTTCAGCTCCAGCCATTCCTGCTCCAAGTCGTGGGCGGAGAGCAGGTTCCAGTTGACCGGGTGCGGCGATCCGCCCATCGGCTCAGTGGCCATCAGCTCGCCGAAGTCGTCCTCCAGGTCTTCATCGAGGTCGCTCTCGTCGGGCTCCGGGGCCGGCGTCTGGTCGCTCATGGTGCTTGCGTCTCCCGTTCAGTGGCCCAGCACCGGCGCATCGGCAGCCGGCCGGGCTGGTGGCGGATCGAACGCCCGGTTCTGCTCACGGGTGACGCTCTCGCGCTCTGTGGTCCGGCGGGGTGTGCGATCCACCTCGTAGCGGGTCCGGGCGGTGTCGTGGCCGATCTTCTTGGGCACGAACTCCTCGCCCTCGACCTGTTGCCCGTCGCGGGTGTAGGAGTACTCGTGCGCGTAACCTTCGGCGACGAAGCTGTCACCTTTGGCGAACCGCTCGTAGGCGCGTTCGGCGGTCGCCCGGTACAGCACAAGGTTGCTGAAGCTCGGCTCCAGCTTCGTGAACGATCCGTCCTCTTCGCGGCGGTACTCGGCCACGTTGTCGTTGACCACACCGGCGTCGATGCCGGACCGGATGCTCACCGGGCCTGTCCAGCCCTGCGCCACCAGCGTGGTCTCCAGGGCGGCCAGGTGCGGGCGGGCCATGGACACCAGGCGCCGCTGCGTCAGGTGGATCTGCCGCCCGAGGGGGTCGGTGAGCACCGCGGTGCGGGTGAGCATGCCGCGTCGCAGGTCCAGCTCGCGGCGCTCGCCGGTGATCATCAGACCGTTCTCGGAGCACCAGGGCCCGTCGCCGATGCGCAGGTCCAGGACCAGCCAGTTGGGCGCGTTGACCATGTGTTCGTCCTCCACCTGCCGCCCGTGCACGGTGGAGATCAACCGGTTGTACACCCGGCCAGGTATGTGCCCGGATAATGGGC
>NZ_JBASCI010000076.1:0-5497 GCF_049651565.1 Brooklawnia sp.
TTGCTGCACCGCAGCAAGCAGCCGGATCCGCAGACCATCACTGCCATACACTGACCAGGGTGAGCAGACCCCGCCTCCTGGGCCACGACGAAGAGCGCTACCGCCGCTACCGGGCGCTGCTCGCGCCGGGGACGCCGCTGCGTGAGGGGCTGGAGCGGATCCGGGCCGGGCGCACCGGGGCGCTGGTGGTGCTGGGCCGCAACCCGGTGGTCGACCAGATCTCCACCGGCGGTTTCACGGTCAACACCGACTTCACCCCCACCGCTCTGCGTGAGCTGGCGAAGATGGACGGCGGCATCGTGGTGGACGACCAGTTGTCCATCATCATCAGCGCCGGCGTCCACTTCACACCTTCGGCGGAGTTGCCGACCATCGAGACCGGGACACGGCACCGCACCGCTGACCGGATCGCGCTGCAGGCCAACATCCCGGTGGTGACGGTGTCGCAGGCGATGTCGTCGATCGCGCTGTTCATGGCGGGGCTGCGGTACGCGATCGAGTCGTCCGAGCAGATCCTGGTCAGGGCCGAGCAGGCGGTCGCGACACTGTCGCGGTACCGGGAGCGGCTGGAATCATCCACCGCGCAGCTCTCGGCGTTGGAGATCGACTCGCTGGTGACCGTCGGCGACCTGGTCAAGGCAGTTCAGCCGCTGGCGATGGTGCGCCGCCTGGCGCAGGAACTGGAAGGACATGTCGAGGCGCTCGGCGTGGACGGCCGGCTGCTGCAACTGCAGCTCTATGACCTGACCCACGGCATCGACCAGCTCGCCACCCTCCTCGAACTGGACTACCGCACCGAGGGTGACGAGCGGTTCAGCCTGGACGTGCTGAGCCACCTGCCGGCTGGCGACATCCTCGACCCGGTCAGCGTCGCCACCGCGATCGGATTCAGCGCCGGCAACCTCGACCAGCACCTGAACTGCCGGGGGTACCGGGTGGTCTCGCAGTCGGCCCAGATGACCACCTCCCAGGCTGGCCGGTTGCTGGAGCACTTCGGTTCGCTGCAGGAGGTGCTGGCCGCGTCCAGTTCTGCGCTGGCGTCGGTGCCGGGCGTTGGACAGGCCCGGGCGCGGGCCATCCGGGACGGGCTGGCCAGGATCACCGAGGCCGCGGGGCGATAGGCCTCAGCAGCCGACCCGCACCGCCACCCGCACCACCGCGCCATCCGGGCAGTATTGGGCACCCGGGGGGGCGAAACTGCACGCTCCTGACCCTCATGGCGTACATTTCCCGCCCCAGCGCAGGAAACCGCACGCCGTGTTGAGGCGGCCTGTCGTCTGGCCCGCCGGGCGTCAGGCGCCGGGCATCGACACTCGGGTGCTGAGGCCGCCGGGATGGCCGCCTGAGGCCGGCTCAGGGCTGCAGCTGCATCACGTGGCGGCCGGTGACCGAGCCGATGCTCGCGGTTGCCACGTAGGTGCCGGCTCCCAGCACGTCCTCGCGAAGTTCGCAGCCGGCCGAGCGGCGCACAGGCCACTCCAGGTCATAGCGGACCTCTTCGCCCTCGACGAGTTGGTAGGTCTCGGCGGGCTGCCACTCGGGGCAGTCAGCCGTGGACCAGATCCGGTCGTTGCCCGAGTTGACCACCACGGTCGCCTGCGGGTCGGTCAGGTCGAGCACGCACTCGGCCTGGTTGGTGGACGCGACCACGGTCAGGACGGTCGGCTCCTGGCCGGCGACGGTGTCCGGCCCCTCGATCCGCAGGTTCAGCTGCCTGGACAGGCAGGCCACCGGCTCGGCGGGCTCGGCAGGGGTCTCCTCGGCGGGGGTCTCCTCGTCCTCTTCGGCGGCTGGCTGGGTCGGCCCGAGCTCGGGGCCCAGCGACGCCTCCTCCCCGGCGGCGTCCGGCGACTGCGTCGGGGCGGTACTGGTGGGGACGGCAGATGTGGACGGCGGGGCCGCCACCGCAGTCGTGGCCACCTGCTGCCGGTTGCTGCCGGGTCTGGTCACCAGCAAGCTGATCGTCACCACCAGGGCGATGATGACCGCCGCTACCACACCACGTCGTATCCAGTACGTCCTGGTCGGCTCCTGGCCGACCGGGTCGAGCCACCCCTTCATGCCGTCATGCTAGGTGCTGGCCCGCCCGGCCCGGAGCGCCACGCTGCTAGACGGCAGGCAGTTGCTCGGTGCGGTACTCGGCGTCGGCTACGTCCGGAACCTCGGCGGTGATCAGGGTGCCGTCGGCTCGGCGGCCGCCGATCACCGGGTGGGTGCTGGCCAGTTCGGGCAGATTGAGCCCCTGGTGGGCCAGCGCGACCTCCACCGGGACCTCGCCCACCTCGTACTCCACCCCGCGCACCCGCAGCCGGATGGGCTCGCCGTGTTCGAGGGTGAAGGTGATCAGGCGCCTGGTCAGGTGGACCTTGATCCGGCTGCCGCGGTAGGTCAACCGGAAGGTGAGGTAGTCCCACGAACGGGGCAGCCGCGGATCGAAGTTCAGCAGGTCGTCGTCGTCCCGCAGCCCGCCGAAGCCGCTGACCAGGGCGCGCCAGGTGCCGGCCGCGGACGCGATGTGGACACCATCGGAGGTGTTGCCGTGGGTGTTGCCGATGTCGACGAACAGGCCGGCGTGGAAGTACTCCAACGCCATCTCCTGGTGGCCCACCTCGGCAGCGATGATCGACTGCATCACCGCGGACAGGCTGGAGTCGCCGGTGGTGATCGGGTCGTAGTACTCGAAGTCGGCCCGCTTCTCCTCCTGGGTGAACTCGCTGCTACGCAGGAACAACGCCAGCACCACGTCGGCCTGCTTGAGCACCTGGAAACGGTAGATCACCAGCGGGTGGTGGTGCAGCAGCAGCGGGTAGCGGTCGGGCGGGGTGTTCTCCAGGTCCCACAGCTCCTTGACGACGAACGCGTCGTCCTGCGGGTGGATGCCGAGCCGCTCATCGAACGGGATCAGCATGCCGTCGGCACAGCGTTCCCACTCGTTCACCTCGCCCGGCTCCAGACCGGTCGCCCGCACCAGCCGGTCGTAGGCCACCGGCGACTCGACAGCCAGTTCGCGGACGCGCCGGGCGGCCAGCCGCAGGTTCCAGCGGGCCATCACGTTGGTGTAGGTGTTGTTGTTCACCACCGTGGTGTACTCGTCGGGCCCGGTGACGCCGTGGATCTCGAAGGTCGCCCCGTGGCTGACCCGCCAGAAGCCGAGGTCGGCCCACATCCGGGCGGTCTCCACCAGCACCACAACGCCCTCGCCGTCCATGAACTCCCGGTCGGCGGTCATCGCGCCGTAGTGACCCAACGCGTAGGCGATGTCGGCGTCGATGTGGTACTGCGCGGTGCCGGCGGCGTAGTAGGCCGACGCCTCCTCACCGTTGATGGTCCGCCATGGGAACAGCGCACCCTTCACCGACAGCTCACGCGCGCGGTCGCGGGCCTGATCGATGTGCATCGACCGGAACCGCAGCGCGTTGCGCGCCTGTTCGGGCGCGGTCAGGGTGAGGAACGGCACCACGTAGACCTCGGTGTCCCAGAAGTAGTGCCCCTCGTAGCCGTCCCCGGTCAGGCCCTTGGCCGGCACCCCCATGCCGTCCGCGCGGGCAGCCGCCTGGGCGACTTGGTAGATGCACCACCTGATCGCCTGCTGCACCCGGGGGGCCGCGCCGACCTCGACGTCGCTACGCCGCCAGAAGTCGGCCAGCCATTGCCACTGCTCGCCGTGGTAGTAGTCGAAACCGTTCTCCCGCACCCGGTCCAGGGTGCGCCGGACCCGGTCGCTCAGCTCCCGCACCGGCACCCCGCGTGAGGTGTGGTAGGCGACCGCCTTGGTGATCAGGATCGGCTGCCCCTCCTCGGCGTCGATCCGGTAGATCTTGCGGCCCTGGTCGGGCTTGGTGTCGTCCAGTTCCTCGTAGTCGTTGGAGGTCCGGATGGAGTGGTCGGCCCCCACCGCCACGGTCATGCCGGAGTTGGCCAGCTGGTAGCCGAGGATCATCCGCCGCTGGCTGTTCCAGTACAGCTGGGAGTGCAGGACGCGGTGGTCGAGCCGCCGGTTGCGGCGCGGGTCGTCGTAGTTGACGCTGGTCCGCTGACCGCTCAGCTCGTCGTAGTCCTCCTTGTTGACGATCTGCGACGAGATCGCGATCGGCGCGCTGCCCTCCAGCATCGTCACCTCGAAGGTCATCAGAACCAGGTGCCGATCGGTGAAGCTCACCATCCGGGTCGACCGCACCCGGACCCGCTTGCCCGCCGGCGTCCGCCAGATCAGGTCGCGGCGCAGGATGCCCTCCCGGAAGTCGATCGAGCGCTCGTACTCCAGCAGGTCGGCCGCCGACAGCAGCAACGGCTCGTCGTCCACGTAGAGCTTGATCATGGACGAACTGGGCGCGTTGATCATGGTCTGCCCGACCCGCGCGAAACCGTAGGCGTTCTCGGCGTGCCGGATCTCCCAGGTCTCGTGCAATCCGTTGATGAAGGTGCCCGAGTAGTAGGATTCCCGACCCTCCTCGGGGTTGCCGCGAATCCCCAGGTAACCGTTGCCCACCGAGAACAGCGTCTCGGTCAGGCCGAGGTCCTTGTTGCTCGGGTACCGCTCGACCAGCCGCCACACCTCCGCGGGGAACCGGTGGTCGTCCATCGGGTCGCCGTCGATGCGATTACGGATCACGGCAGCAACTCCTCGCAACCTGCCACGACCAGGTCGGCGCCCGCGTCCAGCAGCGCCTGGTGACCGGCGCCCCGGTCGACCCCGATGACCAGGCCGAACCCGCCGGCCTGCCCGGCCTGGACGCCGGAGATGGCGTCCTCGAGGACGACCGCGTCGGCCGGGTCGACACCCAGTTCGCGGGCGGCGTGCAGGAAGCCCTCGGGTTCGGGTTTGCCGGCCAGGTCGAGGGCGCGGCTGACGTTGCCGTCCACCACCACCTCGAAGTAGTCGGCGAGCCCCGCCGCGTCCAGCACGGCCTCGGCGTTGCGGGAGGAGCTGACCACCGCCATCGGCAGCTCGCGGGCGGCCAGCGCGTCCAGCAGCTGCGCCGACCCGGGATAGGGTTCGATGCCCTCGCTGGCCAGCACTTGGTTGAAGTACTCGTTCTTGCGGTTGCCCAGGCCCGCGACGGTGTCAGCGGTGGCCGGGTCGGAGGCGTCCCCGGCGGGCAGCTCGATGGCCCGGCTGGTCAGGAAGGACGCCACCCCCTCGTAGCGCGGTTTGCCGTCGACGTAGGCGAAGTAGTCGTCGTCGGTGTAGGGCTCGGCGATGCCGCGCTGCGTCAGGTAGTCGTTGAACATCCGCGACCAGGCGAGCATATGGATGTCAGTGGTCGGGGTCAGGACCCCATCGAGGTCGAACAGGGCGGCGCGGTATTTGGTCCAGTCCACGGACTCCACCCTAGAGAAGAATTCAACTTTCGTCGCGGGTCAATTCCCGCCGGGATGCGACCGGTCCGTCACCACCACGGACGCCACGGCCAGCGCGGTCAGGCCGAGCGCCGGCAGGGTGTGGGCCAGCCGGTGCCCGCGGGCCCTGCGCCGTTCGCCGAACGCGAAGATCGCC
>NZ_JBASCI010000077.1:0-10636 GCF_049651565.1 Brooklawnia sp.
CTTCTCCTTCTTGGTTGCTTTCGGCCAGGCCTTAACCTGCGACTGCAACACCGCTCGTCGCTGGGTCATGGTGAGCTCCATCCATCATGGTTCCACCCAGGCGGGCATCCTTGGATGAGGCAACGACCCCGCCCACGCGGGCATTCAGCATGAGTCAACTCGTGATTTTGAGCCTGCCCGCCCGGGTCGTGTACCATCGTGGGGTACCGCGCAAGCGGCACGGGGCTATGGCGCAGTTGGTAGCGCGTCTCGTTCGCAATGAGAAGGTCAGGGGTTCGAATCCCCTTAGCTCCACCCCACGCACAAGGCTCGAACCCTTGCCAACGGAAACGTTGGTTGAGGTTCGGGTCTTGTTGGTGTCTGCGGCCCAGGTCAGGGCGTTGGCGTTGACCTGTGGATCGAGGAGCATCTCGAAGGGCCGGTTGTGCTCGACGCGCAGCTCGTTGTCCTCGTCGATGTAGACCTTCGTGAAGAACGCCTGGTTGCACAGCCGCCGGTTGGTGTCGTCGCAGCGGGCGTAGATGTCGGCGCAGTTGGCGAGCAGGCCGAGCGCGTCGTCGAGGTGGGCGCGGGCGTCTGCGTAGTCACCGAAGTGGGCGTCGATACGGCGGGTCACCTGGTCGAGTTCGGCGACGATGCGGTCTTGCTCGCGCTTGAGCACGGAGAGCGGGATCGCGTCTGCGTAGTGCGCCTGCATGAGGCGGTCCTGCTCGCTTTCGAGCCGGTCGCGGTTGGTGGTGAGGCGTTCCAGTTCCTCGGTTTCGGCGGCCATGAGCCGGTCGAACTCGTGGTGGAGCATCCCCGCGAGCGCGTCCTGCTGGGCGGGCGTGATCTGGACGCGGGTGTAGTAGTCCTCGACGAGCTTTTCGACGTCCTCGATGAGCATCGCCTGGCGCGTGCAGTCGGTGCGCTTGGAGTGCCGACCGGAGCACACGAAGTAGCAGTAGACGTTGCCGTGGCGGTTCTTCGCGTTGGAGACGATGAGCCGGGAGCCGCACTGGCCGCAGTGGATGGTGCCTTTGAGGTAGTGGCCGTGGACTTGGGTTGCCTCGACGGCGCACTGGTGCGCGGTGAGCACGGACTGGACCTGGTACCAGACCTCGGCGGGCACGAGCGCTGGGTGGTTGCCCTTGTAGCGGGTGCCTCGGTAGATGACATCGCCTTTGTAGTACGGGTTTGTCAGGAGCCGGTGGATGGTGGACACGGCCAGCGGTTTCGCCGGCCGCTTCGGGGTGGGCAGGCTGCGCAGCCCGCGCGAGGTGAGTTCGTCATGGAGCTGGCTGACGCTCCAGTTGCCCGAGGCGTAGGCCTTGAACGCCCATTCGATCATCGGTGCCCGTTCAGGGTCGAGCTCGATGGTGCGGACTTCGCGGCCGAGTTCGTCGCGCTTGCGGACGTTCAGATAGCCGATGGGCGCGCGTCCGTTGGTGCCGCCGCCGATGGCCTTTTGGGTCATGCCCTTGGCGACCTCGGTGGCGAGGTTGCGGGAGTAGAACTCGGCGATGGTGGACATGATGCCGTGCAGGAGCATCCCCGAGGGTGTCTCGTCGATGTTCTCGGACGCGGATACGAGCATGACGCCGCACTGTTGGAGTGCGAGGTGGATGCTCACGTCGTCGGCGCGGTTCCTGGCGAGCCGGTCGACCTTGTGAACGATGCAGTACGCGACCTTGTTGGTCTTGACGTACTGGATCATCCGCATCAGTTCGGGCCGGTCGGACGACTTGGCTGAGGCTCCCGCGTCGACGAACTCCTCGACGATGCCGGCGCCGAGCTGTTCGGCCTTACGCCGGGTCGCTTCGCGCTGGGCGGGGATCGAGAAGCCCTCGTCGGTCCCGCCCTTCTCTGCCTGCTCGCGGGTCGAGACCCGCAGGTACGACACGGCGGCAGCCGCAGTGTTGGGCGGGTCGATGAGGCTGGTAGCCGGATCGTCGGCAATGGTGGTCATCGGGGGCTCACTCTCACGCGGTTCGACCCTCGCGCTCCCACTGTTGGTGGGAGGGGTGTTGATCGTGAGAGCAGCCGGTGAAGGCTGTAGGGCGGGACCCGATGGTCTCGGTGCGTGTTGCTCGCCGAGCGGCGAGGTTTAGGCCACAACACCCCGCATCGCGAGGCTTGCACGGTTCATTCTACCGGGCGGCTTCGGAGGCGGCCAGGCCATCCGTCGCCGCCCGGTAGGTGTCGGGCACCCGCACGGCCTCGCGGGCCGCGCGGCTCTCGCCGGTCTCCTGCAACGTCAGCCGGATGAGAACCTCGGCGAGCTTGTGCAGGTCGGCGCGTTCGCGGTGGACGGCCCGGACGGAGAACGACCGCTCCTCGTAGGGGCGACGGTCGGTCTTCTTGGCATAGCGGCTCATCGGTCTACGGAGTCTCGTCGCCGGCCAGGTTGGCGTAGAACTCGTCTTCGGCCTCCTGGCGCTTGCGGACTTGCGCGATGACGAACTCGACGAACTCGATGTCCCGGTCAGCGAAGGTGAAGTCCTGGATCGTGGGCGCTGGGTCCTCACCGGGCCAAGCAGCTTGCCGGGTCGGGCGGTCGCGGTCTCCACGAGTCCCGCAGGCGGTGACCCAATGGCGAAGACGCTCTCGTGCGTCGGCGAAGTCGCGGTGCCAGCCGAGCGGCGCGGATGCGTTCTGCTCGGGGTCGTAAGCCGCAAGCCAATGCAGGTGCAGCGCAGACAGCTCCCAGACCATCTCCGGGTGGTGATGCCAGTACGGCGGCACCACCGCGACCGTGAGGCCGTAGGTGCGTCGCAGCCAGTCAACCCACCGGTTCAGCGCGAGCCATTCCTGCTCCAGCTCGTGCGCCGTCAGCAGGTTCCAGTTCACGGGGTGCGGCGGTTCGGGCATGTCCGCGTTGGTGACGCGGGGCGGCCCGTCGAAGACGTCCGGCTCATCCATCTCATGCTGATCGTTCATGGTGCTGTGGCTCCCGAACTCACATGCTGACCGGGGCGTGCGTCGCAGTCGCTGCTCGCTGCGTCGGGTCGTACGCCGCTGCGTCCCGGCCGACTCCATTGCGCGGCGTCCGGTCCACCTCGTAGCGGGTCCGCGCGGTGTCGTGGCCGATCTTCTTGGCGACGAACTCTTCGCCCTCGATCGCCTGACCGTTGCGCTCGTAGTTGACCGGCCGCGTGTAGCCCTCGGCGACGAAGTTGTCGCCCTGGGCGAAGCTCGCGTGCGCGTGCTCAGCGGAACGCCCGAACATCACCAGGTGGTGATAGGTCGTCTCGGTCTGCGTGAACGAACCATCGTCCTCGCGGCGGAAGTGCTCCTTGCCGATACGGGCGAAGAACCTAGCGTCTCCCTTGGCCGTCTCAGTGAGCAACGGCTCCGAAGCGATGAAGCCCGACAACGATTCCTGGGTGTGAATGGCCATGATGGCCTCCTCCTGAACTCGGGCGACCAACTGCGTGTGGTCGCTCTGTCAGGCAGGTGCGCTGGCCCTTCCAAGCGTCGTCAGGACGCGGGGCGGTGGCGCAGCAATGCTTCGAGTTCGTTGCGGTCGCTGCGGAGCTGCGCGGCGTCGGGCCGGGTCGGCCAGGCGCGCAGATCGGTGACGATGGGCGGTGCGGAGCGCAGCATCGTGATGCCGGTGCCGAACGGCAGGGTGCGGATGCGGTCTGGCGGCAGAATCGGCACACGGCGGACCGAACGCTGGTTGGAGCGGGTGCCGTGGTCGCCAAGGGTCACGCTGTCGGTGTACTCGTCACGCTCACCGATGAGGGTGGAGAGGTCTTGGAGATCGCGGCTGTTGGATGCGCCGCCGAGGATGATCTTGACGATGCTGGCGTCCCAGATCGCGCCGGCCTGGTGTTCACTCCACCTGTCGCGTGCTTGGGCGAGGGACTGCAAGACCGGCATGGTCGTGATTCCGGTGCCGCCGCCTTCGGCCATGAGCGTCGGCAGGGATGGCAGCGGTGCGAGGTTCCCGATCTCATCGAGCGCGAGCAATAGCGGCGGGTCGAGCCGTGCTCCGGGTGAGCGGGCGGCAAGCCTGCGGGCGGTTTCGATGAGGTCTTCGACGAATGCCGCGACCAGCGATGCGGAGGCTCCTGCTCCCGCCCCGGTGGCGAGTAGGTAGAGGGTGCCTTGTTCGGTGAGGAAGGTCTCGGGGTCGAAGTGCTCGTGCGGGCCGGGCGTGACGGCATCGAGCACGCGCGGGTCGGCGAGGGCGGCGAGTGCGAGGGAGACGCCTTGCCAGATGCTGTCGCGGGTCTTGGGGTCGGCGTCGATCATCGCGCCAAGGGAGTCGTCCCAACCCATCGCCGCGTTCGGGTGGGAGTTGAGGATGGCGACGGCCTCGGTCGCTGCGCTGGGGTCGAGGGTCCACCTGAACAGCTCGGCCGGTGGGCGGCCGTCGAGTGCGGCGGCGTGCAGCAGGCTCTGGAGTGCGGTGCGGGTCTTTCCCTCCCAGAACCCACCCGACTCGACGCCTCCGGCGCTGAGGCCGGTGGCGGCGGCGAGTCCGTTGGCGCGGATCATCGCGGTGAGCGGATCGTCGCAGCCGCGAATGGGTGACCAGCGGAGTCCGGCGGGGATGCCTTCGGCGAGGTGTTGGGGGTCGAACACGGCGACCGGCCCGCCTTTGCGGCGTCGAGCGCGAAGGGTCGCGGTGAGGTTGTCGGGCCTCGTGCTGGTGGTGACGACCGCACCGGGGGCGTCAAGGATCGCGTTGATGACGACGTGCAATCCCTTGCCGGAGCGGGGCGGGCCGATCAGCAGGATCGAGTCCTCGACCGATGCCCAGACTTTCGTGCCACGACTGGCCCCCAGGAGGTAGCCGACATCCTGCGGTGCCGGCGACTCCAAGGAGGGCCGCAGCGTGGCCGCACGGTGAAGCAGTGCCTTCGCGGATGCTGCGGTCTTGACTTCATGGCTGGTCGCGATCCCCGCGAGTCGGTGCGGGTCGGTCTCGGTCTTCCGCGTGTGTCGACGCAGCACGATCCAGACCCAGACGATCCCGGCTGCGAGTCCGCCGAGCAGTGTCGTGCTGACGAGCCAGTAGACGAGCGGGTTGAGTCCGTCGGCACCGAGCGCGGTCGCGGGGTCGCCGGGGTTGAACAGCACGGCGAGCCCCGCCGCTGCGCCGGCGTCGGGCTGGGGCGTGCTGGTGAGGAGCGCGGCGACGCTGCCGGCCGCGCGGAGGACGAGAGCGATCCCGAACATGCCGATCAGGCCGATGAGGGCGGCGTTGGTGAGTTCGTCGCCCATGCTCCCGGCTTGCCGCTGGTTCATGTCAGCCGCCGCACCGCGAGGGTGCCGGAGATGCGCCCAAGGAGGATCACCTCGGGCGCGCTTGCGTCGGGCAGGTCGTCGAGGTCGATGAGTGCGTGGGCCTCGCCGGTTCCGGTGGCGTCGGTGTGGGAGACGATCGTCGCGACGGCGACATCCTCGCCGGGTACGAACCCCTCGGCGGTGACCTCAGCCAGGCGCGGCACTCGTCGGGCGTGGCGACTCCGACGAGTCTCTGGCACAGGGGTCTCGGGCGGGGCCACGGCGCGTCGGGTCTTGCGTGTGCGGAGGATATCGGTGAAGACACTTCCATCGGTCTCGCGAACTTCGACCCGGACGGCGACGGTGCGGTCCTTGGTGATGGCGTCCATGAGCGGCCCGAACGTCGCTCGCGTCCACGCGCCCGCGTCCGGTGACGGAAGTGGTGTTCCATCGACCGTCGCGGCGAGGCTTCCGTCGTCGGCGACGGTGACGAGGACGTGCGGCAGCTCGACGGGAGCCGTGGCATCGTCGTCGGTCGTGGTGGATCGGCGCGGGCCCGTGAGGTTCATCGGTGACCTCCCGCGGCGCGGCTGCTGGTGTCGAACAGGGCGAGTTCGTCGGGGTGGAGCTGGTGCTGGCAGACGAAGCTCCTCGCCTTGATCCGCCACAGGCCTTGGCCGACGCCGAGGTTCGGCAAGAGTTGCTGCTCAGTGCCGGTCAGACCGAGGGCGGTCGCGGTCGGTCCGAGCTGGTCGGATTCCTGCCGGTACACGATCCGCGTCTCCGCGTTCGCGAGCAGCGAGTTGGCCAGGGAGCGCATGGCGGAGCCTTGGTCGCCCACGTTGTCGAGGTCGGTGAGCTTGTGGAAGATCAGCATGTTCGCGATCCCGTAGTGCCTGGCGAGTCGCCAGTGCGCATCCATCCGCCGCAACAGCGCCGGGTGGGACATGAGCCGCCATGCCTCGTCGTAGGTCACCCACCGCTGCCCACCGTTCGGGTCGAGCAGTGCGGATTCCATCCACGCTGACGAGCACGTCATCAGGACTGAGATGAGGGTCGAGTTCTCGGTGACCCGCGAGAGGTCGAGGGAGATCATCGGCAATGACGGATCAAACGCGACCGTGGAGGGGCCGTCGAACAGCCCGGCCAGGTCGCCTGCGACGAGGCGGCGTAGCGCGTGGCCGACGAGCCTGCCGTCCTCGGCCAGCCTGCCGTCGGCATCCTTGCTGGGGGCGAGGATGTGATCGACGACCATCGGCAGGATCGGCACGTCGTTCTCCCACACGGTCTGGGTCAGGGCGATGTCGATCGCGGTGTGCTCCAACGGCGACAAGCCTCGCGCGAGCACGGTCTCCGCGAGCGCGCCGATCAGGTCACGACGCCGCGCCGCGACGGTCGAGGCCCACTGCGCGTCCGACAGTCCGCTGGGCCGGTGACCTTCGTCGAGCGGGTTCAGGCGAGTGTTGAGCCCGTGCCCGAGGACGATGGCGCGTCCGCCGACGGCGTTCGCGACGGCGGTGTGTTCGCCTTTCGGGTCGCCGGGCACGTACACGCGCCGCCCGAACGGCAGCGACCGCGTGTAGAGCGACTTGGCTAGCGAGGACTTGCCTGAGCCGACGATCCCGGCCAGCACCACGTTCGGCGCGGTGATGATCCCGCGCGCGTAGAGCACCCACGGGTCGTAGACGAAACTCCCGCCCGAGTACAGGTCTTGGCCGACGAACACACCATCGGCACCGAGCCCACCCTCGGCGACGAACGGATACGCACCCGCCAGCGTCGCCGACGTGTCCTGATGCCGCGTCAGATGGAACCGACCCGGAGTGCGCAGCCTCGCGGCACCCGGTTCGCCAGACTTCGGCAGGTAGACCGTGGCGCGCCGCTCGGCACGCTCCTCCTCGGCCTTCGCCTTCGCCGCGGCGAGCGCGGCCCGACGCTGCTCGGCGTGGAGCCGGGCCTCTGCCTTGCGGCGCTGCTTCCGGAGCTTCCGCCGCTCCTTCGACGGCGCTACCAGAACTGCGGTGTGCAGCCGCGCGCGATCCTCGGTCACAGCACCAGCCCTCGCGCCTGCTTGACAGCCGTGATCTTGGCCGGCTCGAACCACGACCCATCCCGCTTCGCCGTCGGCACATCGGCCCGCTCCGTGGCACCCGGCGACGAGTACGACACCAGCAACTCCGGCCCAGCCTGCACCGGAGGGGTTCCGACTGGTTCGGCGTCCTGGGGCTCTGCTTCCGGTTCGGTGTAGCGGCGCAGGAGCGAGACGTAGCCGACGTGCGGGTTGACGACCAGCGCGTAGTCGCCCGAGAGCGCCACCTGGTCGTTGGTGCCCTCGCCGGGCTCGTCGTAGACGTACCCGTTCTCCAGCGCGGCCTGCGTGGTCTCGTCGCCGTAGTCCCACTGCGCGAGGAAGTCCACCGCATCGACATGCCCCAGCTCGCCGAGGATGCGCAACGGCCGGTCCGCCTCCTCGCCCTGAAGGAACACCACACTGACCCACCGAGACGGCGCGGCCTCCTCGACGGCGGGCTCAGGGTGCCAGGCGATCCGCCCGGCGGCGATGAACCCTTCCGCGAGCCGGTCATACGCCCGGTCGACGAGGTTCGCCGCCTGACGCAGTTCCTCCGCAGCAGCGAGGGCGTCACGCACTCCTGCCTCGTGGCTTCCGGCGCCATTGAAGGCGTGCGCGACCTTGCGCTCGTGAACATCGGCGATCTGATCGAGTGCCTGCCGCAGCGAGCGCATCCCCGAGGACAGATCACCGATCACCCCGTACATCTCGGCGGGCTGATCGAACCCCCGGCTCGGGTGCGCGAGTCCGCGCAAGGCTTCGGATGCCTCCGCTGCATCCGCGGTCGAATCGAAGAACGTGGGCATGGTGGCCTCCATCGGTAGGTCATGTCACCCACGAGGTGCGCCCCCGTGCACCCGCAGATCATTTGAGGCATTCAGCAGCAAGGGGCTTCTCATTCCTCCAGCCCACCGCGCTCGACGCCGGTAAACTTCGACCACCGAGGAGGTGAGGCATGAACGACGACGAAGAGCTGCGTTGGGTGCGGCGTCGCGAGGGAACCCACCGTTCCGAGTCGCGGGCGACCCGTGGGTATGAACGGGACCTGCTCCGTGACGACGACACCAAGAACCTGCTCGGTCCTACTGAGTCTCGCCCAGCCGACATCGATGAGATCGTGCGGTCGCGCGGACCCTTGGTACCAGCGCGCCCTTCGCCCGGTCAGGAGTTCCGGTACCAAGTCGGCGACGCAATCATGGAGGCGTTAGCGCCCTACATTGAACGTGGAGTTGATGTTGCGGTGGACGCCGCGGTCCTCGGTGTCTCAAGACTGTGGAAGTGGGCCACAACTCGACCGCCACGGCAGACGTTCTCTGTCGAAGTCGGCAAGGTAGATGAGGTTCCTACTGCGTACCTTGAAGGTCCGCTCGCCGAGCATAATGAGCCACCGTCGGAAGAGCTGGCGCGCAGCCCACAGAGCATGACGGCGGAGCAGTACCAGGCGATTCTTCTTTCAGCGTTGCTGGCGGACCAATACGCAGCTCGCGCGCGATCAATGCTCGCCAATGTCCGCATCGACGACGAGGTGCTTCCAAGCGAGTTGGAAGACGCGGTCCGCGCCGCTCTGGACGGACCGACGATTGACGATGCGACGCTCGTGCGCGTCGTTGAGCTGCTGCGCGAGAGCATGACCCCTGACGGCGAGTATGTTCTCGTTCGTCCGCGGCAGGTCGACGCTCCAAGGTCAATCGCCGACCGCACGAGGGACAGCGCGTAGTCGTTTGGTACGGGCTTCACACTGCGAGGCACGTAAGACCCGTCAGACCCTCCGGCAGAGCGGGAGCGCAGCGGCGGTGAAGGCGGCGGCTTGCTGGCCGACGAGCAGCCGGGTCTCACAAGATGCCTGGATCGCGGCTTGCTCGATGGCGGCGACGGCGGCGTCGAGTTCTTCGACGGTGGGTGCGGAGACGGCGATGAGGCCGGTGTAGCGGAGGATGCCGTGTCCGGCGGTGAGGTCGGCTTCTTGCTGGAGCACGTCGTGGTACTCGGCGGTCTGTGAGGCGTCTTCGATCTGGCCGATCTTCGCGCGCTGGGCCTGGTCGGAGATGTGCTCGACCTTCTTCTTGCGGATGTCGCGAGCAGCGGCGTCGGAACGCATGGGGGTGCAGATCAGCGAGAACGACCGCTGGATGCCGGTGGACAGCAGCACCGGCGACAGGAATCCCGGATAGACGAGCGACCTGGGCCACTCGCTGACCCAGAGCACTGCGTGGTGGGCGGAGTCGGTGCGGAGCTTGCCCCAAGTCTCGGTGACCGCGACCGGCCCTGCGGTCGCAAGGGATTGGCCGAGCCTGCCGTGGCGTTCCAGCGTGGCGGCGATAGCGGGGTCGTAGGCGGAGCGCAGCATCACCGCGATCTGCCCCGGCGTCAGCCATCCCGACGGCGAGAGGTCGGCGGAGCGGAGCGCGGCGACGAGCGTGTTCATCTCCTGCCGCAGCACGGCGGCAGCACCACGAATCCCGCCGCCCGCGGTCCTGATCTGCCGCGCACTGGTCTTCATGTCCAGTGATAGCGAGAGTGTGGTGGCGTGCCGTTCGCCGGCTGGGCCGGCGCGGTCGATGAGTTCTGCGTAGGTGTCGGCCGCCCACGAGCCGTCCGGGGTGCCGTGGGTGGCCCACCATTCGGCGAGTCCGGTGCCGGAGTCTGGGAGGGTGCGTTCGAGGACTTGTAGCGTCGCGATCCGCCCGGAGCGGCAGACGGTGGCCAGGACGCGACCCCAGGAGCTGACGCGGCGTTCCTGTTCGCCGGGGTCGAGGAGCACGAACGCGGGATGGGTGACCTCGCACACCACGGTCAAGGTTGCGGCGTGGGGGTCGTGGATCATTCCGGCGCTGGTGTCGGGGTCGGTGTATTCGCGCAGTCGCGCCATGTCGCCGGGCAGGGCGAGGGTTCCGACGGGGCGTGGGACGACGATCCTGTGTCGGTAGAGCAGTTGCCCGCCGGTGGTGCGCCACAGCCACCAGCAGGCGATGGGTAGCCATTCCACGATGGGCCGGCCCGCGATGGGTATCCAGGTCAGTGCGGCGGCGAGTACCCAGATGGGGGCGGTGTAGGCGAGCAGCATCCCGCCGCCGGCGTAGAACGCGCCGATGAGTGTGGCTCCGCCGATGGCGAGCGTGATGAGCTGGGTCAGCGACAGACCGAGGAGGACACCGCGGCGGGTGAGGCGGGAGAACTTCACCGGCACGAGTTCGCCCGCGGTGGGACGGTCGTGGTTCGTGCTGCTCATCGTCTACTCCTTCGGTGGGCGTGGCGCGGGCGGCGGGGGCTGCTTCGGTGGCGGTGACGGGTCGGTGCTCGGCGGTCGTGGTGCCGGGCTCGACGGCGGTGCCGCAGGCGAGGCTGCGG
>NZ_JBASCI010000078.1:0-16746 GCF_049651565.1 Brooklawnia sp.
GGGCTAGGGTCGCTCCCCGTGCCTTCCCCGGTTCCCGTCGTCGCTGCCACGGGTGGGGTGCCGGAATGAGCCAGGCGGCCTTCGACCGGATCTCCCCCGCATTTCCGCAGCGGGCGCCGTGGGGCACCTCGGCCCGGCTGCGGGCCTGGCAGACCGAGGCCCTGGCGATGTACCGCCAGCGGGCCGCCCGGGACTTCCTGGCCGTCGCCACCCCCGGCGCCGGCAAGACCACCTTCGCGCTGCGGGTCGCCGCCGAGTTGCTCAACGACCGGGTGGTTCGACGGGTCATCGTGGTGGTGCCGACCGAGCACCTCAAGACGCAGTGGGCGGACGCCGCCGCCAAGGTGGGTATCCAGCTCGACCCCGGCGGCACCGGCAACCGGCGGGGCAGGTCACGGGAGTACGACGGGTTGGCGGTCACCTACGCCGGTGTCGCGGTCCGGTCGTGGCACTACCAGGCCATCACCGCCGATGTGCCGACCCTGGTCATCTTCGACGAGATCCACCACGCCGGTGACTCCCGGAGCTGGGGCGAGGCGATCCTGGACGCCTTCCACCTGGCCACCCGCAGGCTTGCCCTCACCGGGACGCCGTTTCGCAGCGACGAGCAGCCCATTCCGTTCGTCAGCTACGAACAGTTGCTCGACGGCTCGATGGTGAGTCGATCCGACTTCGTCTACGGGTACGCCGACGCGTTGCGCGATCACGTGGTGCGTCCGGTGGTGTTCATGAACTACGGCGGACCGATGCGGTGGCGCACCAGCTCCGGTGACGAGGTGGCGGCCAGCCTGGGCGAACTGCTCACCAAGGACCTCACCGCACAGGCCTGGCGCACCGCGCTGGACCCCAAGGGAGAATGGATCGGCGCGGTGCTGCGGGCCGCCGACCGCCGGTTGACCGAGGTGCGCCGGCACATCCCGGACGCCGGCGGACTGGTGATCGCGTCCAGTCAGACCGCGGCGCGCGCCTACGCCCGGGTGCTGGCCGAGGTGAGCGGCGAACGTCCCGCCGTGGTGCTGTCGGACGACGCGACGGCCAGCGGCCGGATCGAGACCTTCGCCGGCGACGACTCGCGCTGGATGGTGGCGGTCCGGATGGTCTCCGAGGGCGTCGACGTCCCTCGGCTGGCGGTCGGGGTGTACGCGACCAGCACCTCCACCCCGCTGTTCTTCGCCCAGGCGGTGGGACGCTTCGTCCGCGCCCGGCGTCGCGGCGAACTGGCGACCGTCTTCCTGCCCACGGTGCCGATCCTGCTGGCGCACGCGTCCAGCCTCGAACGGCAGCGCGACCACGTGCTCGGGCGTCCGAAGAAGGACGAGTCGGTCGACATCTGGGCCGAGACGGACGCCCTGCTGGAGCAGGCGAACCGTACCGAACGGGCCTCGGACGACCTGCTCGGGCAGTTCGAGGCGGTCTCGTCGGAGGCCACCTTCGACCACGTGTTGTTCGACTCCCAGGCGTACGGCATGCACGCCGCCCCCACCAGTGCCGACGAGGCCGACTACCTCGGCCTGCCGGGCCTGCTCGAGCCCGACCAGGTGTCCCGGCTGCTGGCCGAACGACAGCGTCGGCAGGTCCGCCGGCACGAGCAGGTCGCCCGCAGCGAGAAGGTGCCGCCCGAGGAGGCCCTGCACCGGAGGCTGGCTGCCCAGCGCAAGGAGCTGAACTCGCTGGTCGCGCAGTACGCGCGGTTGCAGGGCTCCCCGCACAGCCACGTCCATGCCGCGCTGCGGCGCGAGTGTGGCGGGCCGGCGCTGGCCCAGTGCACCAGCGACCAGCTCGACAAGCGCACACGGACGATCAGGAAGTGGCTGGGTCATTGACCAATCGCACATAAAACCCACAATTGACCGATTTATTCGTCGCATTCGCTGTGGGCAGAATAAATCTGTCCGGCATTAGGCCAGTAGACCGCATCCCACCGGATTATGCGGCTCTGACCAGCAGCGACGCAATTTCCACCCTTTTGGGGGGGCTGTTCGGCCATAACTGCCACCTACTCTGGAAAATGACGCGTCCGAGTGACGCGACGCAGTCGGAACGGAGGAGAAATGGAATATCCCACCCAGACCCCCGAGTACGACTCAGGGGATCAGCCGGGTCAGCGGCACGCCGCCGACCGGACCACCGCAGACGCCGCCCAGGACCGGGCGAAGGGGGTTGCGGAGCACGCCCGCCAAGAGGCCGGAAACGTCACCGAAACCGCAAAACAGGCCGGCCAGAGCGTGGCCGAGACGGCCAAGCGGCAGACCAGCGAGGTCATGTCGCAGGCCCGCAGTCAGGGCCGCATGCTGATGGACGAAGGAACCCGAGAGCTCCGCACCCAGGCGGGACACGGTCAGCAGCGGCTCGCCGAGGTGGTGCGCTCCCTGAGCGGCGAGCTGGACGAACTGTTGCAGGGCAACCAGCAGTCCGGGCCGGTCACCGAGCTGGCCGAGAACGCCCGGTCGGCCGGGCACCGGGCCGCCGACTGGCTGGAGCGGAACAGTCCGGACGATGTGCTCGACTCGGTGCGCCGCTACGCCGCCCGCAACCCGTGGACGTTCATGGCGATCTGCGCCGGGGTCGGCTTCGTCGGCGCGCGGTTGGCGCGCGGCATGCAGGCTGCCAAGTCGGACGACCGGGACCGCTTTGACGAGCAGCGCTACTACTCCGGCGGCTACCAGCCGGGCGGCAGCTATCGCGGCGCCACCGAGGAGTACCCGCCGCGGCCGTACGGCCAGAACCAGACGACCTATGGACAGGGGCAGGCGCCGAGCGGGCAGGCACCCACCACCTACGGCCAGGCCGGCAACCTGGAACCGACGCCGATGCCGGGCGACACCTACGAGCGGGTCACCTCCGGTGAGGGCGTGCTCGGCGACCCGGACGCACCGGGCGAGGCCGTCGGCACCGCGGAGACCGAAGCGCCGGCCCCGCAGTGGCCGGGCTATGACACCTCGGGGACGCTTGAAGGCGAGCGGGCGCCTTGGGAGAACGATCGGCGATGACCCAGGACCAGAACTACCCGATGAACCCGGGCCCGGTGCCGCCACCCGAGGGTGCGCACCTGTCGGCGGGGGCCGACCTGCCGGATGAGGGCGACCGCAGCTACGCCCGTTACCGCGCGGAGGACCGCTCGATCGGCGAGATCGTGTCGGACGTGATGGACAACGCGTCCACCCTGATCCGGCAGGAGGTCGCGCTGGCCAGGGCCGAACTCAGGCAGTCGGCGACCCGTGCCGGTACCGGCGTCGGGCTGATCGTCGGCGCCGTGGTCTTCGCGCTGCTCGCGCTGGTGGCGTTGACCCTGGCCCTGTGGTGGTGGATCGCCGTGGCGCTGGGGTCCCCGTCCGACCCCATGCTGGGCTGGAGCGGCGTGATCGTCATGGTGCTGTGGGCCATCGTGGCCGCGATCCTGTTCGTCGCGGGCAGGGGTTCGCTGAAGAAGATGCAGGGTCTGCCGCAGACCACCGAAACCGTGCAGAAGATACCGAACGCCGCGATGGGCAATGAGGAGAAGAACCGATGACTGACAACCCGGACGAGATCCGTCGTGACATCGAGCGCACCCGCGCCGAGTTGAGCGAGAACGTCAACGCGTTGGGCGACAGCGCCAAGCCGAGCAACATCGCCCGCGGCCAGGTGGACGCCGTCAAGGAGAAGGCCCAGGACCTCAAGAGCCGGGTCTTCGGATCGGACGACGATCCCTACGACCAGGGCGCCGTCGGCGAGGCCCGGCAGGCGGTCAGCGAGGCACCCCGCCAGGTGCAGCGCAAGGCCCAGGGCAACCCGCTGGCAGCCGGCCTGATCGCCCTGGGCGTCGGGGCGCTGATCGGCGGGCTGTTCCCGTCGTCCCGGCCCGAGAAGGAGATGGCCCGCAAGGTCGAGGACCGGGCCCAGCCGCTGGTCGAGGAGGCCAAGTCGATGGCGGCCGAGGCCAGGGAACACCTGCAACCGGCCGCCCAGGAGGCGCTCGAGTCGGTCAAGCAGACCGCCGGCGAGGCCACCGAGCAGGTGAAGTCCGAGGCCCAGGGCGCCAAGGACGAGGTCGTCGGCGAGGCGAAGTCGTCAGCGCAGTCGGTGCAGTCCGACGCGAAGGGCGCCGCCGAGCAGACCAGGTCAGACCTGCAGAGCTGACGATTCAACCCACCCACAGGCGCGCCCGATCGTCCAGCGGTCGGGCGCGTTGCTGTGCGATCACCGCGGCGCCAATGGCAGCCGGACGGTGAAGGTGGCGCCCTGACCGGGGCCGCCCGATTCGGCGGTGATCGTTCCGCCGTGCCCTGCCACCAGGTGCTTCGAGATCGTCAGGCCGATCCCGGAGCCGGCCTCGCGACCGGGTGATCGACGACCCGGCACACGGTAGAAGCGTTCGAAGATCCGCTCCAGCTCGTCGGACGCCAGCCCTTCCCCGTTGTCGCTGACCTGGATCACGGCCTGCTCGCCGTCCCGGTGACAGTCGACCTCGATCCGGCCGCCGCCAGGTGTGGCCCGGATGGCGTTGCCGACCAGGTTGGTCACCACCTGGGCGATCCGGTCGGCGTCCACCTGTGCTCGAAGACCGGCCGTCGTCTGGCAGGACAACTCGATTCCGGCGTCCTCGGTCTGGGGGCGCAGTCTCTCCACCGCCCCGGTGACCACCTCGCCGATGTCGGTTGGGCTGAGGTCGAGGACGATTCGTCCCTCCTCGGCTCGCGACAGCGCGCTCAGGTCGGCCGCCAACCGGTGCAGCCGCCGTGACTCGGCGGCGATCAGTGCGAGGTTCTCTGGCGTGGCGGGCCGCACTCCGTCCATCATCGCCTCGAGCTGGCCGTCGATCACGGTCAGGGGGGTGCGCATCTCGTGGCTGACCTCGCCGAGCATGCGCACCCGGCGGGCCTCGGTCTCGGACAGTCGCTCGGCCATGGTGCCGACGTCGTCCACCAGTTGCCTGAGCTCCAGGGTGTCGGGACGAGGCAGCTCGGCACCGTAGTCACCCTCAACCACCCGCCTGGTTGCTGAACGGACCGCGTTGACCGGCTTCAGCACCCGGCGAGCCGCGAGCACCCCGAGCAGGACGGCGGCCAGTACTCCGGCCACCACTCCCCACAGCAAGGCAGTCTGCAGTGCAGACACCACCTCCGGGCGCAGCGGGCCGAGACCACTGCCGTCACCGCGACCCCGCCCGGTCCCGTGGCCCGGCATTTGGCCCTCGCCCGAGCCCATGGTGTCGAACAGCCTGGGAGCAAGCAGGAATACCAGCGCAGCGGTGGTGAGCAGCGAGACCACCCCGACCAGCACGTGCGAACCGACCAACTGGACGTCGAGTCGGCGCAGCGGGGCCCGGTCGGCGCGAGTCATGACGGGATCCGGGCGGGCAGGAACTTGTATCCGACACCGCGCACAGTCGCTATGTAGCGGGGGTTCAGCGGGTCATCGCCGAGCGCCTTCCGCATGGTCCGGATATGCACGTCGACCACGCGCTCATCGCCGTAGAAGTCGTAGCCCCAGATCTTCTCGAGCAGCTGGACGCGGGACAGCACCCGACCCGGGTTGGCGGCCAGAGCGGCGAGCAGGTCGAAATCCAGCGTCGTCAGTTCGACCAACGTGCCAGCCTGCCACACCTCGCGGGCGGCCAGGTCGATCCGCAGGTCACCGACCACGATCGCGTCGGCGTCCTCTGGTCTGGCGTCGGAATCCATCCGACGGAAGGCGGCCTTCACCCGGGCGACCACTTCCCGGACACTGAACGGCTTGGTGATGTAGTCGTCGGCACCCACCGTCAAGCCCACCAGCTTGTCGGTTTCTTCGGCGCGCGCGGTGACCAGGATCACGTAGACCTGCGATGAGCGCCGCAACTGGCTGAGCATCTGCAGGCCATCGAGATCGGGTAACCCGATGTCGAGCAGCACCAGGTCGACCGGCGTCGTGGCAGGGCCGTCGAGCAGTCCCAGCTCCTGCAGGGCGGACGTGCCGGAGTCCGCCTCAAGTACCTGGTAGCCCTCGGCCACCAGGTACTCCCGCAGCAGATCCCGGATGTTCGGCTCGTCATCAACGACCAGTACGGTTCTAGCCACACCCCCATTGTGGTGGCCCGGGAAGACCGGCCGGGCAGCCCTGGTGATTCGCGACCAGGCTTCACGAAGGCTTCACAATTCCTCTCGCACCCGCTTTACAAGCCCGGAATGTACTTATGGCATCGGCTGGTACCCCAGCCCGAAGGGAAGGAAGAACAATGAAGACATCAACCCGAATCGCCGGCCTCGCGGTCGCGGGTGTCGCGGCGTTCAGCCTGGCCGCGCTGCCTATGGCGGTGGCCGAGGACGGCGAACTCAGCGACGCCGAAGTCGCCGAACTCGTCTACACCCGCGAGGAGGAGCGGCTGGCCCGTGACCTGTACCAGGCATTCTCCGACCAGTACGACGGGGCCCGGCCGTTCTCGCGCATCACCAACGCCGAGCAGCGACATTTCGACGCCGTCGGCAACGTGCTCACCCAGTACGGCATCGACGACCCGTCGGCCGGGGCGGCAGTGGGCAGCTTCTCGGACGCCACACTGCAGGAGCTGTACGACCAGTGGTACGCGCAGGGCATGCAGTCGCTCCAGGACGCCTACCAGGTCGGCATCGACCTGGAGACCCGGGACATCGCAGACCTGGAGGACGCGATCGCCCAGAGTGAGACCGATGCGGTGCGCACCGTGCTGGAGAACCTGCAGAACGGTTCAGAGCACCACCTGATCGCCTATGAGCGGGCCGCCAGCGGCCAGCTGGGCGGCGGGCAACACGGCCCGAACGGCCAAGGGCAAGCGAACCAGGGCAACGGCCAGGGTCAGATGAACCGGCAGCAGAATTGTGACGGCAGCTGCGACGGCACCGGCGGTCAGGGCGCACAGCGGGGCGCGCAGCAGGGCCCGAGGGACGGCACCGGCGCACGCGGCACTGGTGAATGCCCCAACCTCGCCTGATTCCCGGCGAATCGCCTGCAGGTAGCCATCGACGGTTCCGGTTGCGGGCCGGGCCACCCAGCCCCCGCCACACTGCGGAAGATCGCGCAGCATAGTCGCTCACCGAACCTCCGCAGTGTGCGCTCGGGCTGCGGCTCGGTCGGCCACTCCCAAGGTTCCGGATTGCGGTCAGCCCGGCTCGGGGAACCCATCCGTGGTGGAATAGCCGCCGAGTCGGCTGACGGCTGACCGCCGGGTCGCGGGGGGTCGCCAGTGGGCGGCCCGTACAGTCCCGGCCAGGAGAAGCGCATGCTCGAAATCCTCAATGCCATCGACGGCATCATCTGGGGTCCGTTCGTCCTCATTCCATTACTGCTCGGCACCGGCATCTGGTTGACGGTCCGGCTGGGTGGCGTCCAGTTCACCAAGCTCGGCCCGGCGCTGAAGCTGGCGTTCGTGCGCCGCAGCGACGGGTCGCAGGAGCAGGGCGACGTCTCGCACTTCCACGCGCTGTCGACGGCGTTGGCCGCCACGGTCGGGGTCGGCAACATCGCCGGTGTGGCGACCGCCATCCACCTCGGCGGCCCGGGTGCGCTGTTCTGGATGTGGATCTCGGCGATCTTCGGGATGGCGGCCAAGTACTCCGAGGCGTTCATGGGCGTCCGGTTCCGCACCACCGACGCCAAGGGCGAGATGAACGGAGGGCCGCAGCACTACCTGGCCAAGGCCATCCCGAACAAGTTCGGCCTTGGGTTGTCGATCTTCTTCGCAGTTGCCGCGTCGATCGCCGCGTTCGGGATCGGCAACATGACCCAGTCGAACTCGGTGGCTGCAGCGCTCAACACGACCTTCGGCGCGAACACCGCGGTGGTGGGCATCGTGCTGGCGCTGTTCACCGCGCTGGTGCTGATCGGTGGCATCAAGTCGATCAGCAAGGTCACCGCCCTGATGGTGCCGTTCATGATCCTGTTCTACCTGGCCGCCGGCTTCGTCGTCCTGGCCATCAACTGGCAAGGCATTCTGCCGGCGCTCGGGCTGGTTCTCACCGACGCGTTCACCGGAACGGCGGCCGTTGGCGGTTTCACTGGCGCCGCGGTTGCCCAGGCGATCCAGTTCGGCATCGCCCGCGGCATCTTCTCCAACGAGTCCGGCATGGGCTCGGCCGCGATCGTCGCCGCAGCAGCCAAGACCAAGCACCCGGTACGCCAAGGCCTGGTCTCGATGACCCAGACCTTCATCGACACGATCATCGTGGTCAGCATGACCGGCCTGGTCATCCTCACCACCGGGGTCTGGCGCAACGGCTCCACCGGGGCGGCGCTGACGGCTGAGGGTTTCGGCACCGGCCTGCCGGGCACCTGGGGTGGCGCCATCGTCTCGGTGGCGATCGTCTTCTTCGCCTACTCGACCATTCTTGGCTGGGCCTATTACGGCGAACGCAACATCGATCGGCTGCTCGGGTTGCGCGCGGTGATGCCCTACCGACTGGTGTTCAGCGCGGTGGTCTTCGTCGGCGCCACGGTGGAGCTGGACCTGGTCTGGACCTTCTCCGATATCGCCAACGGCCTGATGGCCCTGCCCAACCTGATCGGGGCTGCTCATCTGCTCGGGCCTGATCGCCCGCGAGACGAAGGCCTACCTGCGGGTGGACCCGACGCTGGAGCACGAGCCGCCGGTCTCGACGCTGCACGGCATCCAGGAGCTCGAGACGCCGGATGACTTCCCGGATCTCCCTGAGCGAAGCGCAGTCGCACCGAGGTAGCCACCCGCCAGATAGCCCGAGGTAGCCACCCGCCAGATACACGATGCGGAGGATCGCGCAGCGTAGTCGCCGCCCGATCCTCCGCGTTGTTGCGTGGCGTGGCGCCGTCAGATCACAGGCTGTCGCCGAAGTCCTCCCGGAACCTGGCGACCAGCTCGTTCGGCCAGTCGGTGACCGGCTCCAGGCGGCCGTAGAAGAACCGCAGGATCTCGGGTTCCTCGGCCCAGCGCATCCCACCGATCATCCGGCGGTTCTGGTAGAGCCAGTCGATCCGGTCGATCGCGTAGTTGACCTGCGACAGTGTGAACACCCGGCGCGGCATGGCCAGCCTGACCAGCTCCATGTCGGCCAGCGGCTCGACTCCTTCGGCGTCGCGAGCCTCCGACATGGTGCCGCGCTCCATGCCCCGAACTCCCGAGGCGATGAAGACCGCGGACGCCAGGGCCGCCGCCGGGTACTCCGGCTGCGGGATGTGGTCGAGGAAGCGCATCGCATCAAGGTGCGCACCCAGACCGCCGGCCGGCGTGATCACCGGGATCTCGCGCCGGTTCAACTCGTTGACCATGTACTCGATGAACTGCGGACCCTGGTTGATCATGTCCTCGTCCATGGTCTCCTCGAGGCCGATCGTGATCGCCTCCATCTCGCGCACCGACATGCCGCCGTAGGTGAGGAAGCCCTCGAACATGGGCACGAAGCCACGCATCCGCTTGTACAGCGCCTCGTCGCGGATGCAGATGCCGCCACCACGGCCGAAGCCCAGCTTGCGGGCCGAGAAGTAGATGACGTCCACCGCGTCGGCCATCGCCCGGGTGATCTCGCGGATGCTCATGTCGGCGCAGGCCGCCTCGCGGGTCTTGATGAAGTGCAGGTTGTCAGCCAGCAGGGACGCGTCCATCACCAGGATCAGGCCGTGCTCACGGCAGGCCTTCGACACCTCGAGCAGGTTGGCCAGCGAGAACGGCTGTCCGCCGATCAGGTTGGTGCCGGCCTCGACCCGCACCGAGCTGATCGAATCCGCCCCGTAGGTGGCGACCAGGTTGCGCAGCCGCGGCACGTCCAGATCGCCCTTGAACGGGTTGTCGCTGGTGACCTCGAGGCCCTCGGGCTTGATCAGCTCGATCACCTTGCCACCATGCGCGGTGATGTGCTGCTTGGTGGTGGTGAAGTGGTAGTTCATCGGCACCCAGTCGCCGGGACGCACCAGCACCTGCGCGAGAATGTTCTCCGCAGCCCGGCCCTGGTGGGCCGGCAAGAAGTACTTCATGCCGAAGATCTCGACCAGCTTGTTGTACAGCCGGGTGTAGGTGGACGACCCGGCGTAGGCGTCGTCGGCCTGGAACATGGCGGCCTGCTGGTCCTGACTCATGGCGTTGACCCCGGAGTCGGTCAGCATGTCGAGGAAGACGTCGGCGTTCTGTAGCAGGAATGTGTTGTGACCCGCCTGGTCGATCGCCTCCAGCCGCTGCTCGATCGGCAGCAGGGTCAGCTTCTGGATGATCCGCACCTTGTGCATCTCGAGCGGTAGCTGCTGGCCACGGTAGAACGTCACCTTCGACATTGAATTCTTCCTCCACGGGATTTCGGCAAGCGGCCTCATCCTTCCACGCGCGCATCCCCGCCAAGTTCCGGGGCCGCGCTGCGAGATCACCCGGCCGCGCCGGGCTGGGGCTACGCTGTCGCAATGGCACGCGTCCCAACCCCGATCGACCATCTGGCGGAACGTCACCTCGCCGCCACGCTTGAGCTCAGCCCGGTGGAGGCCACCATGCTCGGGGTCGACCTGAACCAGGACCGGTACGACGACTTCTCCCCCGAGGGACGCGCCGCCTTCACCTCCCTCGCCCGGCAAACCCTTGCTGAGGCTGACTCACTTGCACCGGCCGACCAGGTCGACCGGGTGACGCTGGCGGCGCTGCGCGAGCGGCTGGGGCTGCAGGTGGAAGCCGCTGAGGCCCGGGCCGACCTGCTGTCGGTCAACGGCGTCGCCAGCAACCTGCACGACATCCGTGAGGTCTACGACCAGATGCCGCGGGACAGCGACGACGACTGGGCGACGATTGCCCGGCGGCTCCGGGCGATACCGGACGCGCTCGAAGGCTGGTGGGCGTCCCAGCTCGCATCGGTCTCCGCCGGCATCCCGCCGGCCCGCCGGCAGGCCGAACTGCTCGCCGAGCAATGCCGCAGCTGGGCGGGCCAGGACGGCTACTTCACCGCCCTCGGGGCGGCGGCCGGTAAGCGGCCGGACGCGTTGGCGAACGACCTGGCGTCCGGGCTGGCGGTCGCCCGGCAGGCCTACGCGGCGGTGGCCGACCGGATCGAAGGGGAACTGCTGCCGCGCTGCACCGAGGTGGACGCGGTGGGACGCGAGCGCTACCAGTTGGCGTCCCGGTTCTTCCTCGGCACCCGCATCGACATCGACCAGACCTACCAGTGGGGGCTCGCCGAGGTTGCCGAGGTGCAGCGCCGCTACCTGGCCACCGCCCAGCAGGTCGTCCCGGGCGGGACGATCCAGCAGGCGCAGGACGCCCTCGACCGTGACCCCCGCTACCAGCTGCGCGGCACCGAAGCGCTGCTCGAGTGGATGCAGGCCCGGGCCGATGAGGCAGTGGCCGAACTTCTGGCACGCGGCCACTTCAATATCCCGGAGCCGTTGCGACGCATCGAGTGCCGGATTGCCGACACCCACGACGGCGGGGTCTACTACACCCCACCCAGCGACGACCTGTCCCGGCCAGGCCGGATGTACTGGTCGGTGCCCGTCGGCGAGGACAAGTTCACCACCTGGCGAGAGCTGACCACGGTCTATCACGAGGGTGCGCCCGGCCACCACCTGCAGCACGCGCTGGCGCTGGCCAACCGCGACCTGAACGGCTGGCGCCGCAACGGGCTGTGGGTGTCCGGCCACGGCGAGGGCTGGGCGCTGTATGCCGAACGGCTGATGGCCGAGCTCGGCTTCCTGACCGACCCGGGAGCCCTGATGGGCCTGCTGGACGCGCAGTCGCTGCGGGCGGTGCGGGTGGTGCTCGACCTGGGAATTCACTGCGGACTGCCCGCCCCGGAGTCGGTGGGCGGCGGCGAATGGACGTTCGACAAGGCCTGGCAGTACTTCAACGCGCACACCTCGAGGCCGCCGGGCAATGCCCGGTTCGAGGTGCTGCGCTACCACGGCTGGCCAGGCCAGGCGCCGAGCTACCGGCTGGGCGAGCGGTACTGGCTCGACCTGCGCGCCGAGGCGCAGGCCAGCCAAGGGTCGGCGTTCGACCTGGCCCAGTTCCACTCGGCGACCCTGTCGCTGGGGACGCTGGGCCTGGACGTGCTGGGGGACGCCGTCCGCGGCACCCTCTGACCCGCTGCGCGGCGTCCTACTCCACGTCAGGTTGGCCGAGCCGGGGGACGTCCGGCCGGTCGGCGAAGTTGTCGGTGGCCAGGCCGGCGTCCACCAGCACCTCGAGGATGTAGTCGGCGGTCAGTTGCCGGGGCTGGCGGCCGTCCGGCAGCAGCGGTTCGGACGCGAAGTAGCCGCCCGGGCCGGTGTGCCGCAGATCACCCAGACTGACCAGCTTGAGTCGGCCGTCCCGCTTGGCCCGGTTCCATTCGGAATTGGGGAAGATCGGCCAACGCCGCATCGACAGCACCGCGCCGACGTTGGGCAGCTTGTCGGTGTCGCCGCGCAGGTGCCAGATGTCCTGCACCCGGTCGAGCCCCGGGTCGGAGCTGAGGATGCCGGCCATCGACAGGATCCGCACCGGCATGCCCAGCGCTGCCAGGTAGTAGGCGGCGCCGGCAGCGATCTGGGCGCCACCGCTCCAGCCGAGCAGCGTCACCGGTTTGCGGTTGGCGGGCTGGTAGCCGCTCCTGATCAGCGCGGCAGCGATCTGCTGGGCGATCGCCAGGTTGAACACCGGGCCATAGCGCTGGTCGGCGCTGACGAAGATCTGGAAGGCGTTGCGCAGATTGATCAGGAACGCCAGCCAGCGCATCGGGTGCCGCTCGAACTTCCACTGCGCCAGCTTGCGCCACAACCGGCTGAGCAGGCGTCCCTGGGTCAGCGCGGTGTTGGCCACCGAGTACGGGTAGATCCGCCAGACCATCATGGTGCCGCCGATGCGTTCGGTCAGCCGCTGCACCATCGGGATCTCGACCACCGGCAACTGGTGCGGGCTGCTGATGCCGATCCCGGACAGGTAGACCAGGTAGTGGTCGGTCTCAGCGGGGAGCTCGTCGGGGACCTCCTCGTCCGGCTCGTCGTCGGCGTGCTGGAAGGCCTCCTCGACGGTGGGCCACTGGATGCCCTGCTCGCCCAGGTGCCCGCGGCGCCACCAGTTCACCGCCTCGGTGGGGGCGACCAGGCCGGCCACGATCAGGGCCAGCACGACCACGATGATGATCTGGGCGATCACGGGGTCCGCTCCATCGGTGAGGACGCCATCACGTCCCGCCAGGTGCGTCCTGCCGAACCGCTGACCAGCCGGAACAGCCGCTCGCGCAGGCGCAGCGGCGAGTGTTCAACCAGGGCGTCGATCGCCTCGGTGACCAGCCAGGCGGCAGCGGCCACCAGCAGCGCCGCTGGCCGGCCGGCGTCCAGCACCGGAGTCAGCATCACCCACAGCGCCAGCAGGTGCCAGACCTGCAGCAACCGAGCGATACCGGTGCCGGTGAACGGCAGCAGCACCAGGAACCCCAGCCACTGCGGCGCGAACGAGACGAGCACGGTCGGTAGCAGTTCCGAAACCCGGGGCGGCTCGTCCAGCAGGACGATGGCCACCGCCCACACCATCACCGCCTCAACGACGGCGATCAGCACCTGCCCGGCGCCGGAGGTGACCATGGTGAGCACGCCGCGCCGGCGTCCCACCCGGTTGATGGCCAACACCAGCGACTGGCCGACCAGCAACGACATGCCGGCCACCACCGCGATCCCGATCGGCACCGACCAGCCGAACCGGTCGGCTCGTTCGAGGGCCTGCGGGCTGAGACGCAACACGTCACCGGCGGTGGCGACCAGCGCCGCCAGGTACTCACCGAGCATCTGCCACCAACCCACGCCTTCCAGTCTCCCATGGCGCGCCGCCACCGCTCGCCTAAGGTGGCCCCATGACCAGCCAACCGCTCGAACTGGGGGCCCACGTCGACCAGTCCGATCCCGTTGCCGCCGCGCAGGCCCGCGACGCCCAGATCGTCCAGCACTTCATCGGCGACCCGCAGGCCTGGAAGGGCCAGAAGCTGGACTACCCGAGCGGGCCCGCCGCGCTGAAGGAGGCTGCCGAGCAGGCCGGCATCGGGCTGTACGTGCACGCCCCGTACGTGATCAACGTGGCCTCGACGAACAACCGCATCCGGATCCCCAGCCGCAAGCTGCTGCAGCAGCAGGTGACCGCCGCCGCCGAGATCGGGGCGCGTGGGCTCATCGTGCACGGCGGCCATGTCGGTGCCGGCGAGGACCCGCTGGTCGGGTACGAGAACTGGTACAAGGCGATCGGCGGGCTGCGGCTGGACTGCCCGATCCTCATCGAGAACACCGCCGGTGGCGCGAACGCGATGGCTCGCACGGTGGAGTCCATCGAGTTGCTGTGGCAGGCGGTCAGCGCCGCCTCCGGGGCCGAGCAGGTCGGCTTCTGCCTGGACACCTGCCACGCCCACGCTTCCGGTGAGGAACTGGACGGCCTGGTCGGCCGGATCCGGGCGATCACCGGACGCATCGACCTGGTGCACGCCAACGACTCCCGCGATCCGCAGGGTTCCGGGGCAGACCGGCACGCCCGCCTGGGCCGCGGTCAGGCCGACCCGGAGTTCATCATGCAGGTCATCACCGAGGCCGGCGCCCCGGTGATCATCGAGACCCACGGCAGCCTGGACGACCAGATCGCCGACCTGAACTGGATCCGCGCGCGGCTCTGAGGTCTGCCGACGGGGGTCAGGCGGGACGTCCGAGTGCTTGCAGCGCCTGCCGGTACAGCCGTCCGGCGCGGTAGGACGAGCGCACCAGCGGCCCGCTGAGCACGCCCTCGAAACCGATCTCGGAGGCCTCCTCCGCCAGCTCCTCGAACTCCTGCGGGGTGACCCAGCGTTCGATCGGGTGCAGCCGCACGTTCGGGCGCAGGTACTGGGTGATGGTGAGCAGGTGGGTGCCCGCGTCGCGCAGGTCGGTCATCGCCTGGCTGATCTCCTCCCGGGTCTCACCCATGCCCAGGATCAGGTTCGACTTGGTTACCAGGCCGGCGTCCCGCGACCGGGTCAGCACGTCGAGTGAACGCTGGTAGCTGAAGCCGGGCCGGATCGCCCGGAAGATCCGCGGCACGGTCTCGACGTTGTGGGCGAACACCTCGGGCCGGGTGTCGAGGACCTGGTCGATCAGTTCGGGCTTGCCGGAGAAGTCGGGGGCCAGCATCTCGACCCCGACACCGGGGTTGCGCAGATGGATCTGCCGGATCGTCTCGGCGTACAGCCAGGCGCCCTCGTCAGGAAGGTCGTCGCGGCAGACCCCGGTGACGGTGGCGTAGCGCAGCCCCATCTTCTGCACGCTGTGGGCGACCCGAACCGGCTCCTCAGTGTCGTACCCGGTCGGTTTGCCGGTCTCGATCTGGCAGAAGTCGCAGCGCCGGGTGCAGGCGTCCCCGCCGATCAGGAAGGTGGCCTCCCGGTCCTCCCAGCACTCGTAGATGTTGGGGCAGCCGGCCTCCTGGCACACGGTGTGCAGGCCTTCGGTGACCATGATGTCCTGCAGGTCGTTGTAGTTCGGACCGGTCACCGCCCGCGTCCTGATCCACGCGGGCTTGGCCTCGATCGGCGTTTGCGAGTTGCGCACCTCGAGGCGCAGCATCCGACGTCCTGTTGGCTGTGCTGTCACAACCGTAGCCTAGGCGGCTGTCCCCCGCGTCGGTAGGTCAATGGGCGTCGAATGGGACGAACCGGCCAAGCAGGTCTTCCAGGTGGGGTGCCACCGCCGAGGCGGTCTGGGCCACCGTGGGCGGGTCGGCCAGCTCCTCGGCCAGCGAGCTGATCCCGGCGTCCGCGATGCCACAAGGGACGATGCGTCCGAAGGCGGCTTGGTTGGGCAGCACGTTGAGCGCGAAGCCGTGCAGGGTTACCCCGTGTGAGTAGCGGATTCCGATGGCGACGAGTTTGCGTTCGGGACGCCCGGCGTCCGCAGGCAACCAGACCCCGGACCGGCCGGCCACCCGCTGGGCCGGCAGCCCGTAGCCGCGGATGGTGCGGATCAGGGCCTCCTCGAGCCGGCGGACGTAGTCGACGACGTAGACGCCCTTCGGCAGCCGGATGATTGGGTAGCCGACGAGTTGCCCGGGCCCGTGCCAGGTGATCTTGCCGCCCCGGTCGACGTCGATGACCGGCGTGCCGTCGATGGGACGCTCGTCGGGCAGGGTGCGGCGTCCGGCGGTGTAGACCGACTCGTGCTCGAGCAGCAGCACGGTGCCTCCGCGGCGGCCGGCCACCACCTCGGCATGGATCCGGCGCTGCAGGTCCCAGGCGCTGTTGTACTCGATTAGTCTGGGCGGATCCTCGTCCAGGCCCAGCCGGTTGAAGCTGAGCACCCCCTTCGGCGCGTCGACGGTGAGCGTCAAGGTGCCTCCCAGGTTGAGGCGGCCAGGTCGTCCTCGATCTGTTCCAGCGCGGCGCTCTCTGCCTCGGCGGCGGCGATGATCTCCAGGTCGTCCGGCTCGTCGGCACTGAACTCCACGTTGCCGGCCGCCATCAGGTCGCCGGTCACGTCGGGGGCGAGGTCGCGCCAGACGATCCGGTTGACGAACGCGACCACCTGGGCCGCGGACAGTCTGCAACCGTCGAACTCGACGTCGGCGGCGGCGTGGGCGTCCTCGACAACCGTGACGTCGAAGCCGCGCTGCAGCGCGCCAAGGTAGGTCTGCAGCACCGCCGCGTCAGAACCGAGCCCGGCGAGCCACAGGTGCCCGGCCTCGGCCAGGCCCAGCACGTCGGCCAGGTCGGTCTCGATGAAGCCGTCGTCCCAGGCGTGGTCGATCAGTACCTCACCGGGTTGGGACGCCAACCGGTCGCTGAGCTGCCAGTCGGCCTCGCCGGGCCGCAGGCCGGCGTCCAC
>NZ_JBASCI010000079.1:0-5969 GCF_049651565.1 Brooklawnia sp.
GCCTTGCCGGGGGCGGCTCGCCGCGATGAACGGGCTATCGGCCGAATTGGCGCGAACCTCGGCAACCGCAGCGGTCTGCGGGGTGGCGTCCGCGGTCATGCCGCGTCGCGGCGAGCTGGCTGCAGCCATCTCGTCGGCGATACCGCGGCGCGCGACCGCTTCCTGAGCTCGCCGACAGCGCGCGGTTGAAGCAGTGACCAGCGAGTACTGGGTGGCGTCGTGGTCTTCGGGTAGTGCCCTGGCTGCAGTCAATCGATGTCCTCGGATATGGGACGAGTCCTTGTCCCTCGCCCTGAATCTGAGAAAACAGTAAGTTCCGTTAAGACTCGTCCCAAAGAATCTGGCAACCGGCGCGTCGGGGTTGCCAAGCGCAACTGGCCACCACGGCAACGCACACGGCTGGCGCGGTCCGGTGCGATCGGGTTGGGCAGGCGGATAAAGTCAACCCATGTCACTGTTGGAGACGATCAACCAGCCGCGTGACGTGCGCGCGCTGGCGCGCGATCAGCTTCCCGGCCTGGCCGCCGAGATCAGGGAGTTCTTGATCACGCACGTGAGTCGCACCGGGGGGCATCTCGGGCCGAACCTGGGGGTGGTCGAACTGACCATCGCCCTGCACCGCGTCTTCGACTCCCCGCACGATCCGATCATCTTCGACACCGGGCACCAGAGCTACGTGCACAAGCTCCTCACCGGCCGTCGCGACGGCTTCACCTCACTGCGCCAGCAGGGCGGGGTCTCCGGTTATCCGTCCCGGGCCGAATCCGAGCACGACTGGATGGAGAACTCCCACGCCTCCACCGCGCTCAGCTGGGCAGAAGGACTGGCCCGCGGCTTCCGGCTGCGCGGTGAGACCGACCGCACGGTGGTGGCCGTGGTCGGTGACGGCGCGCTGACCGGTGGAATGGCCTGGGAGGCGCTCAACAACATCGCCATCGACGAGTCGCTGCCGCTGGTGATCGTCGTCAACGACAACGGACGCTCCTACTCGCCAACCGTGGGTGGGCTGTCCCGGCACCTCTCGCTGGTCCGTGCCGACCCGCGCTACGAACAGACCCTCGAGATCCTCAAGACCACGATCCGGCGCGGCACCCTCGGGCGGCAGACCTACGACCTGCTGCACGGCATGAAGAGCGGCATCAAGGACGTGCTCGCCCCCCAGATGCTGTTCAGCGACCTGGGGTTGAAGTACCTGGGGCCGATCGACGGCCACGACACAGGTGTCTTGATCGACCTGCTGCGGCAGGCCAAGGGCTTCGGTGGGCCGGTCATCGTCCATGCAGTCACCCAGAAGGGGCGCGGCTTCCGGGCCGCCGAACTCAACGAGAAGGACCACTTCCACGCCGTCGGCTGCATCAACTCCACCACCGGCGAGCCGATCAGCGCGTCAGGGCACACCACCTGGACCGACGCGTTCGCCCAGGAGATGGTCGAGATCGGTGAGGACCACCCAGAGGTGGTCGCCCTCACCGCAGCCATGCTGCACCCGGTCGGCCTGGGCCGGTTCGCCGCCGCGTACCCGGATCGGGTCTTCGACGTGGGGATCGCCGAGCAGCACGCCATGGCCTGCGCCGCGGGCCTGGCCAGCGCGGGCCTGCACCCGGTTTTCGCGGTCTACTCGACCTTCCTCAACCGCGCATTCGACCAACTCCTGATGGACGTCGGGTTGCACCGACTCGGGGTGACCATCGTGCTCGACCGGGCCGGCGTCACCGGGCCGGACGGCCCCAGCCACAACGGGGTCTGGGACGTCTCCATCGCCGGCATCGTGCCCGGGCTGCGGCTGGCCAGCCCCCGCGACCAGCAGCGGCTGAGTGACGCGCTGCGGCTGGCCATCACGGTGGACGACGCCCCGACCCTGATCCGTTACAGCAAGGAGAAGCTGCCCGACCCGATGCCGGCAGCCAGCCACCGCAACGGCCTCGACCTGCTGTCGTTCGACTCCGACGCCCGCGTCCTGATCGTCGCCTGGGGGGCGATGTGCGGCCCGGCCGTGCACGTCGCCGAACTGCTGCGCGCCCAGGGCATCGCCGCCACCGTGGTCGACCCGGTCTGGGCGCTACCGGTGAACGATGCGCTGGTCGAGCTGGCCGGCCAGCACGAACTGGTCGTCACCATCGAGGACAACCTGGTCATCGGCGGGCTCGGCTCCCGACTCGAACTGGCGATGGACGCCGCCGAGGTGGAGGTGCCGATGCGGCAGTTCGGCGTCCCGCAGCGCTACCTGGACGCCGGCTCCCGCGGGGAGGTGCTGGCCGAGATCGGGCTCACCCCGCAGTCGGTCGCCCGGCAGGTGGTCGCGACGGTCAGCCGACTCGACGAGCCCTCAATCGAGCAACTCGACCACGAGCGGAGCAACTAGCTCCCGCTGCCAGGGCCGGACGCCCAGCCCGGCCAACTGCTCGTCGATCGCCTCGACGCTGAGCGGGCTGGGCGGCTGCCAGAGCAACTGCCGCAACGCGTCCGGTGCGATCAGGTTCTCCACCGGCAACTGCAGCTCCTCGGCCAGTGCAACCACCGCCGGACGCACCTTCGACCAGCGCTCCCACGCGTCCGGATTGGCCCGCTGCCAGTTGCGTGGCATCGGGATCCCGTTGCCGGTCAACCGCAGGGGCGGCAGCTCGGCAGAGGTCATCGCCGCCACCCGGTCGAGCACGTTCCGCCAGATCGACTGGTACTGCCGGGCCTGCCGGCGCCGAAAACCCTCGACCTGACCCATCTCTCGGGCGTTCGGCACCGCCGGATGCCGCTTGGTGATCATCGCGGCCAGAGTGCTGATCGCGGCATCGGGCAGGACGCGACCGGGCGCCTGGTTGGTGCGGTGCGCGACCTCGTCGCGGGCCAGCCAGAGCTCCCGCACCACCGCCAGGCCGCGCGGCGTGCGCACCTGGTGGCTGCCGGATACCCGCCGCCAACGATCCGGCCGCTCGGCGGGTGGCTCCAGCGCCCACCGGCACAGGTAGTCGAACTCCTGCCGGGCCCAGTCGAGCTTGCCAGCCTGCCGCAGTTCGACGGTCAGCTTCTCGCGCAACTCGTGCAGCAGTTCAACGTCCAGCGCCGCGTAGACCAGCCAGTCGCGCGGGATGGGACGCCGCGACCAGTCGACCGCCGAGTGCTCCTTCAGCAGCCGAACCCCGCAGTAGCGTTCCGCCATTGCGCCGAGACTCGCCTTTGGCAGGCCGAGCAGCCGGCCGGCCAGCTCGGTGTCGAACAGTCTCGTCGGCCGCAACCCGAGCTCAACCAGGTTGGGCAGGTCCTGGGTGGCGGCGTGCAGGATCCACTCCTCATCGGCAATCAGATCCCGAAGTGCGGCGAAGTGGGCGACCTCGGCGTCCGGGGTCTCGAACGCGATGGGGTCGATCAGGAAGGTGCCCGAGCCTGGTCTGCGCAGTTGCACCAGGTAGGCCTTGGCGTAGTAGCGGTAGCTCTGGGCGCGCTCGACATCCACCGCGATCGGCCCACTGCCGGCCGCCAGCGCGGCCAGCGTCGCGCGGCGTCCCTCGGCGGTGTCGACCACGTCGGGCACACCGTCGGCCGGTTCGGTCAGCACGGGCAGGTCTTCGGGCGGCGGTTGCGCCATCAACGCTCCAGCCGCGAGGTCAACGCGATCACACCGTCCGGCAGCGGCGGCAGCCCGGCGGTGGTGCACAGCAGCGCCTGCCAGGCCGCCAACTGCGGGGTGATGTCGTGGTCCGCCATCTCGGGTGTCCAGGACGCGCGGATCTCGACCTCGGCCCGGTCGGGTTCGTCGGCCAGCTCGCCGAAGCTGCGGCTCGAAACCGCGGTGACGGTGCCGGAGGCGTCGTGGTACTCGGCCCCGGCGCTGTGCAGGGACTCGGTCAGCCAGGTCCACCCCACCTCGGCCAGCAGGGGATCGGTCACCATCTCCAGGTCGACGTCGGCGTGCGCGTAGCTGACGCACCGGTAGGTGCCGTTCCATGCCGGGTTGCCGCTCGGATCATGCAGCACGATCAACCGGCCGGTGCCGATCTCGGCCTTGTCGGCCGAGTGGACGACGGCCTCGATCGCGTAGGCGTGCGGGGCGATGCGCTGGGGAGCCGGAATCTCCTCCACAGTCAGCTCCGGGCGCCAGCGGAACAGCTCAATGGCGTCCTGCACGCGCCAGAAAGTTCCGCCGGTCATTGACGACTGCAGCTTCCGAAGCACACGCCCGAGCCTACGCAGCAGCCCACTTCGGGCCGGGTAGACGCGCCGGGACGCCCCCGGCAGGGCGTCCGGCCGCCACCTCTCACCGGCCTACTCAGCCGGGGAGAGGGTGAGGCTGATCGAGTTGATGCAGTAGCGCAGGTCGGTGGGGGTGTCATAGCCCTCGCCGGCGAAGACGTGGCCGAGGTGGGAGTCGCAGTTGGTGCAGCGCACCTCGACGCGCGGCCTGCCCGGTATCGAACGGTCCTCCAGGTAACGGACGCGGTCCTCGGCGAGCGGCGCGAAGAAGCTCGGCCAACCGCAGTTGGAGTGGAACTTGGTGGTGCTGCGGAACAGCTCCGCACCACAGGCCCGGCAGCGGTAGACGCCCTCGGTCTCGGTGTCGGTGTACTCGCCGACGAACGGACGCTCGGTGCCCGCCTCGCGCAGCACGTGGAACTCCTCGGGGCTCAGCTTGACCCGCCACTGGTCCTCGGTCATCCGGAAGTTGCCATCCCCGGGCAGCGAATTGGTCACGGTCTCTCCTTTCTGCGCGTTCCAGCATATGTGGGCCCACCCACCTACCCTTTCTGCATGGCGACTCCCGCGACCCAACTGGACGTCGACGGCATCGAGGTGCGGCTGTCCAGCCCCGACAAGGTGTACTTCCCGGAACTCGGCCTGACCAAGAAGGACTTGGCCGATTACCTGCTCACCGTCGGCGAAGGAATGCTGGCGGGGCTGTTCCGGCGTCCGACCACCCTGGAGCGCTGGCCCGGCGGGGTGCGGGAGGGGATGAAGCTCGCCACCCGATCGGACGCCAAGGGCGACGCCTTCTACCAGAAGCGCGCCCCGGAGAAGCGTCCCGACTGGGTGGAGGTCGCCGAGATCAGGTTCCCGTCCGGACGCAAGGCCTGGTCGATCACGCCGGCCAACCTGGCCACCGTGGTCTGGGCGCTGAACCTGGGTTGCCTGCGGTTCCACCCGTGGCCGGTCACCGCACCCGACGTGGACCAGGTGGACCAGTTGCGCATCGACCTCGACCCGCAGCCCGGCACCGACTTCGACGACGTGGTGGCCGCCGCCCTCGAGCTACGCAGCGTGATGGGGGAACTCGGCCTGGACTGCTACCCGAAGACCAGCGGCGGTCGCGGCATGCACGTGTTCAGCCGGATCGAACCGGCCAGCTTCGTGGACGCCCGGCACGCGGCGATCGCGATCGGACGCGAGCTAGCCCACCGGATGCCCGACCGGGTGACCGTCGACTGGTGGAAGGAGACCCGCGGCGAGCGGGTCTTCGTCGACTACAACCAGATGGCCCGCGACCGGCTGATGGCAAGCCCGTACTCGATCCGCCCGGTGCCGACGGCCCGGGTGTCGGCGCCGCTGACCTGGGACGAGGTGCCGGGGGTGCACCCCGACGACTTCACCGTGCTCACGATGCCCGACCGGTACCGCGAGCTGGGCGACGTCTGGACACCGCTCTACCAGGACCCGCCGGCCAGCCTGGTGCCGGCGCTGAAGCTGTACGACCTCGGCATCGAGTCCGGGCTCACCGATATGCCGTATCCCCCGGAGTACCCCAAGATGCCGGGAGAACCGCCCCGGGTGCAGCCGAGCCGGCAGACCAAACCCGACCACGAATACTCCGCACCGCCGGTGGAATGAGGGTGCCAGCCGCGATACTGGCCCAATGAGCAAGAAGGAAGACTCCATCCTCAAGCTGCTGCGCTGTCCGCCCCGCGAGATCGACGTGGTGAGGGACTTCGAGACCGACGCCACCCCGGGCTACCCCAAGGGCCACGACAAGAACGACGCCGATG
>NZ_JBASCI010000080.1:0-3750 GCF_049651565.1 Brooklawnia sp.
ATACGAAACGTAGGCATTCAGCGCTCGCCTACAAGACCCCCAGACAGGTCCGCGAAGAACACCAAAACACACTCGTAGCAGCGTAAACAAACACAAAATACCTGTCCGGAAACTCCGAGGCCCATCAGGGGTGGGGCTCGGTTGGCCGGCTGCGAGCAGGCCGGCACCGGTGTGGCCCACATCGACAAGTGGGGTCCGCTGCTCACCGAACAACTGCCGAAGTTCCTCGCCGGCAGCAAGGTCATCGTCCGGCCGATCATCGACCCCGCCACCATCGGTGCCGTTGATGTCCACGACCCGACCGGTGCGATGCGGTTCGCCGTCGAGCAACGCAACCCGGTCGACGTGTTCCCCTACGGCACCCGCGCCGCCGCAAACTGCGACCTGGACCACACCACCACCTACACCCCGGGAGTGGAAGGCCAGACCCATCTGGGGAACCTGGGGCCGCTGTCCAGGTTCACCCACCGGGCCAAGACCTTCGGCGGCTGGCACCTGGAGCAGCCCGAGCCGGGAGTGTTCCACTGGACCTCCCCAGCCGGCTACCAATACCTCGTCACCGCCGACGGCACCACCCGCATCCAAGTACCCGAAGCCCAAGCCCAAGCCGAGGAGGGCGCGCCCGAAACCGACGCCGACACCGAGGCGGAACCGCTTGCGGAGACCGAACTTGTCATCGAAGGCGAGCCACCGGTTCAGGCCGAGCTTCCGGACGAACCCGAACGTCCGGACGAAGCCGGCTGACCGTTTGAGGCGTTCCCGCCCGAAGTGCGGGAACACCTGGACCTGCCGAACAGGGGTCTTCTTCGACGTGCCCTGACGTGACCGGGCCATCGCGTGGGGGGACGGCCGACGCACCACCCGAGCCCGGTGCCCGGGCGGGCCATCGGCACGCCCCCAGCAAGCGCCACCCAAGCAACCCACCGGACCCTCGCGGCCGGGTGGGACGCCACCATGCCCGCGATCCGGGCGGCAACACAGCGCATCATCCTGTCCGCCCGGCGCTCCGGATGCCCACGGCCCGGGCAACGGCCACTTACCAGAAGCGCATGCCAACCAAGTTGTCCACAGGATTGGCGGACGGGTGGAATCGCCGGACGTCCCGGGTGACATGATCTGCGGTGGCAATCGAACCCTCAACCCCCCGGAGGTCGACGTGCAGATGCGTCGCTCATGGATCCCACTCGTAGGGCTGGCCCTGGCTGCAGGGCTGGCCAGCTGTTCCCAAGGCGGTAGCGCCGAACCCGCACCGTCCCCGACACCCAGCACACCGCCCGCTGCGGTGAGCCCGTCCCAGAGCCCCACTCCCGACATGGACGCGCTCTACGCCGAAGCCGAATGGGTGGTGCGCCGGGCCACCGAACTGGAGGAGCAGGCGATCCGGGAAGGCAGTTACCCGGCTGAGCTGGAAGAGCTGCTTGCTGATCCTTATCTGTCACTGAGCCGTGCCGGCGTGGCCCAGTATTGGGAGCTTGGCTGGAAACAGGCAGAGGGAGAGTCTGCAGAACTTAGCTTCCGTCCCAGGCCGGGACTTCGCAGGGATGACTCGGAGGTTGCCCTTGAGGCGTGCTTGTTGGCCACCTCAACAGTGGACGGGGAAGGCTCCGTCATGAGCGAATCCGGAATAGTGCACATGACGTATTTCTTCAAGCACGTGGAGGGCGATCTCAAGCTCTTCACCAGCACGGGTGAGGAGGTCGAGAAGTGTCCCTTCGAGTGAGAGTCGTCGTAGGGACAATCAGCGTAGTCCTCTTGACCATGGCAGGTGCCAGGGCTGCGGCGGATGACGGGGCCGAGTGGTTCGGCCCTGGCAAAGGTGTGAATTCGAGCGCATCCGGAAACGAGGCTCAAGTCCGCGCCCGCACCCAGGACGTCCCGGTTGGTCACGCGCAGCCGGCCGGTGACTCCGCTGCGCCCGTCGAGGCGGGTTCCGGGCACGACCCGTGGGCCAAGTACATGTTGGTGACCGACTCGGTGACCGGTGGTCAGCGGCTGTGCTGGACCCCGAACCAGGGGCTGTCCAGCGTCGACGGCGGAACTGTCCAGGTTTGCCACGACGCGGTGATGCCAGACACCGCCGACGGCCCGGTCGCGACAAACCCAGCCGTGCTGGCCGGCCAGGCTGTCGCCCAACTCGCCGTCCCGGCACCCCAGATCTCGATCAGCCCGCACCCGTCGGATAACAAGTGGAACGTCCTGGCGGTCGGATTACCGATCTGGGCATGGGCCGAGGACCCCGGACCGGTCGCCACCTCGGTCAGCGAGCAGGGCATCGACATCCAGTTGCAGGCCAACCGCGGCAGCGTCACCTTCGACTGGGGCGACGGCACCACCACCGTCTGCCACCTGATGCGTCCCCGGCCAGCCACGATGGACCCGCTCACCCCGTCCCCGGACTGCGGCCACAGCTACCAACACCGCGGCGACTACACCATCACCGCCACCGCAGGCTGGGCCGTCAACTGGCAGGCCCTCGGCCAAACCGGTGCACTGCCACTCAACTCCACCGCCACCATCGCAGTACCCATCCGCGAATTCCGGGCCGTCGTGGTCGGCTGAAGAGCAGGGTCAGGGCGTCAGTCACCCGTGCTAACGCCGGACGACCTCGATCCAGTTGGCACCCAACCCGATCTGGTGGCGGGCGACCTCGGTCAGCGCCCCATCAGCGTCGGCGCGGTAGACGGCAACCACCCGATCAAGCTCGGAGGCGACCAGCAGGTCGTCGTTGTCCAGTACCCGGAACCCGCGGGGCTGGGTCACCACGTCAGAGGTGGCAAGCGCCTCACCGAGCTCACCGGTTTCCGCGGCGACCTCGACCGCGGTGATCGTGCCCCGGGTCCGCTCGGCGACGTACAGCAGCCTTCCCGAACCGCTGAGGTGCAGGTCGGAGCACCAGATCAGGTCTTCGGCGCGTGGGTCGGCGCCGAACCGGCTGTGGGACAGGCCCCGGTCGGTGGGGATGGCGGTGGCCCAGGTGGCCTTGTCGAGCAGTCCGGACACCGGGTCGCGGCGGTAGTGCAACGCCACGCCGGCGTACTCCGTGGTCAGGTAGGCCGATGTCTCGGCCGGGTTGAGGATCAGGTGGCGTGGCCCGGAGCCGGGCGGTGCGCTGACGGTCGGCGGATCCAGCGGCGTCAGCTCGCCATCGGGGGCAACCGCGTACTGGGCGACCAGGTCGTCCCGAAGTGAGACGAAGTAGGCAAAGTTGTCGTCCGAACTCAACTGGACGCAGTGCAGGTTGCGGTACTCAAGCGGCTCACCGACCGGGCTCAGTGCGCCCGCGTCGCCGACCCGGAAGACCTCGCCCAGGCCTTGGTGGTAGGACGCCGAGAACAGCAGCCCGGCGTCCGAGCTGAGGGTCAGGTAGCTGGGGACGCCCCGCGTTTCGTACCGGCCCAGCACCTCAAGTTCCCCGGACGCCCGGTCGAGCCGCAGCACGGTGACGCCCTGGGGGTCGCTGCCGCCGGCGAAGACTAGATTGTTTGCGGGATCGACTGCCAGCGGCATGCCGGGCGCACCGACCTCGCTCACGGCGAGCGGCTTCAAATCGCCACCGCTGTGTTCAAAGGTGCTGATAGTGCCGTCCTTGGCGTTGGCGATGAGCACGAACTGGCTGTCCATGCGTTTCTCCTATGTCAAGCGGCCACCGAGATGCAAGTCCCGAGGGTCGCTTCGTGGTCGGTTTTCAGGGTGTTGTAGACGATGCGGGCGAGGCGTCGTTTCAAGCAACGCAACGCTTCGGAGGCGGAC
>NZ_JBASCI010000081.1:0-3832 GCF_049651565.1 Brooklawnia sp.
ACGCCCTGCTCGGCGTCCGGTTCGACTGACCCCGGGGCTAGCGGGCCGGCTGGCTGACCGGGTGGCCGGCCGCGTCCGCCCTCGCCGGTGCGGCACCCTGGCCCGGGTCCTCCTCCGGCAACGACGGATTCGGGGCCTGGCTGTGCTGCAGCGGGTCGGGACCGGGACGCCTGATTCCGGCGACCCGGTAGACCTCGGCCTCGTCCAGGGTCTCGTTGGCCAGTAGGGCCTCAGCGATTGCTTCCAGCCGTTCCCGGTTGTCCGACAGCAGTTGGACGGCCTTGTCGTGGCACTCGCTGATGATCGCGCGGACCTCCGCGTCCACCACCGACAGGGTTGAATCGGAGATGCCGAGCTGACGCGGGTCCATGTCGTCGAAGACCACGGTGACCGGGCCGACCTTCGGCGACATGCCCCACTTGCCCACCATCTGGCGGGCGATCGCGGTGGCCTGCCGCAGGTCGGACTCGGCGCCGGTGGTGATCACCCCGTACACCACCGCCTCGGCGGCCATGCCGCCCAGGGCGCCGACGATCCGTCCTCGCAGGTACTCCTCGTCGTAGCCGTAACGGTCGGTGTCGGGAGTGGACAGGGTGACCCCGAGCGCCTGGCCGCGCGGGATGATCGACACCTTCCGCACCGGGTCGGCGCCCTTCTGCAGCATCCCGAGCAGCGCGTGGCCACCCTCGTGGTAGGCGGTTCGCCGCTTCTCGTCATCGGGGATGACCACGCTGCGTTCCACGCCCAACTGAATCTGCTCCAGCGCGTTGGTGAAGTCGGTCTGGTAGACCACCGAGTCGTTGCGGCGAGCCGCCCGTAGCGCTGCCTCGTTGGCCAGGTTGGCCAGGTCTGCGCCGGTCGCCCCGGGCGTCACCTGGGCCAGCGCCCTGAGGTTCACATCCTGCGCCAGCGGGATGTCGCGAGTGTGCACACCCAGGATCTTCTCCCGACCCAGCTGGTCGGGCGGGCTGACCGTGATGACCCGGTCGAAGCGGCCGGGACGCGTCAGCGCCGGATCGAGCACGTCGGACCGGTTGGTGGCGGCCATCACCACCACACCCTCGGTACCGTCGAAGCCGTCCATCTCGGTGAGGATCTGGTTGAGCGTCTGCTCCCGCTCGTCGTTACTGCCGGACGCCCGGCTGGAGCCGCGGGCCCGCCCGATCGCATCGATCTCGTCGATGAAGATGATCGCCGGTGCCACCTTCTTCGCCTCGTCGAACAACTGCCGGACGCGCTGCGCGCCGACACCGACGATCATCTCGATGAACTCGCTTGCCGAGGCAGAGAAGAACGGCACCTCGGCCTCGCCGGCGGTGGCCCGGGCGAGCAGCGTCTTACCGGTGCCGGGCGCACCTTCCAACAGGATGCCGCGCGGTGCCCGCGCCCCGACCCGGCGGTACTTGTCGGGGTTGCGCAGGAAGTCGACGATCTCATCGACCTGTGCCTTCACCTCGTCGATACCGGCCACGTCGGAGAAGTTGACCCGCACCCGGGTCTTCTCGATCGGCTTCACCTCACGCTGCATGCCGAACGCGCCCAGCCCGCCCGCACCCTTGGCGATCCGGCGGAACGACCAGAACATCAGGCCGATCAACAGACCCCAAAGCACCAGTGACGAAATCAGATTCGCGATCGGGCCGCGCTGGTCGACCACCGGGGTGGCCCGCACCACCGCGCCGTTCTGCTGCAGCTCGGCGAGCAGGTCGTCCTGGGCGAAGGTGGGCCGTTCGGTGGTGAACTTGGTGTACGTCCCCGCCTCGGCCTCCTCGGTGCCGTCGTCGGGCAGCTGGGCCTCGGTTCGCAGCTCACCCTGGATGGTGTCGCCGGTGGCGTAGATCTCCTTGACGTTGCCGACCAGCACCTGGGTGGTGAACTCGGTGTAGGGGATGGTGGGTGGTGCGTTCTGGGCGTCCTGCCAGCTGAGCAGGCCCCACAGGCCCACCAGCAGCAGGCCGGCCACGATCCAGAACCGCCAGACGTTCCGGTTCCGCTTTGGCTGGTTGTCGCCGTCGTCGTTGCCCTTGCCCTTGGGCAGGCCCTCGGTGCGCCAGGGCTTCGGCGCATCCAGTGGGGGAGGCCCCGACGGCGCGTCGGAATGAGCCGGACGGCGGGACTCGTCGCTCGGCTGTCGGCCGGGCGGAGGCTGGTCTGCCTTCCGCTTCGGCTGGGGTTCTGACATCGACACCTCCAAAGTGGTCGGGTCAATCGTAGTCGGACGCCCGCAACGCGGGTTCCGACGAGCTGCCTGGCGGCTTGGCACGGCCGGTCCTGCGGTGCCGGTACCCGCTGCACGTCTGAGCAGCCGCCCCCGGCGAAGCGTGCACGGATGCCAACCAGCCGTCGACACTTGCCGGGTTCCTACCCGCCGCCGAGCGGGCCGGTGATTGACTTGGCATCATGAAGAAGCTGATCAACGACCCGGGCTCAGTTCTCGCTGATGCGCTGCGCGGTGTTGAACTCGCGCACCCCGACACCCTGCGTGTCGATCACGAAAATCGTCTCGTTATCAGGGCAGACGCGCCGCGTGCCGGCAAGGTCGGGCTGGTCTCCGGCGGCGGCTCGGGCCACGAGCCGATGCACAGCGGTTTCGTCGGTCGCGGCATGCTGGATGCTGCCGCCTGCGGTGAGGTCTTCACCTCGCCCACACCCGATCAGGTGCTGGCCGCCACCATCGCGGTCAACGGTGACGCCGGCGTCCTGCACATCGTGAAGAACTACACCGGCGACGTGATGAACTTCGAGATGGCCGCCGAACTGGCCGGCGCGGAGGGCATCCAGGTGGCCTCGGTACTGACCGCCGACGACGTCGCCGTCCAGGACTCGCTGTACACCGCCGGACGCCGCGGCGTCGGAGTAACCGTGCTGGTCGAGAAGATCGTCGGGGCCGCTGCCGAAGAGGGCTACGACCTTGCCAGGTGTGCCGAGCTCGGGCAGCGGGTTGCCGACAACGGACGGTCGATGGGCCTGGCCCTTACCTCGTGCACCGTGCCGGCCGCCGGCCGTCCCACCTTCGATCTGGCCGACGACGAGATCGAGTTGGGCATCGGCATCCACGGCGAGCCCGGACGTGAACGTCAGCAGTTGGCACCGGTGAAAGAACTGGCCCGCCGGCTGGTGGAGCCGATCCTGTCCGACCTCGACTTCACCGGCGCCCCGGTGATCGTGCTGTGCAACGGCATGGGGGGCACCCCGCTGATCGAGCTGTACGGGTTGTTCGGCGAGGTCTGCGAACTGCTCACGGGCGCCGACGTCGAAGTGGCTCGCAGCCTGGTGGGTGACTACATCACCTCGCTCGAGATGGCCGGCGCTTCGATTACCCTGCTTCGGGCCGATGACGAGATGCTGCGGCTGTGGGACGCTCCGGTCTCGACTCCCGGGATGACCTGGTGACCTTGATGGAGCTGTCGCCCCGGACGGTGTCGGCATGGATGCGAGCCTTCGCTGATGCCGTGGTCGCGAACGAGCAATTGCTGACCGACCTGGACCGCCAGATCGGCGACGCCGACCACGGCGGCAACATGGTGCGCGGGATGAAGGCGGTGGCCGATCTCGACCCTGCCGACTTCGGCAGTGCTCGCGACTACCTCAAGAAGGCGGCGATGACGCTGATCGGGAAGGTGGGCGGCGCGGCTGGCCCGTTGTACGGCACTCTGCTGCTGCGATTGTCGGCGGCGCTGCCAGACGACGGGCCGATCGACCAGGCCGCCTGGTCGATCGCGCTGCACGCCGGCGTCGACGGCGTCCGGGACCGTGGCAAGGCGACCGCTGGCGACAAGACGATGCTCGACGCCCTGCTGCCGGCGGTGGCGGCCTTCGACGCCAACCCGGA
>NZ_JBASCI010000082.1:0-27672 GCF_049651565.1 Brooklawnia sp.
CCTCGCAGGCCTGACCGCGAATGAGCGCCAGCAGTGGCCCCCACCCACGCCATCGCTGGCGCTCAACCGCACCAACCCCGGCGCCCAGCCACACGAACCCCCGGCGCTCAAGCCGTCAAATACTCACACAGACCGATGTCGAGCAGCGGCCCGGCGCCCTGCCAGACCCTGGTCACCCGGTCGCCCTCGACAGTGGCGCGCAGCACCGCCGGTTCGTCGGGGTGGCCCGGCCCGAGCGTGACGACGGTGTCGTCGGGGTGGTCGATGACGCCGGCGAACATCTTCCCGGTCACGAACATGTCGGCCTGCCAGGCCACCACGCTGGCCCGGGGACGGATCGCCTGGTGGGCCAGCGACAGCGCATGCCCGGTGCCCCTGCGCTCGGTCTGTTCCACATAGCGGATCGGCATTCCGCTGAACTCGGACCCGAAGTAGGCCCGCACCTGGTGGGCCAGGTGGCCGACCACCAGGGTCAGCCGGTCACCGGTGACCTGCTCGGCGCGGCAGGCCACCAGCTGCTCCAGGGTGTACTCCAGGAAGGGCTTCAGGCCGACCGGGTACATGCACTTCTGCAGGTAGCTCCCCAACCGGCCCAGCCGGGTGCCCTGCCCGGCGGCCAGGCAGACGAAATCCATGCCGGGAAGCTAACACGCGACCAAGGCCGCTTCCTTCGTTCCCCGCGAATGAGTCGGGGGTCGGCCAGACCCTGATGCTCAGGGATGAGTGGAATGCATGTCAGCGACTGCCCGTGGCTCGGACAAGCAGCTGCACACTGCCGACCACCCACCACGGCCTTCGACGGAGCTCCGATCCGAGGCATGCAGCGCCAACCTGGCCTCGGCGCCGCGTCCCGCACCTCCGAACCCGGCCTCGGCGCCACGTCCCGCACCTCCGACTCGCTCAGGTGGGTGTTGAGGGCCATGCTCACTGGTTCGGTGCCGGCTCGGGCGAGCTGGCAGCTCTTGCCCAGCTGGTTCTCGGTCCTTGCGCAGGACGGCGTTTCCGGTTTTGACACGCTGGAACGCTATCTGCGGCCCTTGAATCGATGTAAGCGGGTTTGAGGGTGCCTAAACCGGAATCCTGCACCGGTGAGGTGCCCGGGGCGTGGCCGCCCGGGGGCCGAGATCTCGAAATCTTCTCATTCACACTGCGGAGGAATGCGCATCGTACTCGCTGCGCGATTCTCCGCAGTGATGAGTGGGGTGGGGGTGAGCGGCGCAGTGGCGAGTGGGGTGGCGGCCAGGAGCCCGGGTGACGGCATGGAAACCGCGCCAGAGGCTCGAACCGCCCCCCAGCCCGGTACGGGACCTCCAGCACGGGCCTCGGACGCGTCCAGGACGCCCTGCAGCGTCTCAAGATGGCAATTTATCCACAGCCGGGGTGCGTCAGCTGGGAAGAACAGGCCCACGCTGGTAGAATTTCGTACTTGGGACGGGTCGGCTGGCGATCCGTGGGGCGATCGCCCACCGCCGGCCAGGCGGTTCCGAGCGATGAAGGAGCTGCTGCCGGTGAGTGATCTGGCGATGCGGTCAGACCAGACCAATGGTTCCGACGATCCACAGGATGCCACGATCGACGTAGTCGCCGAGCCTGATCTCGACATCGGACTGCTCGAGGAGGGCGCCGACCTGCGTTCCGAGGGAGACTACGGTGCCTCCCAGATCCAGGTGCTGGAAGGTCTGGAGGCGGTGCGCAAGCGCCCCGGCATGTACATCGGGTCGACCGGCGAGCGCGGCCTGCACCACCTGGTCTACGAGATTGTGGACAACTCTGTGGATGAGGCGTTGGCCGGCTACTGCGACCACATCCGGGTCGAACTGCTCGACGGCGGCGGCTGCCGGGTCATCGACAATGGTCGCGGCATCCCGGTCGAGGTCCACCCGGTCGAGGGCGTGTCGTCGCTGACCCTGGTGCTGACCGTGCTGCACGCCGGCGGCAAGTTCGGCACCGGCGGCTACAAGGTCTCCGGCGGTCTGCACGGCGTGGGCAGCTCGGTGGTGAACGCGTTGAGCGCCCGGATGATCGCCGAGGTGCGCCGCGACGGCTTCCACTGGCGGCAGGGCTTCACCCTCGGCGTCCCGGACGGCCCGGTCGAGCAGCTCGAGGAGACCGACCAGACCGGCACTACCATCACGTTCTTCCCCAGCCCCGAGATCTTCGAGACCACCAACTTCAACTACGAGACGCTGGCCACCCGGTTCCGCGAGATGGCCTTCCTCAGCAAGGGCCTCCGGATCGAGATCGTCGACCTGCGCAAGGACCACGTCGACGAGGAGGGCACCCACATCGGTGACGAGTTCCTCTACGAGAATGGTCTGGTCGATTTCGTCCGCTACCTCACCGGCAGCCGCGAACCGCTGACCAACATCATCGACGTCGAGGCCCACTCCTCCGAGATGGGGATGGGCGTCGAGCTGGCCATGCAGTGGAACACCGGCTACGGCTCGTCGCTGCACACCTTCGCCAACACCATCAACACCCACGAGGGCGGCACCCACGAGGAAGGGCTGCGGGCCGCGCTAACCACCACGGTCAACAAGTGGGGTGAGGCGTGGGGGCTGATCCGCAAGAAGGAGGACCGGGTCGGCAACGAGGACATCCGCGAGGGCCTGACCGCGATCCTGTCGATCAAGCTGTCCGAACCGCAGTTCGAGGGCCAGACCAAGACCAAGCTGGGCAACACCGAGGCCCGCGGCTTCGTCCAGCGGGTGGTCAACGACCGGTTGGGCGACTGGATGGAACGCAACCCGTCGGAGGGCAAGGACATCGTCCGCAAGGCGATCGCCGCGGCGTCCGCCCGGATCGCCGCCCGCAAGGCCCGCGAGGCCGCCCGCAACCGCAAGGGCCTGCTGGGCGGCGGCGGGTTGCCCGGCAAGCTGGCCGACTGCTCGTCCACCAACCCCGAGGAGTGCGAAATCTTCATCGTCGAGGGTGACTCGGCGGGCGGCTCGGCGAAGGGCGGCCGTGACCCGCGGGTCCAGGCGATCCTGCCGTTGCGGGGCAAGATCCTGAACGTCGAGAAGGCCCGCATCGACCGGATCTGGGCGAACAAGGAGGTCGAGGCGATCATCAACGCGCTCGGCACCGGCGTTCACGATGACTTCGACATCAACAAGCTGCGCTACCACAAGATCATCCTGATGGCCGACGCGGACGTCGACGGCAGCCACATCCGCACCCTGCTGCTGACGCTGCTGTTCCGGTTCATGAAGCCGCTGATCGACCAGGGCTACGTGTACCTGGCCCAGCCGCCGCTGTACCGGTTGCGCTGGACGAACGCCCCGCACGAGCTGGCCTACACCGACGCCGAACGCGACGCGCTGCGGGACGCCGGGAAGGCGGCCGGCAAGAAGCTGCCGAACATCAACCCGATCCAGCGCTACAAGGGCCTGGGTGAGATGGACGCGGGGGACCTGTGGGAGACCACGATGGATCCCGAGGGCCGCATCCTGCTGCAGGTGACCCTGGACGACGCAGCCCGGGCCGACCAGATGTTCTCGATCCTGATGGGGGAGGACGTCGAGGAGCGCCGCCACTTCATCCAGCGCAACGCCAAGGACGTCCGCTTCCTCGACATCTGATCCCGGACGACGCACGCGCAACTGTCCAGAAGGAATGAGTAGATGACAGACACCCCGCAGGGACCGAACACCGAGCCCACCGGAGAGGGGCTGGACGACCAGTTCCTGGGCGGCGGCGACACCGGCCGCCCCGGCGGCAACCCGGTGAGCGAGGAGGAGGCCGCCGAGCAGGTGGTCGACACCATCGAGGAGCCGCGCAAGGGCGTCATCGAGCAGATCGACCTGCAGACCGAGGTGCAGAACTCCTACCTCGAGTACGCGATGAGCGTGATCGTGGGACGTGCGCTGCCCGACGTCCGCGACGGCCTGAAGCCGGTGCACCGGCGGGTGATCTACGCCATGTACGACGGTGGCTACCGTCCCGACCGCGGCTGGAACAAGTGCTCCCGCGTGGTCGGCGAGGTGATGGGTCTGTACCACCCGCACGGTGACTCGGCGATCTACGACACCCTGGTGAGGCTGGCCCAGCCGTGGGTGATGCGGGCCCCGCTGGTCAGCGGCCAGGGCAACTTCGGTTCGCCCGGCAACGACCCGGCCGCGGCGATGCGGTACACCGAGTGCAAGATGGCGCCGCTGGCCATGGAGATGGTCCGCGACATCAACGAGAACACCGTCGATTTCCAGGACAACTACGACGGCCGCGAGAAGGAGCCGTCGGTGCTGCCGGCCCGGTTCCCGAACCTGCTGGTCAACGGCTCGTCCGGGATCGCGGTCGGGATGGCCACCAACATCCCCACCCACAACCTGCGCGAGGTCAATGACGCGGTGCAGTGGGCGCTGCAGAACCCGGACGCCACCCCCGAGGAACTGCTCGAGGCGTCGATGGCCCGGGTCAAGGGCCCCGACTTCCCGACCGGTGCGCTGATCGTCGGCCGGCAGGGCATCGAGGACTACCAGCGCACCGGCCGCGGCTCGGTCACCATGCGCGCGGTGATCGACATCGAGGAGGACGCCCGCGGCCGCACCACCCTGGTGGTCACCGAGTTGCCGTACATGTGCAACCCGGACAACCTGGCCCAGCGGATCGCCGACCTGGTCAACTCCGGCCGGCTGACCGGCATCGCCGACATCCGCGACGACACCTCGGCCCGCACCGGGCAGCGGCTGGTCATCGTCCTCGAACGGGACGCCCAGCCGCGCGTGGTGATGAACAACTTGTACAAGCACACCCAGTTGCAGGAGAACTTCGGCTGCAACATGCTGGCGCTGGTTGACGAGGTGCCCCGGACGCTGCGGCTCGACCAGTTCATCAGGTACTGGGTCGACCACCAGCTGGAGGTCATCCGCCGCCGGACGCAGTACCGGCTGGACGAGGCGGAGAAGGCCGCCCACATCTATCGGGGTCTGGTCAAGGCGCTGGACGCCCTCGATGATGTCATCGCCCTTATCCGGCGCTCGCCGAACTCCGAGGTCGCCAACCAGGGCCTGCAGGACCTGCTGGACATCGACGAGGTGCAGGCCCAGGCGATCCTCGACATGCAGCTGCGCCGGCTGGCCGCGCTGGAGCGGCAGAAGATCATCGACCGGCTGGCCGAGCTGGAACGCACCATCGCCGACCTGCTGGACATCCTCGCCGACGAGGGACGCCAGCGCGGGATCGTGTCCACCGAGTTGCAGGACATCGTCGACCGCTACGGCGACGAACGCCGCACCAGGATCGTCTCGGCCGACGGCGACATGAGCGACGAAGACCTGATCCCTGACGAGGAGTGCGTGGTCACCCTGACCCGCGGCGGCTACATCAAGCGCACCCGGATCGACCAGTACCGCGTCCAGAAGCGGGGCGGCCGGGGCGTCCGGGGCGCGTCGCTGCGCACCGAGGACCAGGTCGCGGCCGTCTTCACCGCGAAGAGCCACGACTGGGCGGTCTTCTTCACCAACATGGGGCGCGCCTACCGGATCAAGGTCTGGCACCTGCCCGAGGGCGGCCGGGACGCCAAGGGCGGCCACGTCGCCGGACTGCTCAGCTTCCTGCCCGACGAGCAGATCGCCCAGGGCATCGTCCTGCGCAGCTACTCCGACGCCGAGTACCTGCTGCTGGCCACCCGCAAGGGCCTGGTCAAGAAGACCGAGTTGTCGGCGTACGACTCGCCGCGGCAGGCGGGTCTGATCGCAGTCAACTTCCGCGAGCCCGACGACGAGCTGATCGGCGCCGAGCTGGTCGACGCCGACGACGAGGTGCTGCTGGTCAGCCGCAAGGGACAGGGCCTGCGGTTCCGGGCGGACGACGAGCAGGTCCGTCCGATGGGACGGACCACCTCCGGGGTGACCGGGATGCGGTTCCGCGGCGACGACGAACTGCTCAGCATGACCGTCATCCCGGCGGGCGCCGATGAGCACAGCCAGTACCTGTTCACCATGACCGAGGAGGGCTACGCCAAGCGCACCCCGGTCTCGGAGTTCCGGTTGCAGAACCGCGGCGGGCTCGGGGTACGGGCGATGCGGCTGAACGACGAGCGCGGCGGCCTGGTCGCGGCGCTGATGGTCTGCGAGGAGGACGAGGTGATCTCGTTCAAGGCCTCCGGACAGGTGATCCGCAGCGCGGTCTCCGACGTCACCCCGACCGGACGCGACACCATGGGCGTCAAGTTCGTCGGCATCAAGGGGGACGACCAGGTGGTCGCGGTGACGGTCAACCCCGAACCCGAGGAGGACGCCGAAGAGGAGCCGGTGGCGGTCGAGGATGAGGACGCCGAAGCCGACACCGTCGAGGAGTCGGGGGAGGTCCAGGCCGATGACGGGGTTAGTCTTGGGCGAGACGTAACTGCCGAACGAGAGGCAACCGATGAGTGACGCCCGCGAGACCGTCTCGGTGCCGAAGAACCAGGCCGACGACAAATCCGACGGACGTGTGCAGACCGAGGCGTGGCCGAAGGACCCACCAACCGCCTGGGACCAGGCACCGGTCACCGAGCCGGTGAGCCACCTCGCTGACCAGCCCGCCGAGCAGCCGGTGGACTCCACTGTCGGCACCGCCGGGGGCAGCGCGAGCACACCGGCGGCTCCGGTGAAGCCGGTCGGCGCCCGGACCGGCCGGGTGCGCACCGTCGGCGGGACGGTCCGGCCGGCCCGCAAGGCCCGACTGCGGGTGGCCAAGCTCGACCCGTGGTCGGTGATGAAGGTCTCGTTGATGTTCTCGATCGCGGTGGCCGTCATCACCTTCGTGGCGGTGGCGCTGCTGTGGTCGGTGGTCGAGGCGTCCGGTGCCCTGCGGATGCTGCAGGACACCCTGAACGCCCTGCTCGGCAACCCGGACGGTTCGGGCACCGTGCAGGTCAGCGCCTACATCGACCGCTGGCGGGTGCTGGGCTTCACCGCGATCGTCTGCGGCATCAACGTTATTCTGCTGACCGCGCTGGCCACCCTGGCGGCGTTCCTGTACAACCTGTCCAGCTCGGTACTGGGCGGGCTGGAAGTGACCCTGGCCGAGGACTGACCTTCGGGCTGGGGGCTGGGGACTGACCTGCGGGCCGAGGACTGGCCTTCGTCCTGCCGGCCCGCTGGGCTATCGACCGGACTTGAGATGCCGAACGTAGGTGTTGGGCGTCTTTCCGTCCCCGGTGGCCCGCGACCCGACCTGGTAGTCGGGGTGCGCCTCCATCAGGTCCTTCAGCTTCTTGTAACCCCACGAGCGGGAGTCGAAGTCGGGCGCCAGGCGTGACAGGTTGCTGCCGACCAGCCCGAGGTTCGCCCGGCCGTCGTCCCCGGCCGCGGTGTCGACTGCCGACGACAGCAGCCGGTCGAGCTGGCGGTCCCGCTTCAGCGCGGGTTCCTTGCTGACCGGTTCCTCGGTCTGGGTCTCGGTGAGGTTCTCGACATAGATGAAGGTGTCGCAGGCGGCGACGAACGGCTTGGGGGTCTTGCGTTCGCCGAAGCCGTAGACGACCAGCCCGTCCTCGCGGATGCGGCCGGCCAGCCGGGTGAAGTCGGAATCGCTGGAGACCAGGCAGAAGCCGTCCAGGTGGCCGGCGTGCAGCAGGTCCATCGCGTCGATGATCAACGCGGAGTCGGTGGCGTTCTTGCCGACGGTGTAGCTGAACTGCTGGATCGGCTGCACCGAGTGCTGCAGCAGCTCGTTCTTCCACGAGTTCAACTGGTTGGAGGTCCAGTCGCCGTAGGCGCGCCGGACGCTGGCCTTGCCGTACTTGGCGATCTCGGCGAGCAGGTTCTCCAGGTGTTGCGCCCGGGCGTTGTCGGCGTCGATGAGGACGGCCAGCCGAAGCTCGTCCGAACCGGGCCGGACGATCGTGTCCTCAGCCATCTCTTGCGCTCCTTCCGCACCGCCACGGCGGCATTCGGATCGAGCCTACGCCGTGGGCTGACGGCCTCGGCAAATCCCGGACGGCAATTGCGGCCGGCCCCCGAGGTGGGGAACCGGCCGCTCTGGTTGCTGTTCGTGAATCGTGCGGATCAGTGCAGGATCGAGATTCGCCACGGGTAGGTGTACGGCTGACCCTGGGAGGTCTTCACCGCGCCGACGACGCCCATGATGATCGACCCGAGCACCGCGGCGATCATCAGCGCCACGCCGAGCGGGATCAGGACCACGGTGATCATCAGCAGGCCGCCGACGACCGCCGCCAGCCACATGGTGAGCTGGAAGTTGAAGGCTTCGGCGGCCTGGCCGCGCACGAACTCGGAGCGGTCGCGGTAAATCAGCCAGACGATCAGCGGGCCGACGATGGCCAGCCATCCCACCGACACCACTGCCGAGATCGGGCCGGAGAGATGGGCGAGCATCGAGGCGGTGCGCGTTTCGGAGTTGATGGGTGCTGGGTAGTTCGTCATGGGTCCAGATTGCGCTCGCTGATCTGCCGCTGGCAAGTGTGGTTGGGGACGCCTCAGGGTCGGTTCCGGGGAGTCTCAGGAGCCGATGGCCTCGCTGATCGGGGTGTCACCGTCGGTGAACGCGATCGTGGTGCGGCTCGGGCCGCCGGCCTCGACCACCGCCGCGATCACCCGGGCCACATTGCCGCGGGACACCGTCCGTCCGGCCGAGCGGTCGCCCTGCGGGCCGAAACCCAGGTGGGCGTCGATTCGACCGGTCGGGGGGTCCATGGTGAGGCCGCTGGGGGCCAGGATGGTCCAGTCGAGGTCGGCCCCACGCAGGTGCTCGTCGGCGAACGCCTTGGCTTCGGCGTAGTGGAAGAACGAGTTGTCGGCTGGGACGCCGTGGTCGGGGCGGGACCCGTAGTACGAGACCGTCGCGTAGCGCCGCACGCCGGCCTGGGCGGCGGCATTGATCGAGCGGATCGCGGCGTCCCGATCGACCGCGCGGGTGCGGGCCGGGTTGCCGCCGCCGGCACCGGCCGACCAGATGACGACGTCCTGGCCGCGCACCGGTTCGGCGATGGCGTCGGTGTCGGGCTGCTCGGTGTCGGCCGCCTCGGGACGCGCCCCGGTCTCCGCCACGTCGTCGGCATGGTCGGGGTTGCGGATGATCGAGGTCACCTCGTGGCCCGCCTCGGTGAGCAGCGGCGCGGTCAGCAGCGCGACCTTGCCGTGGCCCCCGATGATCGTGATCTTCGCCATCACAGTCTCCTTCCGGTCTGTAGGTACGGCTACTTATTCATCGTTTCATGCCGGGCCAGGGATTTGAGCGGACGCGAACCGATGCGCTAGTGTGGCTGGTCGGTGCTGGCCGGTCCAGCGTCCGGTTCGGGCCTATAGCTCAGTCGGTTAGAGCGCTTCCCTGATAAGGAAGAGGTCACTGGTTCAAGTCCAGTTAGGCCCACCCAATCAAACCCCACTTCACTAGCCTGAACGTTCTGCATCCATGCGCTCGGTGGGAAGTCTTGGGCAGCCTTCGGGGTCTTGAGCGATCCTGTAGCCATAAGTCGCGCGCCACACAGCAGACCAGTGCGTCGGGCACTGCTGCACGCCGGATTGGTAGAACGGCCCGCTCAACGGACTGCAGAGGGCTTTGAATCGTTGAAAGCGTCGTTGGGCGGGTTGGATTACCAATCTGCCGACCCCATAGGTGGTTAGTGGGTGCACTTGATCGCCCAGACCACACTTTCTGCACCCAGTAATGACGGCGGCCGCTCGGGTCGCCATCGAACAGGCGGCGTAACCCTTCCTCATGGGTCCGTGGATCACGCACCCCTGGTCGTGGACGCATACTGCCAGATGCACCCGCTGGCCAACCTCAAACGATCCGCGGGAGAAAGCGCTTGGTTGCCCGAGCAAAGGATTCTGACAAGGCGTAACGTCCTAACTTCAAATCCTGTCGAAATTTGAAGTTCGTTTGGAGTTCGTTTAGAATTGCCCAAACCCGGCAACTCCTTGGTGCGCACATGAAGCTCCCGACCACTCCCCCTGACACTCGAGCCCTGCTTCAGCAATTGGCCGACGACCCCGAACGGTTCGTGCGCGTGATGACCACGTCGGTGGCCACTCCTTCGGGGTACCCGCACTGGGACAAGTTGCGTCACAAGCAGGCGCCAGAGGGCTTGACCACGCAGGAGTGGTGGTTGCGGATCAAGACAGCGCGGCTCCAGAACGAGCGTCTCCTGCCGTCACTGCGGGACAAGGAGGGTAAGCCCTTCTGGTTCGTGATGCCGGACGAAGTCCTCGAACTGAATGACGAAATCACTCGCGCCAGCAGCGGCCAGATCGTCGTGAGCGGTTTGGTGACCAATGACGAGACCCGAGCACGCTACGTGATCAGCAGCCTGATGGAGGAGGCCATCACATCGAGCCAGCTCGAGGGAGCGGTGACGACGAGAGTTGAGGCCAAGCTGATGCTTCGCTCTGGTCGTGAACCGCGCAACACCAGCGAGCGGATGATCGTGAACAACTACCGGGCCATGCAGTACATCAGTGCGCATCGAGGTGATCCACTTACTCCGGAGATGGTTAAGCGGATCCACGAAATCGTAACCGATGCGACTCTCGACGATCCGGATGCTGCTGGCGAATTGCAGGCGCCGGATGAGACGCGAGTTGCGATCGTGGATGTCAGGGACGGCCAGGTAGTGCACCAGCCACCCGATGCTTCGACGCTCAGCGAGCGCTTGGCACGGTTATGTGAGTTCGCCAACGGAGCGGATCAGGGCAAGTACCTGCCCCCTGTCCTGCGGGCCATCGCTGTGCACTTCATGGTTGGCTATGACCACTATTTCGCTGATGGGAACGGGCGGACCGCCAGGGCCTTGTTCTACTGGTCAATGCTCCACGAAGGCTTCTGGTTGGCGGAGTTCCTTACGGTTTCGACGATCTTGCGCCAGGCGCCCGCTCAGTACAGCCGGTCCTTCCAATTGACCGAGACCGACGGTGGTGATCTGACCTACTTCTTCCTCCATCACTTACGTGTAATCAGGCGCGCCATCCAAGAGCTTGCCGTGCATTTGGAGCGGAAGATGGGCGAGATGAAGGCTATGCAGCACAGGCTGCGCGAACAGCCGGGCGAGTTCAACCATCGGCAGATCGCCCTATTGGACCACGCGCTCCGCAACCCCGGTTTCGCCTACTCAGCGGCGTCGCACGCATCGAGTCATGGGGTGACTGAGCAGACTGCACGCAATGACTTGTCGAGCTTGGAGGCGAGAGGGTACCTGCGGCGCGGCAAACAGGGTCGTCAGTTCACTTGGACGGCGGCTACCGGCCTTTCGCGTCTGCTGGGGCCTGCGCGGTGACCGGCCGGCGGATAACCGTCCGCCAGATGTTCACAACCATGGCGACGAAGGTGACCAGCCAGGCCGCCAGCGCGACCCAGCTCTCCGCATAGCCGATGGCCTCAACGATCGGCAGTTCATCGACGGCGCCCAGGAACTGGGAGCCAACGCCGTACATCCCGAGCGGGAAGATGATGCTCCACAGGGTCGCCTCGTAGCGAAGCGGCACCCGGTGGATCACGTGGCGCCACAGCCCGGCCAGGATCAGCGGCGGGATCAGCCAGGTCCCGAACGCCCAGAAGAAGACCGCGGCGCCGGCGATCAGGCCGCGGGTGGCATCCACCATCGGGGCGGTGGCCATCTCGACGATCCTCGCCCCTGCCACCACGGTGATGGCGGTGGCGCCCATCGCCACCCAGTACGGGGGCGTGAGATCGGTCGGCCGGAACGGGAAGGACAGCATCCTGATGCCGACGAAGACTCCGACCGCGACGTAGAGGAAGATCCCAACCGACCACGAGAAGACCGCCAGCAGCCCCATCGGCGCCCGCCAGGCCTCAAGCTCGACCTCGAGGGTGGCCGCCAGCACCGCGATGGACTGACTCGCCACCGCCCAGATGAACCACGTGCCGTTGGCTGTCGACAGCGGCGTGACCTTGCGTTCGCCGAGTACCGCTGTCCACGGGATGACGTAGCCGAGCAGGATCCAGGCCACGGTGGCGACCAGCAGCAACCCCAGTGCCGCCAGGTGGAACCCCTCCTGGCTCAGTCGGCTGCCCAGCACTGAGCTGGCGGCGACGAAGGTGAAGAAGCCGAACGCGCGTGCCGGATCGGCGAAGTCGTCTGCCATGGCCCTGCGGTGCCGGATGATGCGGGCCACGTTCAACCCCACCAGGACGACGTAGGCGACGGCAGCTATCGCGAGCAGGATCCCCGACACCACCGGCCAGTCATTGGTGCGCATCCCCACCGAGACGATGCCGGTCGCCATCACCACGGCGAAGTACCCGGGGGTCAGGCCCCGGATCGCGGTCTCCACGCGACCGCTCAAGGTGGTGTTTCCCTGCGACATCGAGTGCCCCTCCTGCCGGGAACCCATCAACCTTACGTCCGGCTCTGGCAGCGTCCTGAACTTCAAACGCCGGGGCTCGCAAGCGGTCGGACGGAGTCGCGAATAGCTCTTCGACAAGGCAGGATGACCCAACTTCAAATCTGGCGAAGATTTGAAGTTCGTTTGAGGTTGGCCAGCGCTCCACCGGACCCCCGTGCACGGCCGGGGTCTGGGTTGGGGAGCAGGTGGTGGTCATGATCCCGCTTGGTCACCCGGGCACGGCCTGGGCCGGGTTGTGGGAGGCAGGTGGGTGGTCGTGATCCCGCTTGGCCACCCGGGCACGGCAAGGGTCCGCGCTGGGGTGGGCCCCCAGGGTCAGCAGGGCGTTCGCGCGCGGCGGCGTCCCCCAGTTGCACAAGGCGAGATGACTGTGTTAGCGTGTTCCCGAGCGAACGCTCACAAGGATTGTTACTCGGCAGACGAGGCAAGGCCTGAGACACACGAATGTGTGGTCTCAGGCCTTTTCTGTTTGCCCGGAACAGGAAGGACCCACCGATGGGCTCCGTGGACTACAAGGCTCTCGCCCCGCAGATCGTGGAAAAGGTTGGCGGCGAGGCGAACATCAACCAGGTGGCGCACTGCGCCACCCGCCTGCGCTTCACCCTCAAGGACGATTCGAAGGCCGACAAGGCCGCCGTCGAGAAGCTGCCGGGCGTCATCACCGTGGTGCCCTCCGGCGGCCAGTTCCAGGTTGTCATCGGCAACAACGTGCCGGCCCTCTACGAGGAGATCACCCGTATCACCAAGCTGGGCGAACAGGCCTCCGAATCCGTCGAGGGCGGTGCCAAGGGCAACCTGCTCAACCGGTTCATCGAGCTGATCAGCTCCATCTTCCTGCCCGTCCTCTGGCCGCTGGCCGGCGCCGGCCTGCTCAAGGCGTTCCTGGCCATGTTCACCAACTTCGGCCTGCTGGACGCCGCCACCAGCACCTACACCATCCTCAACGCGGCAGCGGACGCCATCTTCTACTTCCTGCCGATCTTCCTCGCAGTAAACGCCGCGAAGCGGTTCAAGACGAACATCTTCACCTCCATGGCCATCGCGGCCGCCCTGGTCTACCCGAGCATCGTCGCACTGACCGAGGCCACCGAGGCGGTGACATTCTTCGGCCTACCGGTCGTCCCGATGAACTACACCAGCTCGGTGGTGCCGATCATCATCGCGGTTTGGCTGCAGGGTTTCCTGGAGCGGTTCCTCAACCGGGTACTCCCGCACTGGCTGCGCAACTTCACCACCCCGCTGCTGGTCATCCTCGTCATGGTCCCGCTGGTGCTGCTGACCGTCGGCCCGGTCACCACCTTCGCTGCCCGCGGCATCTCGACAGGAATCACCACCGTGTTCATGCTGGCCCCGTGGCTGGGCGGCGCGCTACTGGGCGGCCTGTGGCAGGTCCTCGTCCTGTTCGGTCTGCACTGGGGCATCGTCCCGATCATGCTCAACGACATCACCCTGCAGGGATACTCGGTGCTGTCCGGCCCACTGCTGGCCGCCGTCCTGGCCCAGGCCGCCGCCACCCTGGCCGTCATGTTCCGCACCCGCAACGCCAAGCGCCGTGAGGTGGCCGGACCGTCCGCGCTGTCCGGCTTCGTCGCCGGCATCACCGAGCCCGCCATCTACGGCGTCAACCTGCCCCTGAAGATCCCCTTCTACTTCGGTCTCGCCGGTGGGGCGATCGGTGGCGCCATCGCTTCGGCCGGCGGCAGCGCTGCGAACGGTTTCGTGTTCCCGTCTCTGCTCGCCCTGCCCGCGTACATGAACGTCGGTGACTTCACCCTGCAACTCATCGGCACCGGCATCGCCATCGCCATCGGCTTCGTGGGCACCTTGTTCTTCGCCCCGCGGGAGCACCCCGAGGCCGAACCTGCCGACGCCCAGTCCGCGCCCTCGGCTGCCTCGACAGACGCCGCCGCAGGTGCGGCGTCCGGTGTGGTGGGCCTGATCGCCCCGGTCGCCGGCACCGCCCTGCCGCTGGCCGAGGTGCCTGACAAGGTCTTCGCCTCCGGCGCCATGGGCCGCGGCGTCGCCATCAAGCCGACCGACGGCACCGTCGTGGCGCCGATCGATGGACGCGTTGTGGTGACCATGGAGTCGGGCCACGCCTTCGGGATCAAGTCCGACGACGGCGTCGAGGTGCTGGTGCACATCGGTATCGACACCGTCCAGCTCAAGGGCCACGGCTTCTCCCCGCGAGTGGCCAAGGGTGACGCCGTCAGGGCCGGCGACGTGCTCTGCGAGGTCGACCTGGCCGCCGTCGAGGCAGCCGGCTACGACACCACGACCGTGATGATCGTCACCAACTCTGGCCAGCTCACCGACGTCGCACCCGTTACCAGTGGCCTGGTCGCCGCCGGCGCGTCCGCGGCGTCCGTCACCCTCTGACCTCGAACGACAAGGAGAAACGCAAGTGGACACCACTTTCCCGCAGGGATTCCTGTGGGGCGGCGCGGTCGCCGCGAACCAGTGCGAGGGCGCCTACGACGCCGACGGCAAGGGCCAGTCCATCCAGGACGTGATGCCAAAGGGGATCTCGGCGCCGCCCACCGAGCAGCCCACCCCTGACAACCTCAAGCTGCAGGGCATCGACTTCTACCACCGCTACGCCGACGACATCGCGCTGTTCGCCGAGATGGGCTTCAAGGTGTTCCGGTTCTCGATCGCCTGGTCGCGGATCTTCCCGCTCGGCGACGAGGAGACCCCGAACGAGGCCGGCCTGGCGTTCTATGACCGGGTCCTCGACGAGTGCGAGAAGCACGGCATCGAGCCGCTGGTCACGATCAGCCACTACGAGACCCCGCTGCACCTGGCCCGCGAGTACGACGGCTGGGTCGACCGTCGGCTGATCGGCTACTACGAGCGCTACGCCCGCGTCCTGTTCGAGCGGTACGGGCATCGGGTGAAGTACTGGCTGACCTTCAACGAGATCAACGCGGTGCTGCACGCGCCCTTGATGTCGGGTGGCATCTGGACGCCGAAGGAGCAGCTTTCGGAGCGCGACCTGTACCAGGCGATCCACCACGAACTGGTCGCCTCGGCGTCCGCTACCCGGATCGCGCGCGAGGTCAACCCCACAATCAAGGTGGGTTGCATGGTGATCGCGATGCCGATCTACCCGCTGACCCCCGACCCGGCCGACGTGCTGGCCGTGATGCGGGCCGACCACGACAACCTGGCGTTCAGCGACGTCCACGTGCGCGGTGAGTACCCCGGCTACTTCCTGCGGACGCTGCGCGAGAAGGGCATCAAACTCGACATCGCCGACGCCGACCGCGAGACGCTCAGGAACACCGTCGACTTCGTCAGCTTCAGCTACTACATGAGCCTGTGCGAGTCCGCGACGGCGGGCGAGGTCGGCCAGGGCAACATCATGGGTGGCAAGCGGAACCCGACGCTGCCCGAGTCGCAGTGGGGCTGGCAGATCGACCCGGTCGGACTGCGCATCGTGCTCAACCAGTTCTGGGACCGCTGGGGCAAGCCGCTGTTCATCGTGGAGAACGGCCTCGGCGCCAAAGACGAGCTGGTCGAACGCGATGGCGTCCTGACCGTCGAGGACGACTATCGCATCGACTACCTGCGGGCGCACCTGCTGCAGGTGCGCGAGGCCATCGAGGACGGCGTCGAGCTGTGGGGCTACACCTGGTGGGGTCCGATCGACCTGGTCAGCGCCTCGACCGCGCAGATGTCGAAGCGGTACGGGTTCATCTACGTCGACCGCAACGACGACGGCACGGGCACCCTTCAGCGGTACCGGAAGAAGTCGTTCGGCTACTACGCCGACGTCATCGCCAGCAACGGTGGCAACCTGGCCGACTGACGCCTGCGGGCGTCCGGGGTGCCCGGACGCCCCGGCGTAGGCTGGCCCCCACTTGGCTCAGGGAAGGATCACGACGGTGCACATCCTGCGGGTGTTCAACAACAACGTCGTGCTCGCCCGTGACGACACCGGCCGCGAGATCGTGCTCACCGGGCGCGGGCTGGGCTTCCAGGCCCGGCCCGGCGGCCCGGTCGACCGCAGCAAGGTGGTCCGGGTGTTCGTGCCCGAGGACGGCCGCAACGCCGACAACTTCGGGCTGATGCTCGCCTCCATCGCACCCGAGCACGTGGCCCTGGTCGACCGGGTGCTCGCCCCGGTCTGGGCCGAGCTGCGCCGCGAGCCGTCGTCCACCACCGTGCTGGCTCTGGCCGACCACCTCAGCTTCGCCATCAAGCGCGTCCAGCGCGGCATCGAGGGGGTGTTCCCGCTGCGCGCCGAGCTGGCGACCACCAGCAGGGAGGTGGCGCTGGGGGTGGCGGGTGTTCCCGCTGCGCGCCGAGCTGGCGCACCTCTACCCTCGCGAGCTGTACTGGGGCGAGCAGATCGTCGCCGCGGTGAACGCCGAGCTCGATGTCGAGTTGCCGCCCGAGGAGGCCATCCCGATCGCGATGCACCTGGTCAACGCGGCTTTCAACTCTGGGAATCTCGCCTTCACCTATCGGATGACCGGGGTTTTCTCGCAGATCCTCGAGATCATCGAGAGCGAGTACGGCCAGCCGCTGGACCGCGACTCGGTCAACGTCGGGCGGTTCATCACCCACCTGCGGTACTTCTTCGTCCGGGTGCACTCCGACGACCAGGTCGATGACGACCGGGGCATCTTCGCCGACGCCATCCGCAGCGCCCACCCCCGCGCCTACGGGTGCGCGGTCAAGGTGCGTGGACTACTGGAGATGCGGCTGGAGCAACCCATCACCGAGGACGAGACCGGCTACCTGGCCCTGCACATCGCCCGGCTCACCCGGCCGGAGCGGGTCAGGGCGTGAGGGTTGCGGGCTGGGCTGGGTGGTTCAGCACGCGGAATTCAGGGGCCGGTCGGTTCGGTCCGCGGGATGCAGGGGCTGGTCGGTTCGGTGCGCAGGATTCCGCTCCTGGGGCGGATCAGCCCGCGGAATCTCGACGCTGGGGCGGTTGAGCCCGCGGGATGCAAGGGCTGGTCGGTCCGGTCCGCGGATTCCGGTTCTGGCACGCTCAAGGGCCGATATAAGCCTTTGAATCGATGTACACCGATTCCAGCGTGCCCAATCCGGAATTCCTGGCTGCCAACGCCCTCGGCGGACGCCGTGAGGTACGTCTCCGGTAGAGCGTGGATCGCGGCAGGTCGGAAAACTCGTGGTTCGGGATGCGCTCGCAGCCGTGAGCGCCCGGATCAGGCTCGGCCCTGTCAGGGAAAGCCCGCGGATGGAAGGCGGTGCCGGACTCGCGGAGGGCGGCCGCAGCCGGCACTCTCGCCACTCTGAGGGCTCAATCCCCAAGAATTCGGAATCTGGCACGCTGGATGGCCGAAAGCGGCCGCTGAATCGTTGTAGGCCGAATCCAGCGTGCCGAATTCCGAAAACCCACCGTCAACCCCCTCCGGCAGCGGCCGCGATGTGCTTCTCCAACGCCGTCAGGAACTGGTCGGGGTGCTGGAGGAAGCACGAGTGGTCGCCGGGAAGCTTGAGGAGCCTCGCATCGGGCGCCATCGCAACGATGTCCTCGGTGATCGCGATGTCTGTCTCGGTGGAATCGGTGCCACGGACCGCCAGGATCGGCACGTCCAGGGCGCGCAGCCGGTCCAACGAGTCAGTGAAGCTGCTGATAGCGCCGATGGTCGACAGGGCCTGCCGGTTCTGTGCCATCAGCGGCCACCGCGGGTGCGACTCGAAGTCGGTGTCCGGGTCGCCGATGCCGGCGCGTACCAGGAAGTTCTTGAGATCCTCGATGGTGATTGTCTCCCGGCGCGCGAAGTCATGATCGAAGGCCGTGGCCGCGGCCAGCGCCTCGGCGGCGTGCCCGGTGGCCCGAAGCACCCACGGGGCTTCCGGCTCGATCAGGGTCAGAGTGCGAACGCGTTCGGGGTACTCCAGCGCGAACGCCAGGCCGACACCGCCGCCGAGCGACCAGCCGGCCAGGTCGAATCGCTCGAGCCCGAGCGCATCCACCGTTGCCAGTAGGGCATCGCGTTCCATGCCGATGCTGTAGTCGGGCGGGATAGGTTCGCCCGCCTCCGCCAGTTCGACCGATCGCGGCTGGACGCGCACCACGGTGTGGCGATGGGCAAGCCGCTCGGCGTGGTCCTTCCACGATGCCCAGCCGGTGAGGATGCCGGGCACCAGCACGATTGGGTCGCCGGTGCCGGTCACCTCATGCAGCAGCCGGCTATCGCCCATCGGTACTCCGGGATCCGACGCGGTCATGGTGTCCATACTTGCCCTCCTTTCATGTTGTTACCCATCCCTGCTTCCGGGCCAGCCGGTCGGGCTTGGCGAGCGTCTCGAACCCCGACACGATGTCCTGGAGTTCCTCGGTGATCGCCTGCTGGCGGCGCCGGTGGTAGCGCTGACCGAGCACGCCCAGGTGATCCTGGTTGTTCTGCTCGGCGGCCTGCATGGACGCCAACCGGCTGGCGTTCTCGGCGGCCATCGACTCGGCGTCGCGGAAGTACTCGGCGATGGTCAGCGCGGTGTGGCCGACCCGGAAGCGGGATCCGGGCGGCTCGTTCATCTGGCCGAAGACCAGCACGGTGTTGTCCAGCAGCCCGGCGTCCTGCACCTCGCGGTACATCTCCTCGGCCTCCCGCGACCGTTCGCCGATGCCGCAGAAGATGGTCACGCCGCGATGCCGGCCCACCACGTTGCGGATCAGCTCTGTGATCAGCACCGTCTTGCCGACCCCCGCACCCCCGAACAGGCCGACCTTGCCGCCGCGTTCGATCGGCGCCAGGAGGTCCATGGCCTTGATCCCGGTGAGGAAGACCTCCGCAGTGGTGCCCTGCTCGGCCAGCGGAACCGGGGGCCTGCGCAGCGGACGCCACTGCCCGCCGGTCAGCTCCTGCTTGCCATCGATCGCCTGGCCGAACACGTCGACCACCCGCCCCAGCAGCCGATCGCCCACTGGCGCCAGTAGTGGGTGCCCGGTGTCCACCATGTCGGAGCCCCGTGCCAGCCCCCGGGTAGGGGTCAGGGCCACCCCGCGCACGACCTGCGGGTCGAGGTGGTTGGCGACCTCGATGATCACCTGTCCGTCGGTCCCGGCCCGAAGCTCGTTGTTGATGCGCGGGAGCAGGTCGGGGAAGTACCCGTCCACGACGCTGCCACGCACGGCCAGCACCTGGCCCCGGTTCGCCCCTTCCCCACTGGGCATGGCTGCCCTCCGCTCGACGGCCGGGCGCCGTCCGTGCACGAGGGCCTGAATCGGCGCCGCAAGTTCGTGTACGTGTTGACCAGCCTAGGCGACCGGCCCAGCCGGTGGGCAGGTCAAGGCTACGGGTGCGCGTCGCGGTGGCAACCCATGGCAGCCAGCATCCCCCGAGCTGCATCCGCGGTAGGGCAGGGCCGGTCGGTCCCGGATGGCTGTTAACCCGTCAGCGGCCGGGTTGCCTGCGCCGGAACGGAGGCTCGATCGGGATGAGCTCATGGCGCAAGCGCGAGGCTTGCGGGTCTACTGGGCGGCGGGGCGTCCGCGACCGCCGGTCTGGATCAGCGGTTGTCGTCGACCCGGTCGAACACGTCGGCCATCCTTCCCTGGAAGTTACCGGTCGACTTCTTCACCCCAGACCACTCGTAGATGTGGCGGACCTCGGCGATCGTGAAGTTGCGGCGCAGGAAGGTGGCCTGACCCAGACCACCACGACTCCTTCCAGGAGCGGACATGACCGCCACCAGCCGTACAACTACCGGTCGCGCCCGCCTGGGGCGGCCGAGCTACACCGGTGCCGCGGGATTCCGGTTTTGGCACGCTCAAGGGCCGATATCAGCCTTTGAATCGATGTACGCCGATTCCAGCGTGCCCAATCCGGAATTCCTGGCTGTCAACGCCCTCGGGGGACGCCGTGATGTGCGTCTCCGGTAGAGCGTGGACTGCGGCAGGTCGGAAAACTCGTGGTTCGGGATGCGCTCGCAGCCGTGAGCGCCCGGATCAGGCTCCGCCCTGTCAGGGAAAGCCCGCGGATGGAAGGCGGTGCCGGACTCGGGTGCGGGGGAGGGCGGCCGCAGCCGGCATTCTCGCCACTCAGATGGCTCAATCCCCAAGAATTCGGGATCTGGCACGCTGGATGGCCGAAAGCGGCCGTTGAATCGTTATGGCGTGAATCCAGCGTGCCAGAATCCGAAAAAGCGGCCGCACCCACCCCTCGAAGCAGCGAGCCCGAGGTGCTGATCCGCGTCCCCCAGCGCCGCCGGTGGGCGACAATCAGTCATGGCTGCACGCACGTATCCCACTGACCCGGCCTTCCAAACCGCGTCCGAGAAGGACGTCTGGCAGCGGGTGGTGAGGCAGTTGGGACCGGAGTGTGTGGTGCTGGCCAATGTCCGGGTGGCCGACGCCCACAAGGACCACGAGGCCGACCTGGTGCTGCTGGCGCCGGACTCCGGGATCGTGGTGGTGGAGGTGAAGGGCAGCCACGTCTGGGTTGAGGATGGCAAGTGGTTCATCGAGCGTGGCGAGGGGCCGGAGCGGATCCACCCGGTCGACCAGGCCCGGGACGCCCAGTACGCGCTGCGGCACTACGTCGAGTCCGATCCGCGTTGGGGGAGCCGTGGACGCGTCCGGTGGAGCCACCACGTGGTGCTGGCCCGCACCGACCTGGATGACCAGTTCGCCTTGCCCGACCTGCCGCGTTGGCAGGTGAGCGGATGCGGCGACCTGGCCGAGCTGGGGCAGCGGTTGTTCGACACCACCTGGCGCTGGCAACGGGACGCCGCGGCGCCGACCCGCGACGACGTCGAGCTGGCCCTCCGGATCCTGGCCGGCCGGTTCCCGCCGCCCCGCGACGTGGTGGCGGTGGCAGCCGACCGGGAGGACCGCGCCCAACGCCTGACCACCGAGCAGGCCAACCTGCTCAAGGTAACCCGGCTGCTCCCGCGGCTGGAGATCCGCGGCGGTGCAGGCAGCGGCAAGACGGTGCTGGCGATGCAGCAGGCGCGCGACCTGGCCTCAGGTCGGCTGCTCGGTGAGAAGAAGCGGGTGGCCGTCGTCTGCTACTCCTACGGGCTGGGCACCTACCTGCGGCGGTCGCTGCTGGTCGGGCAGCGGTCGCGGCGTCCGGCGTTCGTCGGCACGTTCGAGGACCTGGGCCGCAGTTGGGGCTTGAGCGAGTTCGGCTCCCGCGACGACTCCCGGTTCTGGGAGGTCGAACTGCCGCGCCGGATGGCGGCCGCGGTCGCCGAAGTACCTTATGAACGCAAGTTCGACTGCGTGATCGTCGACGAGGCGCAGGACTTCGCCGACGACTGGTGGTTGCCGCTGCTCGGCGCGCTGCGGGACGAGGAGAGCGGCGGACTCTACGCGTACTCCGACGAGCGGCAGCGGGTGTTCGCCCGGTTCGGCCGCCCTCCGGTCCAGTTGATCCCGCTGGTGCTCGACCACAACCTCCGCAACACCCGGCAGATCGCCCAGACGTTCGTCCCGCTGGCACCCACCGGCATGGAGCTGCGCGGCGGGGATGGGCCGCTGGTGACGTTCGTCCCGGCCGGCAAGGACGCCGCGCTGGCGGTCGCCGACGAGCAGGTGGACGTGCTGTTCGACGAGGGTTGGGACGCCGCCGACATCGCGCTGATCACCCTCGGCCAGCGGCACCCGGTCCAGGTCGAGCGGCAGGCGTCCCTCGGCCAGCAGGGCTACTGGGAGCAGTTCTGGGACACCGACGACATCTTCTACGGCCACGTGCTGGGCTTCAAGGGGATGGAGCGGCGGGCGGTCGTGCTGTGCGTGAATGAGGACGGCAGCCGCGACCGGGCATCCGAACGGCTCTACGTCGGACTGTCCCGACCCACCGACCGGCTCATCGTGGTCGGTGATCCGGACGCGATCCGGCGGATGGGTGGCGCAGAGGTGTGCCGGGAGCTTGGCCTGCCATTCGGTGACGGGCCGGACGCGTGGAGATCTCGGCCAGATTCCGACATGTCCCGATGAGCTGCCGGAACGGAACCGACGCGTGGCAAGTCCGAGCTGGTGTCAGATGGGTCTGCGAATCCCCTCGCGGCGGTTGGCTCCGCCACCCCGGCAGATGAACATGGGCTTGGTCACCACAGCGGTGGAGGTCGTCACTGGAGGAGATTGACGGGATCCGGTCAGCCGATCAGGAAGTGTCCGGTCACCAGGTAGCCAAGCCCGTCGACGACCAGCAGCAGCCCGGCTGTCAACCCGACCACCGTGACCACGCGGTGGATCCGGGCCGCGTTCCGGGTCCAGGCCCGTTCCAGTCGGGCGGCGGCCGTGCGCTGCCGGTCGAACAACGAGACCGCGACCAGCCCGATCAGCAACCACTGCGCGACCACGAACCAGATCACCAGACCGACCAGGTGCACCAGCACGTCGGAGTTGCGCGCGGTCACCGAGACGATGGCATAGAACGCCGGATCAAGCAGCGCGGTCAGCCCGAACGCCAGGCCGGCCAGCGCCATGGCGCCCACCGAGGAGCCGCGGGTCCGGTGCTGCTGCGGCGTCTCGGGCCTGGCGCCACGTCGCAGCCGCAACACCGCCCAGCCGAGAATGACGCCAGCCGCCAGCGCGACAAAGGCCCACACCATTCCCGGTAGCTGCAACCACGACTCGACCGTCGACACCAACGGCCCGACCACCCGGCCGGCCAGCACACCCAGCCCGATCGGGGCCACCGCCGAGGTCAACAGGAAGACCAGCGCGGCCCACCGCGAGGCACCCCGGGCCAGCGCGGCTCCGACCAGCAGGGCACCGTACGGGTCGAACCCGGCCACGCCCAGCCCGGTGGCCGCCAACACGAACCTGGGCCCCACCACCCAACCACCTCGCTGCCGCTCCAGAACAACAGGCTGCTGCCCGACCACTCCGGTCCGGCACCCGCTGCAATGGTCCCAGACCAGCCCATCCGCTTTCGTGCGACTGGCGAGCACGTCGCGGCAATCGATCATGGTCTGCTGTCGGACGACCCACGGTTGGCAAGCTCGTACCCTGACATTGGGTCGAGGCGGTACCAGGCCACTGCAAGGTCGTGCCTGCCGGACCGCACAGCTCATCGGTGCCGTTCGATGGGAGGACGCGGTGTCCATTCTCCAGTCCAGGGCCAACCAGCTGGAGCCGCACCCATGGGAGGAAGCGGCCACCACCACCCAGCCCGGAACCAGTCAGTTGGCGCCGCGATCCGGCCGCCAGTCGGTCCAGCCCGCCCCACCCATCACCGTGCCGCAACGTCGCGGCGCCCGATTCCTGACCTGGCTGTTCGCCCTGTCGGGGTTCCTGGCGTTCATCGCCTGGCTGGACAGGCGGGTCTTCCGGCACTACACCGAGCCGTTGTGGGCCGAGGTGGCCACTGTCGCCAACATCCCGCTGACCAGCTCGGCGGTGTCGGCGGTCGGTCTGCTGATCCTGGCCGTGGGTTTGTCGCGACACAAGCGGATCGCGCTGCTGGCCGTCATCGCACTGCAGGTGGTGGGCGGGCTGTGGGCGGTGCTGGACCTGCTCTACCTGTGGCAGGTCATTCCCAGCGTCCCGCGGGAACGCCCGGAGTCGGTGCCGTACCTGATCGCCTCCGTGGTGATCGCGGTGGTCAGCGTCCCGCTCCTGGTCAGGCTGCTGCCGGCGTTCCCGGCACGAGTACCGAGGGGCTCGTGGTGGGCGGCCGTCGCGGTGCTGCTCGGTGGCCTGGGGCTGGCTGCCGCCGCCACCCAGCTGTTCGTCCTGGTGAGCGACGAGGACACCGGCCCGGCCTGGCAGCAGACGCTGATCGCGTTGCTGCATGCCGTAGGTCTGCGCACCCCCGGGGGATGGCAGCACGTCGAGGTCGGACGCCTGGTGCCGCAGGTCAACGCGGTGATCATCGGCGCGGCACTGCTGGTCGCGGTCTGGATCTTCCTGCGCTCGGCCCGCTGGCGCGACTCCTGGACCGGGACCAACGAGCTGGCCGTCCGCAGGCTGCTCGCCGAGTACGGCGACGATGACTCGCTCGGCTACTTCAACACCCGACGCGACAAGCTGCTGCACTTCTCCGACAACCAGCGGGCAGCCATCGCCTACCGGGTCATCAACGGGGTCTGCCTGGCGTCCGGCGACCCGATCGGCGCGCCCACCAGTTGGCCGGACGCCATCGCGTCCTGGGAGGCGAACGCGCGGGTCTACGGCTGGATCCCGGCAGTGATGGCCTGCGGTCAGCCCGGCGCCCGAGCGTACGCGTCGGTGCTGGGTTTCGACATCCTGCGGCTCGGCGACGAGGCTATCCTCACCCCCAGTCGTTTCAAGATCAACTCCACGTCCCTGACCGAGGTGCGCCGGGCGGTGCGCCGGGCCCGAAGTGAGGGGCTGTGGACGCGTATCCGGCCGGCCGGTGAGCTGTCGGCCGAGGAGGGTGCCGAGCTGGCTCGACTCGCCGACCAGTGGCGAGCCGGCGAGACCGAACGCGGGTTCTCGATGGCGCTGGGCCGGTTCCCCGACCCCGCCGACGGCCGGGTGGTGGTGGTCGAGGTGCTGGACGCGTCCGACCGGTTGGTGGCGCTGCAGACCTTCGTGCCGTGGGGACGCCGCGGCCTGTCACTGGACCTGATGCGGCGCAGCCCGGACGCGCCCAACGGCACCAACGAGTTCCTCACCGCCGAGCTGATGGCCTGGGCCGAAGAGCACGGCATCGCCCGCATCTCGCTCAACTTCGCGTTCCTGCGCCGGGTCTTCGCCGAGGCCGAGCAGGTCGGCGCGTCCACCGTGGTCAGGGCCGGTTCGCGGGTGCTGGGCGCGTTCGACCGGTTCTGGCAGATCCAGCGGCTCTACCGGGCCAACGCCAAGTACAACCCAGCCTGGCAGCCGCGTTTCATCGCGCTGCCAGGTACGCTCAACGTCCTGCAGGTGGCAGTGGCCTGTTCGGCGGCAGAGGGGTTCATCCCGGACCTCAGTCCGAGGACCGGGGACGAGTCCCGCGAGCTGACCGCGTCCGAACTCGCCGAGGTGCACCAGATCGACACCCCCAGGCCGCCCACCGACGACTGGGCGAAGCGGGCCGGTGACCAGACCAGGCAACGGCTTCGGCACCTGGCCGAACTGGAGGCGTCCGGGCGTCCCGGCTACCCGGTGGGACGACGGCAGGCGGTCCGGCTGTCGGCGCTGACCGATCCGCTGGCGCAGGCCGACGGACGGGGCGTGGTCGGCCGGGTGCGGCGGATCCGCGACCTGGGCGGGGTCTGCTTCGTCGACCTGGTCGACGCCGGGGCGGGCGTCCAGTTGGTGGTGGACGCTGACCTGATCGGGCGTGACCAGGTGAGGGAGTTCTCCCGGCTGGTCGACTCCGGGGACCTGGTCGAGGTGACCGCGACGGCCGGGCGGTCGCGCAGCGGCACCCCGTCGTTGCTGGTCAGCGGGTGGCAGATGCTGGCCAAGTCGCTGCGTCCGGTGCCGTGGCAGGGGTTGGACGATCCGGAGGTGCGCTTGCGGGAACGCTCTCTCGACCTGGTGGTGCACCCGGACCGGCTGGACCTGCTCAACATCCGCAGCCGGGTGATCCGGGCGGTGCGCGAGACCCTGGTCGGGCAGGGGTTCGAGGAGGTTGAGACGCCCATCCTCGGGCTGACCAACGGCGGCGCCGTCGCCAAGCCGTTCCGCACCCACATCGACGCCTACGACACCGACCTGGTGCTGCGGATCGCTCCGGAGTTGGCCCTGAAGCGGCTGCTGGTGGGCGGGATGGGCGCGATCTTCGAGCTGGGGCGCAACTTCCGCAACGAGGGCGCCGACAACACCCACAACCCGGAGTTCACCGTGGTCGAGGCCTATGCGCCGTTTGCCGACTACACCGACATGCGGATCCTCACCCAGCGGATGATCCAGGCCGCCGCCATCGCCGTGCATGGCCGCCCGGTCATGCCGATCATCACGGACGGCAGCCCGGTGGTGCTCGACATCAGTGGCGACTGGCCGGTCGTCCCCGCTTGTCAGGCCGTGTCGGACGCCATCGGGCAACGGATCGGCATCGACACCGACCTGGACGAGTTGCTGCGGCTGGCCCAGGCCTACGAGATCGACGTGCGCAACGAGTGGGGAGCGGGTTCGATAATCGAGGCGCTGTACGACCACCTGGTCGAGCCGACCACAGTGAACCCCACGTTCTACTCCGACTTCCCGGCGGAGACCTCGCCGCTGACCGCGCCGCACCGCAGCCAACCCGGACTGGCGGAGCGGTGGGACCTGGTCGTCGGAGGGATGGAACTCGGCACCGCCTATTCTGAACTCACCGATCCCCGGACGCAGCGCCAGCGCCTCACCGAGCAGTCCTGGAAGGCGGCCCTCGGCGACCCGGAGGCGATGGAGATCGACGAGTTCTTCCTGCGGTCCCTCGAACTCGGCATGCCGCCCACTGGTGGCCTGGGCATCGGCACCGACCGGCTGGTGATGGCGCTGACCGGCACCACCATCCGGCAGGTGCTCGCGTTCCCGTTCGTCCGGCCGCAGTAGGAGCGGCATGAGAATCGTCCTGTTGGGTGCGTCCGGGAACGCCGGCCGCCGGATCGCCATGCTGCTGGGGCCGGGGCTGGCGTCCCACGACGAGGTGGTGCTGGCCGGACGCGACCGCGAGAAGCTGGCCGCCACCCGGGCCGTCGTCCACGGCCCGGCTGCAACCACCACCGCAGTGGTGGACGCCACCCGCCCAGCCGAGGTGCGCGGCCTGGTGGCCGGCGCCGACCTCGTGGTGGTCACGGTGAGCCGGCCCGACCTGGTCGGCGGGCTGGCCCGCACCGTACTGGACGCTGGCGCGGACTGGTTCGACACCCTGCTGTCCACCCAGGCCAAGTGGGACGCGTGGCGCGTCCTGGGCCCGGAGATCGAACGCCGGGGCAACTGCTTCGTCACCGACGGCGGTTTCCACCCCGGCCTGCCGGCGACCATGGTGCGGTGGGCGGCGTCCCAACTCGACGAGCTGACCGAGGCCGACGTGGTCGGCGCGATGCGGCTGGACTGGCTCGCCGACACCCTGGCCGACTCGACCGTCGCGGAGATGGTGGACGAGTTCGCGGTCTTCGACATGACCAGCTGGATCGACGGCGCGCGCCGCAGGGTCCGCTGGTCACAGTGCCCGACCGTCGACTTCGGGCCGCCGATCGGGAGGAAGACCCGCGTGCCGATGCCGCTGGTCGAGACGGACGCCCTGCCGGCGCTGTTCCCCAGCCTGTGGCGCTGCGGCTTCTACATCGGCGGGTTCAGCCCGGCCATGGACTACCTGGCGCTGCCGGTCCTGACCCTGATGGGGAAGGTGCCGGCGCTGCGCCAGGCGACCATCAAGGCGACCCGCTGGTCGATGGGGCGGCTGGCCAGCTACCCGCCACCGCACCGGCTCGTCGTCCGGCTGGATGCCCGCGGCCGGCGCAACGGGACGCCCAGCACGGCAACCGTCCGGGT
>NZ_JBASCI010000083.1:0-12210 GCF_049651565.1 Brooklawnia sp.
CCGCTACCCCGGAGAACCAGTGCTGGGAGTGCAGCACGTCGACCCCTGTGCCGTGGGTCTGCCACCAGTGCGCCAACGCTTGCCGGAACGGTTCGATCAGCGATTCCTGCTTGCTCTTGGCAACCGACTCGGCGGGGCCGGCGGTCAGGTTGAACAGCCGGACGCCGGGCGCCACCTCGACCACCTCGGGCAGCTCGGGGGCGTCCCGGCGGGTGAGCAGCTCGACCCGGTGCCCGCGCGCGCCCAACGCCCGGGCCGCGTTGACCTCGAAGACGTTCATGCCCCCGGCGTCCGCCGAACCCGGGGACGCCACCGGTGAGGTGTGCATGGAGACCATCACCACCTGCAGCGGCGGCCCGTCCGACGGAGTGGGTTGGACTGGCATCATCGGGTCGTCCGGCGCCGTGCTGGTCATCTGCCAACTCAATCACGACCGGCGACGCCGGGTAGCCATATGCCCCCCCGCACGGGGGCGGTTCGGGGCACGAATCCGCAGGTGTTGCCCCGGCAGCCAATGCCCCATCCGCACGGGGCGGTTCGGCCGGTTCTCTGGTAATCGTCGGCGCGATTCGGCACGATGGACCTCTGCTCATGGTCGAGCACGCACCCCAAGATGTCAGGGAAGACACAAATGGCTATCGGCTCCGAACTGAAGTCAGATCTCTCGAACTGGAATCCGAACAACCCGGAGACCTGGGATTCGAGGCGGGCGTGGCTCACGCTGTGGGTGACCACGTACTCGATGATCCTTGCCTTCTGCACCTGGTACATCGTCTCGACCGTCGCCCCGCACCTGAACAAGGTGGGTTTCGACCTCACCCGCGAGCAGCTCTACTGGCTCACCTCAATGCCGGGCCTGGCTGCCGGGGTGTTCCGGCTGATCTGGATGTTCCTGCCGCCGATCCTCGGCACCCGCAAGCTGATCACCATCTCCTCGCTGCTGTTGCTGATCCCGATGTTGGGCTGGACGTTCGCGGTGCGCGACTCGTCGACCCCGTACTCGGTGCTGCTGCTGCTGTCGCTGGCCTGCGGCATCGGCGGCGGTATCTTCTCCGGCTACATGCCGTCCACCGGCTACTTCTTCCCCATGGCCAAGCAGGGCACCGCGCTCGGCACCCAGGCCGGCATCGGCAACTTCGGCATGTCGATCATCCAGATCCTCGGCCCCTGGGTGATGGGCTTCGGCCTGTTCGGCACTGCGGCGCTGACCCCGCAGATGACCGTCGAGGGGCCGATCTTCCTGCACAACATCGGTCTGGTACTGGTGCCCTGGGTGGTGCTGGCGGCGATCCTCGCCTGGCTGTTGCTGCGCGATGTGCCGATCAAGGCGAACTTCCGCCAGCAGATCGACATCTTCGGCAACCGGAACACCTGGTTCCTGATGCTGATCTACACCATGACGTTCGGGGCGTTCTCCGGGTTCGCCGCCCAGTTCGCCCTGCTGATCAACAACACCTACGGCATCACCTCGCCGTTCGCCAACGAACCCAACGTGGTGCGCGGGGCCACCTACGCCTTCCTGCCACCGCTGATCGCCTCGGCGGTGCGGGTGATCTGGGGGCCGTTGTGCGACCGGTTCGGCGGCGCGATCTGGACCTTCGTCTCCGGGATCGGGATGACCATCTCGATCTTCGTCGCGGCGGTCTTCCTGAACCCTGACCAGATGACCGACTACAAGGGCTTCCTGGCCGCCATGTTCACGCTGTTCTTCTTCGCCGGCATCGGCAACGCCGGCACCTTCAAGCAGATGCCGATGATCATGCCGCCCAGGCAGGCCGGCGGGGTCATCGGCTTCACCGCGGCCATCGCAGCCTTCGGACCATTCTTCGTCGGCGTCGCGCTGGCCAACCTCGACAACCGGGCCTTCTTCATCGGCTGCGGCATCTACTTCGCGTTCTGCACCATCCTCACCTGGATCATGTACGCCCGGCCCAACGCACCGCACCCGGGCTGACCGGTCGGCGCACAGATAGGAGCACATATGTCCACCACCGACGCAAACGCCCTGCTGGGACTGGGCACCTTCCTGCGCAGGGGGAAGGCGTCCGAGGACAACCGGCAGCTGTTCCTGACCGGCGGCCGCGAGGGCGACGTCTTCTACCGCGACCGCTGGTCGCACGACAAGGTCGTCCGGTCGACCCACGGGGTGAACTGCACCGGGTCGTGTTCGTGGAAGGTGTACGTCAAGGACGGCATCATCACCTGGGAGGCCCAGCAGACCGACTACCCCGACACCGGCCCCGACCTGCCCGACTACGAGCCGCGCGGCTGCCCGCGCGGCGCGGCGTTCAGCTGGTACACCTACTCCCCGACCAGGATCCGCTACCCGTACGCCCGCTCGGTGCTGATGCGGCTGTGGCGCGAGGCGCTGGCGACGCACCCCGACCCGGTAGACGCCTGGGCGTCCATCGTCGAGGACCCGGACAAGGCGAAGGCCTACAAGTCGCAACGCGGCAAGGGCGGGCTGGTGCGGATCAGCTGGGACGACGCCTACCGGATCGCCGCCGCAGCGCACGTGTACACCATCAAGCGGTACGGCCCCGACCGGCTGGCCGGGTTCACCGTCATCCCGGCGATGAGCCAGGTCTCCTACGGCGCCGGCACCCGGTTCTACTCGCTGCTGGGCGGCACGATCCTGTCGTTCTACGACTGGTACGCCGACCTGCCGATGGCCTCGCCGCAGGTCTTCGGCGACCAGACCGACGTGCCCGAGTCCGGGGACTGGTACAACTCCAGTTACCTGATGATGTGGGGCTCCAACGTCCCGGTCACCAGGACGCCAGACGCCCACTTCATGGCTGAGGTGCGCTACCGCGGCAGCAAGGTGGTTGCGGTGTCGCCCGACTTCGCCGACAACACCAAGTTCGCCGACGAGTGGCTGGCGATCCATCCCGGCACCGACGGGGCACTCGGGATGGCGATGGGACACGTCATCCTGCGCGACTTCCACGTCGCCCAGCGCACCCCGTACTTCCTCGACTACATGACCCGGTACACCGACGCCCCGTACCTGGTCGAGCTGACCGAGACCACCGCGCCGGATGGCCGCAAGGGGCTGGTGCCGGGCAAGTTCCTGACCGCCGCCGACTTCGAAGAGTTCGCCGGCCAGGAGAACGCCGCCTTCCGCACCGTGATGATGGACAGCAAGGGCAAGCCCCGGGTGCCCAACGGGTCGCTGGGTCACCGCTTCGGCGACGAGGGCATGGGCAAGTGGAACCTGCAGCTCGACGGCATCGACCCGGTGCTGACCATGGCCGAGGTCGACCACCTGCCGACCGAGGTGCTGCTGCCGCGGTTCGACCAGGTCCCCGACCCGGCCAACGAGGACGCCGCGCACGTCGGCGCGGCCGGCATCCTGCGGCGCGGGGTGCCCGCGCACCCGCTGGGTGGCCGGCTGGTCACCACAGTGTTCGACCTGATGCTGGCCCAGTACGGGGTGCAGCGGGACGGGCTGCCGGGTGAGTGGCCGCTCGGCGAGGAGGACGCCGAGTCGGTCGGCACACCGGCCTGGGCCGAGTCGCAGACCGGTGTCCCGGCCGCGCAGATCACCCGGATCGCCCGGGAGTTCGCCCAGAACGCCGCCGACTCCGGCGGCCGGTCGATGATCATCATGGGTGCCGGCACCAACCACTACTTCCACTCCGACACCATCTACCGCACGATGATCGCGCTGGTGATGATGTGCGGCTGCCAGGGCCGCAACGGCGGCGGCTGGGCGCACTACGTCGGGCAGGAGAAGGTGCGGCCGATCACCGGCTGGCAGCAGTACGCCTTCGCGCTCGACTGGCAGCGGCCCACCCGGCACATGACCACGGCGTCCTACTGGTACCTGGCCACCGACCAGTGGCGCTACGACGGGATGCCCGCCGATGTGCTGCTGTCGCCGTTGGCCGGCGACAAGTTGCGCAACCGGACCACCGCCGACACGCTGATGGAGGCGAACAAGCGCGGCTGGATGCCGTCCTACCCGACGTTCGACCGCAGCTCGTTGCAGATCTGCGACGACGCCAAGGCTGCCGGCGTCCCGGTGGCCGAGTACGTGGTGCAGCAACTGAAGTCCGGCCAGCTGCGGTTCGCCTGCGAGGATCCGGACAACCCGGAGAACTTCCCGCGGGTGATCGCCAACTGGCGGACCAACGTGCTGGGTTCGTCGGCCAAGGGCGCGGAGTACTTCCACAAGCACCTGCTGGGGTCGGCCGACGCGGTGCGGGGCGCGGAGTCACCGCCCGAGCGGCGTCCGAAGTCGATGGTCTGGCGCGACGAGGCCGCCCGCGGCAAGGTCGACCTGTTCATGACCATGGACTTCCGGATGACCTCGACCACGCTGCACTCCGACCTGCTGCTGCCCGCAGCAACATGGTACGAGAAGCACGACATCTCGTCCACCGACATGCACCCGTTCCTGCACTCGTTCAACCCGGCGATCGCGCCGCCCTGGGAGACCCGCACCGACTTCGAGGTCTTCCGCACCCTGGCCGGCCTGGTCGCGCAGTACGCCCGCACCCACCTGGGCACCCGCACCGACCTGCTCGCCGCGCCGCTGAACCACGACACCCCGGACGCGATGGGCATGCCGCACGGCTCGGTGCTTCCGCTGGAGGAGACCCCGATGGTGCCGGGGGTCACGATGCCGAAGCTGATCCCGATCGAGCGCGACTACACGCTGGTCAGGGAGAAGTTCGACACCATCGGTCCGCTGCCGGAGAAGCTGGGCACCCCGATCAAGGGCCTGCTGCTGCGCCCCGACGTCGAGGTTGCCGAGCTGGGTGCCCGTCACGGGGTGGCCCGCAGCGGCGCCTGCGCGGGGCGTCCGCTGATCGACACCGACGTGAAGGCCGCCGAGATGATCCTGCGGATGTCGGGCACCTCGAACGGCCGGCTGGCCACCCAGGGCTTCGAGACCCTGGAGAAGCGCACCGGCACCCGGCTGGCCGACCTGGCCGCCGAGAGCGAGGGCCGGCGGATCACCTTCGCCGACACCGAGCGCCAACCGCAGCCGGTGATCACCTCACCGGAGTGGTCGGGCTCGGAGACCGGTGGCCGCCGCTACTCGGCGTTCGTGGTGAACGTCGAGCGGGAGAAGCCCTGGCACACCCTCACCGGGCGGATGCACTTCTACCTCGACCACGACTGGATGTCCGACCTGGGCGAGAACCTGCCGACCTACAAGCCGCCGCTCGACATGCACCGACTGTTCGGGGACGCGAGGATCGGCGCCACCACCACCGGCCACGAATCGGCCGCGGTGGAGGTCGGGGTGCGGTACCTGACACCGCACAACAAGTGGTCGATCCACTCGGAGTACAACGACAACCTCTACATGCTGTCGCTGAGCCGCGGCGGCCCCGCCATCTGGATGTCACCGGCCGACGCCGACAAGATCGGTGTCAAGGACAACGACTGGGTCGAGTCGTACAACCGCAACGGCGTGGTGGTCGCGCGGGCGGTGGTGTCGCACCGGATGCCGGAGGGCACCGTCTTCCTGCACCACGCCACCGAGCGCACCGTCGACGTGCCCCGCAGCGAGGTGTCGGGCAAGCGCGGCGGCATCCACAACTCGCTGACCCGGGTGCTGATGAAACCAACCCACCTGATCGGCGGTTATGCCCAACACGCCTACGCCTTCAACTACGTGGGTCCCACTGGTAACCAACGTGACGAGGTGACGGTGATCCGTCGCCGCAGCCAGGAGGTGCAGTACTGATGCGGATCATGGCGCAGACAGCGATGGTGATGAACCTTGACAAGTGCCTTGGCTGCCACACCTGTTCGGTGACCTGCAAGCAGGCGTGGACCAACCGTGCCGGGCTGGAGTATGTCTGGTTCAACAACGTCGAGACCCGCCCGGGGATCGGCTACCCCAAGCACTACGAGGACCAGGAACGCTGGAAGGGTGGCTGGGTACGGCGTCCCAATGGGACGCTGCAGCTGAAGGCGGGCGGCCGGTGGCGCAAGCTGCTGACCATCTTCTCCAACCCCAACATGCCGACCATCACCGACTACTACGAGCCGTGGACCTACGAGTACGACATGCTGCTCAACGCGCCGGCGAACTCGCCGCACGTGCCGGTGGCGCGTCCCAAGTCGTTGATCACCGGCGAGGACATCAAGATCACCTGGTCGTCCAACTGGGACGACGCCCTGGGCGGCTCGCAGGAGATCGCGATCGCCGACCCGATGCTGAAGAAGATGAACGAGCAGGTGCAACTGGTCTACGAGAAGACCTTCATGTTCTACCTGCCGCGGATCTGCGAGCACTGCCTGAACCCGTCGTGCGTGGCGTCCTGTCCGGCGGGGGCGATGTACAAGCGGGTCGAGGACGGCATCGTGCTGGTCGACCAGGACCAGTGCCGTGGCTGGCGGATGTGTGTGTCGGGTTGCCCGTACAAGAAGATGTACTTCAACCACGCCACCGGCAAGGCCGAGAAGTGCACGCTGTGCTACCCGCGGCTGGAGGAGGGACTGCCCACGGTGTGCTCGGAGACCTGCGTGGGCCGGTTGCGCTACATCGGCGTCGTCCTCTACGACGCCGACAAGGTGTCGGCTGCGGCCGCCACCGAGAACGAGCACGACCTGTACGCTGCCCAGCGCGACTGCTTCCTCGACCCGTTCGATCCGCAGGTGCAGGCCGCCGCCCAGCGGGCCGGCATCCCGAACGACTGGATCGTGGCGGCCCAGGCGTCCCCGATCTGGTCGCTGATCAGCCACTACGAGGTCGCGTTGCCGCTGCACCCGGAGTACCGGACGCTGCCGATGGTCTGGTACATCCCGCCGCTGTCGCCGATCGTCGACCAGGTGGCCCGCACCGGCAATGACGCCGAGGACGCCAAGGTGCTGTTCACCGCGTTGTCGACGATGCGGATCCCGCTGCAGTACATGGCCGAACTGTTCACCGCCGGCGACCCGCGGCCGGTCGAGAAGGCCCTGCGCCGGCTGGTGGCGATGCGCAGCTACATGCGCGACATCAATCTGGGCGATGAGCCCGACGAGCAGATCGCCGAGGCGGTCGGGATGACCGGCCAGCAGGTGCAGGACATGTACCGCCTGCTAGCCATCGCCGACTACGGCGAACGCTACGTGATCCCGCAGACCCACAGCGAGATCGCCCGCCGCATCGAGGCGTTCGATCCGATGGGTTGCCCGCTGGATGGTCCGGGCGGGGTGGGGATGGCCGGGCCAGGGCTGGCCAGCTCGGGCCGGAACCTTCCCATCGAACAGATCAGGGGGTCAGCCGGATGAGCATCCCACTGTTCGGCCGGGGTGGCTTCCGCGGCCGCACCGAGCTGGCGCCGCTGGTGCCGGTGCCGCACACCGACCGCCAGCGGGCGCTCACTCACATGGCGGCGTCCATTCTGCTGGAGTACCCGACCGCCGGGAACCTTGCCAAGTACCCGGTGGTGGCTGGCGCGCTGGACGATCTGCCGCGCCAGATCGCGACCCGGTTGCGCGGTTTCCTCGACCATGCCGAGCAGGCCGGGCCGGACGCGCTGGCGCAGCAGTACGTCACCACGTTCGATCTGAAGCGCAAGTGCACCTTGTACCTGTCGTACTTCCTGACCGGTGACACCCGCAAGCGCGGCATGGCGCTGGTCAGCTTCCTGGCGGCCTACAAGGCCTGCGGCTACGAGCTGGACGCCAACGAGTTGCCCGACTACCTGCCGGTGCTGCTGGAGTTCTCGGCCGTCGGGGACGCGAAGGTGGCCGGCGTGCTGCTGTCGGCGCACCGGGAGGGTCTGGAGGTGTTGCGCGAGGCGTTGACGTCCATCGAAAGCCCGTGGGCCGAGGTGGTCGCGGCGGTGATCTGTACGCTGCCGCGCGTCAATGCGACGACCCGCAAGCGGGTCCTGGATCTGATCGCCGGTGGCCCGCCGATGGAGATGGTCGGTCTGGACGCCATGGGCCCGCTGGAGCCGCAGGCAGTGGCCGCGGCCGCTGTTGGGAAGGACGAACGATGATCGCACTGCAGACTTTCCTGTGGGTGATCCTGCCCTACATCTGCCTGACGATGCTCATCGTCGGCACCGTCTGGCGCTGGCGGGTCGACAAGTTCGGCTGGACGACCCGCTCGTCGGAACTGCACGAGAACAGGATGCTGCGGATCGGCTCGCCGCTGTTCCACTTCGGCATCCTGGCGGTCGGGGTCGGGCATGTAATGGGGCTGCTGATCCCGAAGTCGTGGACCGAGGCGGTAGGGCTCGGGCAGACCATCTACCACCTGATCGCCACGGTCGGCGGGATGCTGGCCGGCACTGCTGCAACCATCGGCTTGATCCTGCTGATCTACCGGCGCCGCACCGTGGGTGGGGTCTTCCAGGCCACCACCCGCAACGACAAGTTCATGTACGTGCTACTGGCGCTGCCGATCGTGCTCGGCATGATCGCGGTGATCCTGCACCAGGTGCTGGGCGGCGAACACGGCTACGACTACCGCGAGACCATCTCGCCGTGGCTGCGTGGCCTGCTCACGTTCCGGCCCGACACCTCTCTGATGGCCGGCGTGCCGATCTGGTTCCAGCTGCACGTGATCGCGGCGTTCCTGCTGTTCGCGGTGTGGCCGTACACCAGGCTGATCCACTTCTTCTCGGCGCCGGTGGCATACCCGACCCGGCCGTACATCGTCTACCGGTCGCGCGAGGAAGGCGCCCCGGTTCGGCGTCCCAACCGTGGCTGGGAGCCGCTGGTCGGCCCGGTGTCGCTGGAGCCGATCACCCGTGAGGAGTTCGGCATGACGCAGGACGCCGAGGCGAACAAGTAGCGGACAGGCAAGTAGCCAGAGGCGTTCCGGTGCGGCCCAGGACTTGGGCCGCGCCGGTGCGCCGTCCTGACCCGGCTCGGGCATGATCGCCGCTTGGGACGGGAAAGTGCACGCGTTGAGCCTCGAGGGCGGCCATGAACCCCGCCTGGGACGGGAAAGTGCACGCGATCGTCGCCGCGTCAAGGCGATGGCGATCGGGGCGGTGGGATCCAGGGGCGGACAGGGCGAGCCCCGCCCGGCCCCGGCGCCCGACCGCTCAGGCCTGGATCAGTGGCCTCCGAGGAGCCTTGAGCTTCAATCCCATCGGCTCGTCGGTGAAGATCCGGGCGTCCATCAGCTTCAGGTCGTCGGCAACCGCCAGCGGGATGCCGGCCTTGTCGAGGACGTCGCGCTGCAGGTCGACCCCCGGCGCGATCTCGACCACGGTCGGGCCGTCGTCCCTGAGCTCGAGGACGCACCGCTCGGTCACGTACAGCACCTTCTGGCCGCGCTCGTTGCCGACGCGTCCCGACCAGGTGATCTGGGCGATCTCGGGCACGAACTTCGAGATCTTGCCGTCCTGCACGATCTCCAACCGCCCGTCACCCAGCTTCAGCTCCTTGCGCCCGGCGGTGAACTGCCCCGAGAAGACCAGGTGCCGGGCGTGCGCGGTGATGTCGGCGAATCCTCCGACACCGGCGGTGACGTGGGTGGCCGACGGCATCAGCGAGACATTGACGTCGCCGTCACCGTTGACCTCCATGAAGCTGAGCAGCGCGATGTCGATGCCGCCGCCCTGCAGCAGGGTGAACTGGTCGGACGAGCGCACGATCGCGTCGGGGTTGTAGGCGGCGCCGAACGGCTTGCCGGTGACCGGGAAGCCACCTACCGGGCCCTGCTCGATCACCCAGGTGACCTCGCCGTGCAGCCCCTCCTCGAGCATGATCCGCGGCACGTTGGCCGAGACCCCGAAACCGAGGTTGGCGGTGTCGTGCTGCGCCAGTTCCATGGCCGCGCGACGGGCGATCACCTTCTGCACCCCGAACTCCACCATGTCGATCTCGTCCAGCGACTTGAGCTCGGCGCCGGCGATGGCCGGGTCGTAGACGATGCCCGCGACCTGCCGCTGCTCGGGGTCGACCACGACGGCGTCCACCAGGATGCCGGGGATCTCGACCTCGCGGGCGGGGTGCTTGGTCTGGCTGAGCCGGCGCACCTGCGCGATCACGATGCCGCCGTTGTTGTGCGCGGCATAGGCGATGTCGAGTGCCCCCAGGGCGGTGGCCTCGTCCTCGTAGGTCAGGTTGCCGTACGGGTCGGCGGTGCTGGCGCGGATGATCGCCACGTCGACGTCGATGGCCGGCAGGAAGAGCCACTCCTGACCGTCGACCTCCATCAGCCGCACCAGTTCGGGGCTGACGTCGTTCATTCGGCCGCCCTCCACCCGAGGGTCGAGGTAGGTGCCGATGCCGACGTCGCTGAGCACGCCCGGCTGTTTGGCCGCCGCCGCCCGGTGCATCTGGTACATCAGCCCGGACGGGATCATGTACGCCTCGATCTGGTTGTCCTCCAGCATCTGGCGCACCGGCGGCTTGGGCATGGCCGACGGTCCGGCCGGGTAGGAGCCGCCGATGATCCGCTTGAGCAGACCCGGCTTGGCCAGGTGGTTGGAGCCCTCCAGCCCGTCTGACATGTCGCCGGAGTTGATGCAGTGCAGCGAGGTGATCTGCTTCGGATGGCCGGTGGCCTGGTAGTGCTCGCCGATTGCGGCCAACACCTTCTCGGGCAGGCCGATTGCTGACGAGGACGATACCGATACGGTGGCCCCGTCGGGAATCAGGGCGGCGGCCTGTTCGGCGGTGAGGACGGGCGGTTGACGCATGGTGACTCCTTGATCGGTGGTCCGGTTGATCGAGTGGTCCAGCTCTACCCGCGGAACCGTCTGCGGTGCGGGCAGCTCGCGTCACAGACTAGCTGAAAGCGCTTTCCAATGCCTCGTCGCGGCAACCGATTGCCGTCAGCGATGAGCCCGGACGCCACCCGAGCCGCGCGGGCGCGGGGCCGTGGGTCAGCACGCCGGGCCAGGATTGAGCCGTGGGTCAGGACGCCGGGTTAGGACTGAGCCGTGGGTCGGGAGGCCGGGCGAGCACGGAGCCGGTGGGGGAGGACGCCGCACCAGCCCCAGACCGCCATCGCGTGCACTCTCCCGCCCCAAGCGGCGATCATGCCCGCCCCCGAGGCCCAACGCGTGCACTTTCCCGTCCCTGGGGCAGGTTCATGCCCGCCCCCGCCCCCGAGTCGCCCGGATTGCGGACACTTTCCCGTCCATGGGCTGGATCATGCACGCCCCTGACCCGGAACCGCCCCCGATCGCGGGCACTTTCCGTACTTGGAGCAGGTCACTGCCCGCCCCCGCCCCCGATCCCGTACATTTCTCCTCCCTCCTGGGCCATCAGTCCCGGACGCCGCGCATCCGCTGCCCAACAGACGCCCACGGGGATGCGTCGCACGGAATTGTCAGCGCGGTGGCCTAGTCTTTGGGCGATGTCGCCCGCAGACGCGCGACAAGTGAGGAGCAGATCACGATGGAAACCGCCCCGATCACCGCATGGACCCTCCAGGCCCAGATCCCGATGCCGCCCGACGTGGGCGAGCTGATGGTGCCGGGCGAGCGGCCGGTCGCCGCCTTCAGCACCTTCCGTGACAGCGCGATCTTCACCAACAAGCGGCTGATCATCCGGGATGCCCAGGGCATCTCCGGCAAGAAGGTCGAGGTCTACTCCCTGCCGTACTCGGCGATCAACATGTGGTCGTCGGAGAACGCGGGAACGCTGGACTGGAACGCCGAGATGGAATTGTGGACCCGGGCCGGTCATATCAAGGTGCGGCTGGGACGCCAGGTCGACGTCCGGCGCCTCGACATGCTCATCGCCCACGCCGTCCTCGGAACCCTGTGAACCAGCCCGGGCAGGTGCCCGGCGTGGTGCTGCGCACCCAGCACCTGTTCGACGGCGTCGCCGACCGCGGGCCAGGCATCGTCGAGGTCGCGGATGGGGTGATCATCCGGCTTCGGCCCGACGAATCGGGCGCGCCTGACGACGTGGACGCGGGCACCCCGGGGTCCGCAGAGGTGATCGACCTCGGCGCCCAGGTACTCAGCCCAGGGCTGGTGGACGTGCACTGCCACGGCGGCGGCGGCGCGTCCTTCGGCACCGACCCCCGGACGGCTCTCAACCTGCACCGGGCCCACGGCACCACCTCGACAGTGGCGTCCCTGGTCAGCCAATCCTTGCCGGAACTGGAGCGGCAGGTCCGCGCGCTCGTCCCGCTCGTCCGGGCTGATGAGCTGGCGGGCATCCACCTCGAAGGACCATGGCTGGCACCGGGCCGCAAGGGCGCCCACCCCGCCGAGATGCTGCGTCCGCCCACCCGGGTCGACGTGGCGAGGCTGCTGGACGCCGGCCAGGGCTCGGTGC
>NZ_JBASCI010000084.1:0-5479 GCF_049651565.1 Brooklawnia sp.
ACCCGGAACAGCGGTTCGCCCTCGGGACCGCGCGCCGCGTCCGCCGGCGTGACTCGGGTGAACTGAACCTGTGGGACGACTACGGCATGGCCGACTCGCCGGAGTGGTACGAGGTCGACGTGGACGCCCCACCCCGCGAGCGGGTCGGACAGTTGCTGGGCGCCTCGGTGATGCCGACCGCCAAGACCTTCACCTTCCTGCTGGTGCTCGGCGCCACGCTGGTCATCCTGATGGTGCTGGTCTCGCTGTTGCTGAACCTGGACGCGCTGTTCTTCAACCGCGGCGGCACTGCCCCGGCGCCGGCACCGACCACGGCCGTCGCTCCCACCGCCGCGCCGGAACCCACCGCCGAACCAGAGCCCGAACCCGAACCGGCCCCGGAACCGACCGGCTTCACCACCCCATCGATGCTGCCGGGCGCGAAGGAGTGCGCGCCCGGGATCTGGGCCGGGCCGCAGACCTCATGCCCGCTGGCCGAGGCGGTTGCCGAGCAGGTCGACCTGGAGATGACCGACGCCGAGATCATCGAGGCGTTCAGCCCGGTGACCAATCAGGCCTACCGGGTGGAGTGCGTGGCCGACGAGGGCATCACCTGCACGGGCCTGGACGGTGTGGTCGGGGTCTACGTCTGGCTGGTCACCACTTCCTGACCGCTCGATCGGGCGGCAACCCAGGCGTCCTGGATCAGCGCACCCCTGGCTCAGGCTCCGGTGTCCTTGGAGTGCCGGTGCACGTCGGTCAGGGTCGCACCGCCATCGGAATCCCACAGGTCCGACCAACTGCCGTCGATCTCGAACTCGCTGTGCGCGGAGGTGGGGAACCAGCACTGGATCTGGTCGGCCTGCCGCGAGTTGGACGCCCAGGCCAGTTCGGCCGCCAGTGTGGGGATACCGGGGGAGTGGCCGATCACCAGCAGCTTGGTGACCTCGTCCGGGATCTCGCCTATGCGCTGCCGGATCAGGTCGGGCGAGGCCAGGTACAGCGCCTCCATGTACTCGACTGGGACCGGGTCGCCGGTGGGCAGTTGCAGCCCCATCGCCTCGTAGGTTTGCCGGGTTCGCATCGAGGACGAGCAGAGCACCAGTTCGATGCCCCGATCGGCCAGGATCAGGCCGGTCTCCCGGGCCTGCCGCCAGCCCCGCGGGGCCAACTCGCGGTCGAAGTCGAGACGGGCGTGGTGCGGCTCGGCCTTCGCGTGGCGCATCAGGAACAGCGTGCGGGTCATGGACTCCAAGTTAGCCCCCGTTCGGCCTCGGCCGCGCGGGTGGCCACTACCAGGTCGCGGTTGATGCCGGCGTCCACCCGATGCGCGAAGCCGAGCCAGGGCCCGGCGTCCTGCGGCTGCAGGCCGGCGTCGGCCAGCATGCCGACCAGTTCAGCACGCGGCAGGGTGTGGGTGTTCCAGGCGATGCCGATCGCCCCGCCGGGCTTCAACTGGCCACGCCAGATCGGGATGGCCTCGGCCAGCAGGTGCGCCGGTGAGCGGTCCCGCCGCCTGGACGACCGCTGGGCAGGTTCGCGGCCTTCCGACTTGGTGCTGGAGCCGTGCACCACCCCGTAGGGCGCGTCGGTGACGATCGCGTCGAACCGCTTGCGTCCGAACAGGGCCGCCGAATCCCGGGTATCGCCGGTGAAGACCGTCATGTTCAGGGTGGGCAGCCCGGGACGCGCCGGCTGGTCGTGGGTCGCCTCGGCGAGCCGCGCCTGGGCGTCCAGCCGCCGACCCAGCGCGCGGCCCTCCCGCCGCACCGGGGATACCTGCGCCGAGTGCTTGATGCGCTTGGTCCGCAGGTACGTCTTCAGGTAGCCGGCCAGCGCGTCGAACGCCTTGTCGTCCGACTCGACGCCGAAGCCGTGGTGGCCGGCCTGCCAGGCGGCCAGCAGGGTGGTGCCCCGCCCGGCCAGCGGATCCAGCACCTCCAGCGGCCCGGGACGGTCCACCTGGCTGAGGGTCAGGTGCAGCAGCAGCCGGGTGAAGCCCTCGTTGGTCTTGCCCTGGTACTTCGGGATCGTCACCAGGTCGTCGTCGAAGACGGCGAGCGAGGGCACATCCAGCGGGGCCAGCAGCTCGCCCCGCTGCTCGAAGCTGACCAGGTGCGCCGACTGGGCGGCCAGCACGAGTTCGTCGACCTCATCGGCGGTGAAGCGCAGCGCGTCGGCGCTGCCGATCCGGGCCGGGACGATGTCGGACGCGAAGCTCGCCGTGACCGCCAGCTCCGCCGCTGACAGCACGGCGGTCGCCTGCCGGTAGACGCGGTTCGCTGACGGACTCAGCAGCATCAGGTAGGTCGTCACCCGCCCATCGTGGCATGGCATTGGGTCGGCCCGGGCAACCAGTTCCCCAGCAGGTTTCGGATGTCCATTGGTGCGGGTTTATGGTGTGCGCGTGGGCAACAAGACGATCCTCGGCCTGGCGCTGGCCTGCTATGCCGCCGCCTTCGCGATGCTGCTTCTCGGCCGTCGGCCCGCCCGCGCGGAGAGTGCTGAAACCGCTGGTCAGACCGGGATGGTTCGGTAACCCGACCCCCCGAGACCGGTCAACTTAGGCGATGCTAACCTAAGCTCATGACGTCGGTAATCGCGCCTCTCTGCGAGCGCTGTCTCGACCTCTGCGACCCGGAGGCAGCTGGCTGCATTGCCATGGGCGCCCTGGGCTGCGGCCAGCGCGGCGTGGTCGCCGGGTTCCGCGCCGAGGAGGACATGACCGTCTGTCGTCGTCTGTTCGACCTCGGTTTCGCGCAGGGCGTCGAGGTGGAACTCGTGCGCCGCGCGCCGATGCGCGACCCCCTGGTCTTCCGCATCGCCGGTGGCGAGATGCTGCTGCGCCGTCGGGACGCCGACCGGATCGTGGTCCGGGTCGCCTGAAATGTCCTGCCACGACGCCGCCGGTGAATCGGGCGCCCACGGATCTGCCACCCGGGGCGCCGCGATCAAGTCGCCCGAGTTCCGGATCGCCATGGTCGGCAACCCGAACGCCGGCAAGTCGACGCTGTTCAACGCCCTCACCGGGCTGAGCGTCAAGGTCGCCAACTACCCGGGGGTCACGGTCAGCCGGCACACCGGCACCGCCCACGTGGGGGGCCGGACGCTCGTCCTGGAGGACCTGCCCGGCTCGTACTCGCTCGACCCGATAAGCCCGGACGAGGAACTCATCGCCGAGGTCCTCGAGCCCGACAACCCGTTGCGCCCCGACGCGCTGCTGGTCGTCCTGGACGCCACCAGCCTGCAGCGCTCCCTCGGCCTGCTGGCCCAGGTCCAGCAGCTGCGGCTGCCCACCATCGCGGTGCTCACCTTCGGTGATGAGCTGGCCCGCCGCGGCGGCTCGTTGGACGCCGCGCGCCTGTCCCAGGCGGTCGGCAACCGGGTGATGACGGTGACCGCCGGCAACCGGGCCCAGCTCTACGACCTCAGGCTCGCCCTGGCCGAACCGGACAGCTGGCTGTCCCCGGTCGTGCCGGCCCCGACCGAACCGCGCAGCGTCACCGGCTGGATCACCTCGGTGCTGCGCAGCGCCGGCCACCATCCCCCCGCCGTCGACGAGCGCACCCGCAAGATCGACGCGGTGCTGCTGCACCCAGTGCTGGGTACGATCATCTTCCTGCTCACCATGGCAGGCCTCTTCCAGGTCATCTTCACCGTGGCCGCGCCGCTCCAGGGGTTGATCGAGGCCTTCTTCGGCTGGCTGGCCGAGCTTGTGCGCGCCAACGGCGAGGTCGGCTGGCTGTCCGGGTTGCTCGCCGACGGTTTGATCGCCGGCGTCGGCGGGGTGCTGGTCTTCCTTCCCCAGATCGCGCTGCTGTTCGCCATGATCGCGTTGCTCGAAGCCACCGGCTACATGTCCCGGGTGGCCTTCCTGATGGACCGGGTGATGGGACGAGCCGGCCTGGAGGGCCGCGCCTTCGTCGCCATGCTCAGCTCGGTGGCCTGCGCGGTGCCGGGCATCATGGCCACCCGCACGCTGCCGTCGGCCCGCGACCGGTTGGCCACCATGATGACCGCGCCGCTGATGACCTGCTCGGCCCGGCTGCCGGTTTACATCCTGCTGATCGGGCTGCTGGTGCCGGCCGACGTCCGGTTCGGACCGATCGGCTTGCAGGGCCTGGTGATGTTCCTGCTCTACGTGCTGGGCGCGGTGGCCGCGATGACGGCGGCCTGGGTCTTCAAGCACCTGCTCAAGGGCAAGGGTCCCGAGCTGCCGTTCTACATGGACATGCCGAGTTACCGGATGCCCGGCTGGCGCGAGATGGTTCGCGCGGTCTGGGACGCCAGCGCCAACTTCGTGCGCCGGGTTGGCGGCATCATCCTGATGCTGTCGCTGGTGCTGTGGGCGCTGCTCGCGCTACCGGTCGCCTCACCCGACAAGATGTCGGCAGCCGGTATCGATGTGACCGACGAGGTCGCCGTGGCCGCCTACCAGATCGACAACTCGGTCGCCGCCGCAGTGGGCAAGACGATCCAGCCGGTCTTCGAGCCGCTCGGCTTCGACTGGCGGATCTCGGTCGGCCTGGTCGGCGCAATGGGTGCCCGGGAGGTCTTCGTGGCCACCATGGGGCAGGTCGCGGCCGCCGAGGACCCCGAGGACCCGAAGGCCAGCCTGGAGCAGATGACCTGGTTGTCCGGCCCGCACCAGGGGGAGCAACTGTTCACCCCGGGTGTGGTCGCGGCGCTGCTGGTGTACTTCGCGTTCGCGCTGCAGTGCACGTCCACCATCGCCACCCTGCGCCGCGAATCGGGTAGCTGGAAGTGGCCCGCCATCGCCTTCGGTTACATGACCGGGCTGGCCTGGGTATCGGCGTGGCTGGTCAGGACCGTGGTCGAGATCTTCGTCGGGTGACGCGATGAGCGAACTCGCAGCCCCACCGGTCGGCGTCGCGCTGCACGCCGAGGTCGTCCCCGACGACCCGACAGCCATGCGCTGGGTGCTGCCCGACGGGCTGCCGGCGTCTGGCCGACTGCTGGGCGCACCCGGCGTACTCGGTGAGCTGCTGGCCGGACTGATCGTCCGGGCGGTCGCCGAGCCGGCCGCGCTGTGGACCTGGCTGGCCGAGCCGAGTTGGCCGGAGCACGGGCCGGTAGTCCGGGACGCCATCATCGCGGCGGCTGCCCGGCCAGACCAGTGGCAGGTCGCCCCGGCCGCCGACGAGGTGCTGCAACTGGTCGCCAAGGATGTCATCGACCACCAACTCGGCACCTTCATCGCCTCCCACGGCGGCCGGATCGCTTTGGTCAGGGTCGAGACCGGGGTGGTCGAGGTTGAGATGGCAGGGGCCTGCGCGCACTGCCCCGCGGCCGGGCTGACGCTGCAGGGCCGGATCGGGGCGGCCATCAGCGCCAGGCTGGGCCAGCCGGTGGAAGTCCGGCCCGCGGGCGGCGTTCCGGCGGGTGCGGCGAAGTGGCGGCGGCTGTTGCGCCGCGCCTGAACCCGGCACTGGTTACGCGGTTCGACCAGCTCACCGGCAGCACTGCCTCGCTGGCAGCA
>NZ_JBASCI010000085.1:0-13083 GCF_049651565.1 Brooklawnia sp.
ATACGAAACGTAGGCATTCAGCGCTCGCCTACAAGACCCCCAGACAGGTCCGCGAAGAACACCAAAACACACTCGTAGCAGCGTAAACAAACACAAAATACCTGTCCGGAAACTCCGAGGCCCATCACAACCACGAGGCAACGACCCCACCCAAGCGGGCATCTTGACATGAGGCAACATGATTACGCAACCCGGCTAGACCGCGATCACCACCGGAACGATCATCGGCCGGCTGCGGTAGGTCTTCGACACCCAACGGCCGACCACTCTGCGCACCGTCTGCTGCAACTGGTGGGTGTCGTCGACACCCTCTTCGAGGGCCTGCAGCAGCGCCTGCCGGACGTCGCGGGTCACCGAGTCGAAGATGTGCGGGTCGGTCAGGAAGCCGCGAGCGTTGATGTCGGGGCCCGCGACCAGGCTGCTGGCCCGCAGGTCGACCGCGACGATGATCGAGATGAAGCCCTCCTCGCCCAGGATCCGGCGGTCGGTCAACGAGCTCTCGGTGACGTCGCCCACCGTCGACCCGTCGACGAAGATGTAGGAGGCGTCCACCCGCCCGACCCGTCGCGCCTTGCCCTCGAACAGGTCGATGACGTCGCCGTCCTCGGCCACGATGACCCGGTCGGCGGGCACCCCGGTCGCCTTGGCCAGTTCGGCGTTCGCGACCAGGTGTCGCGCCTCACCATGGACCGGCAGCACGTTGAACGGCTTTACGACGTTGTAGGTGTACAGCAGCTCACCGGCCGAGGCATGTCCGGAGGTGTGCACGAAGGCGTTGCCCTTGTGCACCACGCTGGCGCCGATCCGGGTCAGCCCGTTGATCACCCGGTACACCGCGTTCTCGTTGCCGGGGATCAGCGACGACGCCAGCAGCACCGTGTCGCCCTTGCCGACCTGAACCGTCGGATGCTCGCGGTTGGCCATCCGGGACAGCGCCGACAGGGGTTCACCCTGGGAGCCGGTGGAGATGATGACCACCTCGTTGTCGCGGTAGTCATCGATCTGGGCGAGTTCGATCAGGGTGCCGGCCGGCACCTTCAGGAAGCCCAGCTCCTGGGCCGTGGTCATGTTGCGCACCATCGAGCGTCCGACGTAGACCACCTTGCGGCGGTAGGCGACGGCCAGGTCCATCACCTGCTGCACCCGGTGCACATGGGACGCGAAGCAGGCGACCACCAGCTTCTGCTTCGAGGTGGCGAAGACCCGCTCCAGGGCAGGCTCGACGTCCTTCTCGGGGGCGGTGAAACCGGGCACCTCGGCGTTGGTGGAGTCAGCCATCAGCAGGTCGACACCGGTCAGGGACAGCCGGGCAAAGCCCCGCAGGTCGGTGATCCGGCCATCCAGCGGCAGCTGGTCCATCTTGAAGTCACCGGTGTGCAGCACCGTGCCGGCGGCGGTCTTGATCGCCACCGCCAGCGCGTCCGGGATCGAGTGGTTGACGGCGAAGAACTCCAACTCGAACTCGTCCAGGGCCACGGTGTCGCCCTCGGCCACCTCGTGGTACATGGCGGTGTCGCGGAGCCGGTGCTCGCGCAGCTTGCCGTCGACGAACGCCAGCGTCAGCTTGCTGCCGTACAGCGGAATGTCGCGGCGGCGGCGCAGCAGGTACGGCACCGCCCCGATGTGGTCCTCGTGGCCGTGGGTCAACACCAGCCCGACCACGTCGTCGAGGCGGTCATCGAGCTGGTCGAGCCCGGGCAGGATCAGGTCGACGCCGGGCTGGTCGTCCTGAGGGAACAGCACCCCACAGTCGACCAGCAGGATCTTGCCGTTGATCTCGAAGGCCGTCATGTTGCGGCCGATATCGCCGAGCCCGCCGAGCGGGATGATCCGCAGGGTGCGGGGCCGGAGCCTGGGCGGGGTCTGGAGTGCGCTCATAACGAGACAACTGTAGCGGGGCCGCCGCGATGGCCGCCTTCGCCTCCCGGGCGTGAAGCAGCGAGGGCCTGGCAGCCGCATAGGATGTCGGGGTGAGTGTCGAACCGAGCGGTGCAGGTCAGCGCCCCGAGAGCGTCCGGTTGGCCATGCCCGCCGAGGCCCTGGCGATCGCCCGGGTGCAGCGGGCCTGGCTGGTCAGCCGCCCGAATCTTGCCGTCCTCGGCGACGAACTGGACGCCACCGAGATGGCGCAGGCCTGGTCGCAGGCGATCACCCGGCCACCGCTGGCCACCTACCGGGTGCTGGTGGCGCTGGATCGCCAGGAGCAGGTGGTGGGGTTCGCGGCCGTCGGACCGAGCGACGACCCGGACGCCGAGTTCAGCGATGCGCTGGTCGCGGAATTCTGCGTCCTGCCCCACCTGTGGGGCCTGGGCCACGAGGACCGGCTGATGCACGCGGTCGCCGACACGCTGCGGGCCGACGGGTTCACCCGCGCCACCTGGTGGGTGCTGGCCGACGACGACCCGACCCGGACGATGCTGGCGGAATCGGGTTGGGACCCGGATGGTGCCCACCAGGAAGTCGGTGTCGACGACGGGCACCTGCGCATCAAGCAGGTGAGGCTGCACACCTCGCTGATGTGAGCCGCCACCTGGACGGTGGCCGGCAGGTTCTCAGGCGATGGCGCTGAGTTGGACGTCGGCACCGTTCAACAGCGCGGCGATGCCGCTCGAGTCCAGCTCCAGGCCCTGGTAGGACAACCCCTCGAACTGCGGCAGCTGCATCGTCGGGGCGAGCAGCTCGACGGCCGGTTGGACGACCTGTTGCGGCAGTCGGGCGCCGGCCGCGGACGCGGTGGCGTTGCTGAGGACCAGCCGGCCATCGGGCTGCACGCCCAGATCGGCCTGGAGCTCGGCCACCGCTACCACACCCAGCGCCTCCACCGAGGTCCGGGCGGAGATCCGGTCGCCTTCGACATGGCTGATCGGGAACCCCAGCAGGGTGGACAGCTCGCCCCACGTCATCAGGGCGCGGGCGTCCAGGCGCTCGGCCCGGGTCTGGTCGAAGTCATCGATCGGGGCCAGCCCGACCGCGGTCAGATCGATGTGCTCAATGGTGGCGAAGCGGTCCTGAACGGGCACGGTCACCCGGTCGATGGTGATCCGGGCGTCCTCAACCCGACCGGTTAGCTGGCTGGCGAGGAACGGCCAGCCACCCAGCTCGGTGGTTACCTCGCCACCGAACTGAGCTGCCACGGTTTCGCTGACCCGTTGCTCGACGCGCCGGCGCACCAGGTGGTCGACCACCACCAGGGCGGCGACCAGTCCCACCAGCAGGAGGACAACTCCCAGCACCCGCCCGAACGACCGCACCGTCAGATCCCCAGCAGCTCGTTGATGCCAATGGTCAGGCCGGCTCGGTGCGGCACCGCGCGGACGGCGGTCAGGATGCCGGGCAGGTAGCTGCTGCGGTGGAACGAGTCGTCCCGGATGGTGAGCATCTCACCCGGGTTGCCGAGCACCACCTCCTGGTGGGCGAACAGTCCCTGCAGCCGCACCGAGTGGACGTGCACCCCGTCGATGACCGAGCCGCGGGCGCCGTCCTGCTCGTGCAGGGTGGCGTCCGGCATCGGCGGGCAGTCGGCCTCCGACCGGGCGGCGGCGATGGCACGGGCGGTGGTGGCCGCGGTGCCGGATGGGGCGTCCACCTTGCCGGGGTGGTGCAGTTCGATGACCTCGGCCGACGCGAAGAACGGTGCCGCCTTGGTCGCGAAGTGCACCATCAGCACCGCGGCGATAGAGAAGTTCGGGGCGATCACCACGTTGACCCCCGGCCGGGCCCTCAACCAGGATCTGACCAGGTTGTACTTGGCCGGGGTGAAGCCGGTGGTGCCGACCACGGCGTGGACACCGTGCTCGACGCACCACGCTATGTTGTCCATCACCGCATCGGGATGGGTGAAGTCGATGACCACCTCGGCCCGTTCGACCTGGCTGCGGTCATCACCGGCGTCGACGGCGGCGACCAGTTCGAGATCGTCGGCCTGCTGAACTGCCTGGCAGATCTCCTGCCCCATCCGTCCGTTCGACCCGAAGACCGCCACCCTGATCATCGCCACAACCTCTCCGTATGTCCTGTCGGTCCAACATTAGTGGGCGCAGGCCGGACGCAGACGTCAAAGCGGCCCGCAGGCGATCGCCCACGAGCCGCTCCGACAGGTTGCCTATCAGGCCTGCGTCTTGTCCTCGTCCTTGTCCTCGGTCACCGGGATCAGGGACAGCTTGCCGCGGTCGTCGATGTCGCTGATCTCCACCTGCAGCTTCTGGCCGACGCTGACCACGTCCTCGACGTTCTCCACCCGCTGGCCATTGTTGAGCTGACGCATCTTGGAGATGTGCAGCAGGCCGTCCTTGCCGGGCAGCAGCGAGACGAACGCGCCGAAGGTGGTGAGCTTGACCACCGTGCCCAGGTAGCGCTCGCCCTTCTCAGGCATGGTCGGGTTGGCGATGGCGTTGATCATCTGCCGGGCGGCCTCGGCGGCCTCTCCGCTGCTGGCCCCGACGAAGATGGTGCCGTCCTCCTCGATGGAGATGTTGGCGCCGCTGTCGTCCTGGATCTGGTTGATCACCTTGCCCTTGGGACCGATCACCTCGCCGATCTTGTCGACCGGGATGTGCAGGGTGATGATCCGCGGGGCGAACTGGTTCATCTCGTCGGGGGTGTCGATCGCCTCGTTCATGACCGCCAGGATGGTGTGGCGGGCGTCCCGTGCCTGCAGCAGCGCGGACGCCAGCACGTCGGACGGGATGCCGTCCAGCTTGGTGTCCAGCTGCAGGGCGGTGATGAAGTCGGCGGTGCCGGCGACCTTGAAGTCCATGTCGCCCAGCGCGTCCTCGGCACCCAGGATGTCGGTCAGCGCCAGGTAACGGGTCTCACCTTCCTCGTCGGCCTCGCTCATCAGGCCCATCGCGATGCCGGCCACCTGGGCCCGCAGCGGGACGCCGGCGTTCAGCAGGCCGAGGCTGGACGCACACACCGAACCCATCGAGGTGGAACCGTTCGAGCCGATGGCCTCGGAGACCTGACGGATCGCGTACGGGAACTCCTCGCGTCCGGGCAGCACCGGGATGATGGCGCGCTCGGCGAGCGCACCGTGGCCGACCTCGCGACGCTTGGGGGAGCCGACCCGGCCGGTCTCACCGGTGGAGTACGGCGGCATGTCATACTGGTGCATGTAGCGCTTCGAGGTGACCCAGCTGAGGGTGTCGAGCTTCTGCTCCATGTCCAGCATGTTGAGGGTGGTGACGCCCAGCACCTGGGTCTCACCGCGCTGGAACAGCGACGAACCGTGCACCCGCGGGATGATGCCGACCTGCGACGACAACGGACGGATGTCCTTCGGGCCGCGGCCGTCGATACGAATCCCCTCGCGCAGCACCCGGCCGCGGACGATCTTCTTCTGCAGGGCCTTGAACGCCCCGGCGATCTCGCCCTCCCGGCCCTCGAAGGCCTGGGCCAACTGGTCGAAGACCCGGGCCCGCAGTTCCTTCTCCGACGACACCCGCTCGCCCTTGTCGGCGATCTGCATGATGCGGTCGAGCTCATCCTTGGCGAGCACCGACACCTGGTCGTAGACGTCGTCCTCGTACTCGGTGAAGACCGGGTACGGGTAGGGCTCCTTGCTGATCTGCTGGGCGAGCTCGACCTGGGCGTCGCACAGCACCTTGATGAACGGCTTGGCCGCCTCGATCCCGCCCGCCACGACCTCTTCAGTGGGGGCGGTCCGGCCCGCCCGGACCAGGTCCCAGGTGGCCTCGGTGCCGCCGGCCTCGACCATCATGATCGCGACGTCCCCGCCGGCCAGCACCCGCCCGGCGACCACCATGGAGAAGACCGATGCGGCCTCCTGTTCCACGGTCGGGAAGCAGACCCACTGGTCGTCCAGCAGCGCGATGCGGACACCGCCGATCGGCCCGTGGAATGGCAGCCCAGCGATCTGAGTCGACATCGAGGCCGCGTTGATGGCCACCACGTCGTACTCGACCTGCGGGTTCAGCGCCAGCACCGTGACCACGACCTGCACCTCGTTGCGCAGCCCCTTGATGAAGGCGGGGCGCAGCGGCCGGTCGATCAGTCGGCAGGCCAGGATTGCGTTCTCGCTGGGGCGCCCCTCGCGGCGGAAGAACGAGCCGGGAATACGCCCGACGGCGTACATCTTCTCCTCCACGTCGACGGTAAGCGGGAAGAAGTCGATCGACTCCCGTGGGCTCTTCTGCGCAGTGGTCGCCGACAGCAACATGGTGTCGCCGTCCAGGTAGACCGCCGCCGAGCCGTCGGCCTGCTGGGCCAACACACCGGCCTCGAAACGCACGACATGCTTGCCGTAGCTGCCGTTGTCGATGATGGCCTCGGTGAACTTGAGGTTCTCACCCTCCATTGAATTGTCCTCTCTGCATGCGGACGCTGCGTCCGCGGCTGTGGACGCCAGACGTTCAGCGTCCCGGGCTGGCGCAGGAGGAGTCTGGCCCGGACTGCCGGTCTTCGATCGAGGTGAGCGGGAGGCGGCTTGCGTCCGCCCGCTGACCACTACCGAGGACCAACAACCATCGATCGTCCTCGCGCCAGGTTGGCCCCACTTTGGGGCATTTGTTGACTTGTAACTCGTTCCATCATGCCGGGATTGGCCAGGCGATGCACAATCTCGCGCGGTTCCCGGCGGTACCTCGCTGGGTACCAAATGAGGGAGCAGCCCACCGGCCGCTCCCCCACCGATTGCTCCGTCGATCATCGACGCAGACCCAGCCGCTCGATCAACTTGCGGTAGTGCTGGATGTCTTCCTTGGCCACGTAGTTGAGCAGCCGGCGACGCTGGCCGACCAGCAGCATCAAGCCGCGGCGGCTGTGGTGATCGCCCTTGTGCACCTTCAGGTGCTCGGTGAGGTGCGAGATTCGCTTGGTGAGCAGCGCGATCTGGACGTCCGGGGAGCCGGTGTCGCCAGGATGGATGGCGTACTCTTCGATGATCTTCTTCTTGGTTTCAGCGTCCATGACGTGCCGACCTTTCCAGACTTGTTGCGCGGCGCCCCCGGTGCGGGATTGCGGTGGGAGCTCTTACCGGGCCGCGGCCGATCCAACGGCAACCTTGGCAGACTAGCACGGCGGTCATCCGGGAGGCGAACCCGCTGCAGCGGCCGGGGTTTACCGACCCGCCGGGTAGGGCGTCAGTTCCCTGCCAGCAGCCGGCGGGTATTCGCCACGTCGGTGGCCATCTGGGCCACCAGTTCGTCAACCGAGGCGAACCTGACCTGACCGCGCAGGTGATGGACGAACTCGACAGCCACCTCGACGCCGTACAGGTCGAGGTCGGTTCGGTCCAGGACGTAGGACTCGACGCGTCGCTCGATGCCGTCGAACGTCGGATTGGTGCCGACGCTGATCGCGGCCGGCAGCCGGGGCGCGTCCGGCTCGTCGAGGCGACGCAACCAGCCGGCGTAAACCCCGTCGGCCGGTACCGCCATCTCGGCGGCGACCGGCATGTTGGCGGTCGGGTAGCCGAGCTTGCGCCCGCGCTGGTCGCCCATGATCACCACGCCACGGACCCGGAACGGGCGGCCCAGGTGCCTGGCGGCGGTGGCCACGTCACCCTTCTTCAGAGCGTTGCGCACCAGAGTGGAACAGGTCTGCTCGGAGTCGACGCTGGCCAGGTCCAGCACCTCGACCGCGAACCGGCCCTCACCTACCTGCCGCATGGTCTGCGGAGTACCGCTGGCGCGGTGGCCGAAGGTGAAGTTCCGTCCGACCACCACCAGCGCCGGTTCCAGCGGACCCAGAATGGTCTCGATGAACTGCTCGGGCGACCAGCCGGCCACCTCCCTGGTGAACTGCACAACGCGAACCTGGTCGGCGCCGTAGCGGCGAAGCAGGTCGATCCGATCGGCCAGCGTGGTGAGCAACTGGGGCATCCGGTCGGGTGGGGCGACGACGCTCATCGGGTGCGGCCAGAAGGTGACCACGATGACCGGCAGTGGCCGGCCGTCGGCCCCCAGCTCGGCGGCCCGCTCGACCGCGGTGGCAAGCAGCTTCTGGTGCCCGGCGTGCACCCCATCGAAGTTGCCGATGGCCACCACACTGCGTGTCATACCTGCTCCTGCCGTTGCTGGGGTGAACCCCGACCGCGCACCAGCATAACCGCGACCGGTGGCATCGCCCCACTCGATGCCGGCTGCCGGATGTGGGGCTGCTGGGCTACCTTGGCAGGCGTGGAAACGATCGCGTCGACTGCGGTGATCTTCGTGCTGATCATGGACCCGTTGGGCAACGTGCCGCTTTTCCTGGCGGCGCTTCGGCACACCGAGGCCCATCGTCGGCGGCTGGTCGTGGTTCGTGAGCTGTTCATCGCGTTGGCGGTGATGCTGCTCTTCCTGTTCGCGGGCAACTGGATCATGGACCTGTTCCACGTCGGTTCGCCGGCACTGACCGTCGCCGGTGGGGTGATCCTGATGCTGATCGCGCTGCGAATGATCTTCCCGACGCCGGAGAGGACGCTGCGCGAGGCCGTCCCGGTCGACGAGCCGTTCATCGTCCCGCTCGCGGTGCCGTACCTGGCCGGTCCGTCGTTGATCGCGATGGAGATCGTGCTGGTCTCCGGTGACCCCGATTCGCTGCCCTACTACCTGATCGCGCTGGTGCTGGCGTGGCTGGTGAGCGCGGTGGTGCTGTACTTCAGCCAGGGCCTGCACCGGGTGCTGGGTGAGAAGACCCTGGTGGCGATCGAACGGCTGATGGGGATGGTGCTGGTCATCGTCGCAACCCAGATGACCCTGGACGGGGTCGCGGCCTACTTCGGTCTGCTGTCCTGACCGGTGCGGCTACGTACCCTTGGGGTATGTGCCGCAACATCCGCCCGTTGAACAACTTCGGGCCGCCGGCCACCGCCGCCGAGGTGCTTCCCGGTCGCCTGCTGACCAGCGGCGGGCGGTCAGCCGAACTCAGGCGGCCGCCGCTCGCCGAACGCCGCCAGGCCTTCGGCGAAGTCTGGGCCGGCCGCGCAGGCCCGCTGCAGCGCCACCTCCTGGGCGAGGTGCTGCTCGAAGCCGGCGAACTGGGCCTGCCAGATCTGCTGCTTGAAGGCGGCGAACGCGGCCTGCGAACCCGTCAACAGGACGCCGATCAGGTCCACCGTGGCCTGGCTGAGGTCGTCGCCCGGCACCACCGCGGTGATCAGCCCCAGCCGGTGGGCGTCGATGGCGGTCAACTCCCGGCCGGTGGCGAACAGCTCGGTGGCACGGACGTGACCGAGCGTCCGGGCCAGCACGAAGCCGACCCCGGTGTCGCAGGCCAGTCCGACCTTGGCGAACGCGGTCATGAACCTGGTGTCCTCGGAGGCGACACAGAAGTCGGACAACAACGCCAGTCCCAGTCCGGCGCCGGCCGCCGATCGGTGCACCGAGGCCACCACCGGTTTGGCGGTGGTGCGGATCAGCATCGCGATGCGTCCCAGCGTGTCGACGAACCCGGCCATTCCCGGGTCGCCGCGGCCCAGTCCGGCTGCCAGCTCTGCCAGGTCACCGCCGGCGCAGAATGCCCGGCCGGCACCACTCAACAGGATGACCCGAACCTCGTCGTCGGCGCCGGCGGCCTGCAGCGCCTGTACCAGTTCGGTTGCCATCACCGGGCCGATCGCGTTGAACCGATCAGGGTTGTTCAGGGTCACGTGGGCGATCCGGCCGGACACCGAGTAGGTCAACTGTGAGGGGTCCATCGGCCAAGCGTAGACCTGGTCTCGCTGCCAGCGTGGCAGGGCTGTTCAGCAGAACACGGCGATCGGCCGGGAGCCGTCCTGATCCGGCCGGTACAGAGCCAGCAGGTCACCGGCCGGGCCGATCACGCCGGTGATTCCGGCCGGTACCGGAACCGGCAGCGGTCGGCCGTGCGAGACGTCGCGCGCGGCGTCGACGTCCACCTGGATGCAGGGGAAGCTTCGGGCTGCCGCCGCGGCCATCGTCATCAGCGGGGTGGCTGCGGTCAGCGCGTGGAGCTCCAGCGCGTCGGCCAGGGTGTACTGGCCGATGCGGGTGCGCCGCAGCATCGTCAGGTGTCCGCCCACCCCGAGGGCTGCACCGAGGTCGCGGGCCAGCGCCCGGACGTAGGTGCCCGACGAGCACTCCACCTCGACCTGGGCGTCGAGGTGCGGGCCCGCCGGTGCCAGGTCGGTCAGGTGGAACCGGCTGACCGTCACCGAACGCTCGGGCAGCTGCACGTCCTGCCCGGCTCGGGTCAGGGCGTAGGCGCGCTTACCGTCGACCTTGATCGCCGAGACCGAACTGGGTCGCTGCATGATCGCACCTCGCAGCGACGACATCGCCACCTCCACCTGTGATCGGTCCAGGCCGGACGCGTCAGCGCCGCCGACAAGCTGCCCCTCGGCGTCGTCGGTGCTGGTAGCTGCTCCCAGCCGGATGGTTGCCCGGTAGGACTTGTCGTGCAGGGCGAGGTGGCCGAGCAGCCGGGTGGCACGGTTCAGCCCGATGATCAGGACCCCGGTCGCCATCGGGTCCAGGGTGCCGGCGTGGCCCACCTTGCGGGTCTGGAAGACCCGGCGGACCCGGGCCACCACCTGGTGGGAGGTCAGGCCGGCCGGCTTGTCGATGACCACCAACCCGGGTCGGTCCACCCGGCGCTCACTGCTGCTCGTCGTCGTCAACCGGTTTGCGGTAGGGGTCGGGCTCACCGGCGAACTGGGCGCCGGCCCGGCGGCTGGCCAGCTCGGCGTCCTCGGACTGAACGCGGGCCAGCAGTTCCTCCATGTCGGCCGCCGCCTTCTCGGTGGCGTCCAGCATGAACGTCAGCGACGGGGTGAACTTCAACCCCAGCCGCTGGCCGATGGTGCTGCGCAGCAGGCCCTTGGCGGATTCGAGCGCGGCCGCGGTGTCGGTCACCCCACCCTCGGCGTCGGCCTCGCGGCCGTCCAGCGAACGGCCGAGGTCGGTGTAGAAGATCGTCGCCTCGCGGCCGTCACCGGTTAGTCGTACGTCGGTGATCGTCACGAAGCCGAGCCGCGGGTCCTTGACGCGACGCTCCAGCATCTGCGCCACGATCTTGCGGATCTGGTCCTCGAGCTTGGCGATGCGTGGACTGCTCATGGGTTCTCCCTGGTTTTCGGTGCGGGCGGAGCACCACGATGGCACTCCGCCCGCTTGTCGAGGTGGGGTTGCGACCGATCAGGCGATCAGTCGCGGGCCTTCTCGACCATTTCGTAGGTCTCGATCACGTCACCGATCTGGATGTCGTTGTAGTTGGCCAACGTCATGCCGCACTCGAAGCCCTCGCGGACCTCGGTGACGTCATCCTTCTCGCGCCGCAACGAGGCGATCGAGGTCTCGGCGACCACGACGCCGTCGCGCAGCAGGCGAGCCTTCGCGTTGCGGCGGATGTGGCCGTCGGTGACCATGCAACCGGCGATGTTGCCGAACTTGGAGCTGCGGAAGATCTCGCGGATCTCCGCGGTACCTTGCGTCCTCTCCTCGTAGATCGGCTTGAGCATGCCCTTGAGCGCGGCCTCGATCTCGTCGATCGCGTCGTAGATGACCGAGTAGTACCGGATGTCCACGCCTTCCTGGTCGGCCATCCGGGCGGCCTGGACGGTCGGGCGGACGTTGAAGCCGACGATCACCGCGTGCGGTGTGGACGCCGCAGCCAACGAGACGTTGGCCTCGGTGATGGCACCGACGCCGCGGTCGATGACGCGCAGGCTGACCTCGTCGCTGACCTCGATCTTCGCCAGGGCATCCTCGAGGGCCTCGACCGAACCGGCACCGTCACCCTTCAGGATCAGGGTCAGCTCGCTGGTCTCGCCCTTCTGCAGCTGCTCGAACAGCTCCTCGAGGGTCTTGCGACGCGAGGACGCGGCCTGCTGCGCGGCACGCCGCATGGCGTCCCGCTTCGCGGCCACCTGACGGGCCACCCGGTCGTCCTCGACGACCAGGAAGCTGTCGCCGGCGCCCGGCACGCTGGTCAGTCCGAGCACCTGCACCGGCATGGACGGCGGCGCCTCGTCGATGGTCTCACCGATGTCGTTGATCATCGCCCGCACCCGGCCGTGCGCCGAACCGGCGACGATCGAGTCGCCCCGGCGCAGCGTGCCGCGCTGGATCAGCACGGTGGCAACCGGGCCGCGGCCCTGGTCGAGGTGCGCCTCGATGGCAACGCCCTGGGCGTCCATCGTCGGGTTGGCGCGCAGGTCGAGCGCAGCGTCCGCGGTCAGGATGATCGCCTCCAGCAGGTCATCCAGACCCTGCCGGGTTACCGCCGAGACGTCGACGAACATGGTATCGCCGCCGTACTCCTCGGGGGTCAGGCCGAACTCCATCAGCTGGCCACGCACCTTCGCCGGGTCGGAGTCGGGCTTGTCGACCTTGTTCACCGCGACCACGATCGGCACATCGGCCGCCTTGGCGTGGTTCAACGCCTCGACCGTCTGCGGCATCACACCGTCGTCGGCCGCCACCACGAGCACCGCGATGTCGGTCGACTTGGCGCCACGGGCACGCATGGCGGTGAACGCCTCGTGACCCGGGGTGTCGATGAAGGTGATGTCACGCTCCTCGCCGTCCACCTCGGTCGCGATCTGATAGGCGCCGATCGACTGGGTGATGCCACCGGCTTCCTTGGCCTGTACGTTGGTGTGCCGCAGCGCGTCCAGCAGCTTGGTCTTGCCGTGGTCGACGTGGCCCATGACGGTGACCACCGGCGGACGGGACTCCAGGTCCTCCTCGCCGCCGACGTCCTCACCGAACTCCAGGTCGAACTTCTCCAACAGCTCGCGGTCCTCGTCCTCCGGGCTGACCACCTGGATGCGATAGTTCAACTCGTTGCCGAGGATCTCGAGGGTCTCATCGGGCACCGACTGGGTGGCGGTGATCATCTCGCCCAGGTTGAACAGCACCTGCACCAACTGCGCCGGCTCGGCGTTGATCTTCTCGGCGAGATCGGTCAGCGACGCCCCCCGGCGCAGCCGGATGGTCTGCCCGTCGCCCTGCTTGATGCGGACACCACCAATGGTGGGCGCCTGCATCTCGTCGAATTCCTGGCGACGCTGCTTGCGCGACTTGCGGCCACGACGGCTGGTGCCGGCGCGCCCGAAGGCACCCTGGGTGCCGCCACGGCCACCACGACCACGGCCGCCTGGGCCACCCGGGCCACCGG
>NZ_JBASCI010000086.1:0-13155 GCF_049651565.1 Brooklawnia sp.
CAAACCCGAGCCAAACGAAACCACGTCTACCTCAACAAAACCAAGATGCCCCGCACACCCAAGCGGGCACCCAACCACGAGGCAACGACCCCACCCAAGCGGGCATCTTGACATGAGGCAACATGAATCAGTTCCCCGGCAGCAACACCCGGTCACGCACCTACCGCAGGCGGCAGTTCGGCGTCCCTGGTGGCCTGCTCGACCGGACGCTCGGCGGTGACCGGGAGTCGCAGCTCGCTGGACGAAACCGGCGCCGACAGGTCGATGGTGCGCACCGAGCGGGGCAGCAGCGGCCGTGACACGTAGGTGGTCGGCGTGACCGGGATCGGGTCCCACAGCGACCCCAGGCTGCCGTGGGCCGGTCCGGCGATCTCCACCGAGCGCTCGGTCTCGGGCACCACGCTCACCGTGTCCTCGTCGATGGCCTCGGCGATGACGATCGTGGGCTCTTCGTCGCCGAAGGTCGCCTGCGCCCGGTCCGCGGCCAGCATCCGGTTCACGGTGTGGACGCTGACCCGGCTCAACACCAGCCAGCCGACCAGCAGCCCAACCGGCGCCGCCGTCCACCAGTGCGAGATCGGCAGGAAGAACGGCACTGCCACCCCCACCGCGACCAACAGCAGGTTCACCAGCAGGCCCCGGCGGCGTCGCCGCAACGCGATTCGGGATGCCCGCCGCAGGTTGTACCGGGCGGCACGGCGGGTGTGCGGTGTCGAAACCTCCGCGCCGGAATCAACAAGGAACCCCGGAGTGGATTCGCCGCTGCGCCGAACCAGGTGCATCGATTCGGCGAACTGGTCGATGACTGCGTCGTCGATGGTCGAATCCTGCGCCCTGCGGGCCAGGAAATAGGGCACCAAATAGGCGATCCACGCGATCGCGATAATTCCGAAAATCACCCCAGCCAGCACGCGTCAAACCTACGGGCCGATTGATCAACACGGTGCCAGGCGCGCCGGGTCGGCGCGCCGTCAGGACCGACCGGCCAGGTAGCGGCACAGCAGCCCTTCCGGCACTTCTTCGGCGTTCAGCGCGAAGACCCGGTGGTCGCGCCAGTCGCCGTTGATGTGCAGATAGCGCGGCCGCATCCCTTCCTCCCGGAACCCGAGCTTCTGCACCACCCGCAGGCTGCGTTCGTTCTCGGGCCGGATGCAGATCTCGATGCGGTGCAGCTTCATCACCTGCCAGCAGTAATCGCAGGCCAGCGCGACGGCGGTGGGCACGATACCGCGTCCGGCATACCGTTGGTCGATCCAGTAACCCACCGACGCCGACCTCGCCGAGCCCTCGGAGATGTTCGACACCGAGACCTGCCCGATCAGCCTGCTCTGCTCGGCCAGCCGGGTGACTTTCGGCCAGTACGGGTCATGGGCCAGGCCGAACGGCAGCACCTTGTTCAGCTTGGCCTGCTTCTCGGTCCAACGCAGCCAGCCGGGGAATGCCAGTGCCCGGCTGGTCGCCTCCGGCGGCATCGTGGCGTCCCACTCGTGCGTCCACTGGTAGTTGGCTGCCCGCAGTGCCTCCCACGCCGCCTCCTCGCGGCGGTTGATCGGACGCAGGACCACCGCCTGATAGCGCAAGGTGACCGGCCAACCGTGCTGCGCCGGGAACACCACGCCCTCCGGCAGCCGCAATCCCCCGGCCGCGCCGGACATCTCAGTCGTCCAGCAGCCAGCAGCCCACCCGATCGCCCAGCTGAACCGACGCGGACTCCTCGTCCAGCACGATCATCGCGTCAGCGCCGACCAGGTCAGCGAGCCTGGGATGGCTGGGGTTGCCCAGCGGGACGACCACTCGTTCGCCCTGCTGTTCACGGATGGTGCCGAACCGTACCTGCACCACGTCGAGGCCGCCGGGCAGGTCGGCGCCGGCCAGGCAATTGACCTGCTCGCTGTTCACCACCGGCGCGCCGGCCAGCCGGCGGACCAGCGGCCGGATGAAGAACTGGTAACCGACGTACGCCTCGACCGGATCGTCCGGGAGCATCACCATCGGTACCTGGTCCTCACCGACCAGCGAGAACCCGACACCCCCACTCGGCTCCAACGCGATGTCGGTCAGGTCGATGTCCCCGAGCTGTCGCACCACCCGGACCAGTTGGCCGTCGGGGGCGAGCGTGCCGGACACCACCACGATGTCGGCCCGGATCAACTGGTCGCTGATCGCGTCGCGCAGTTCGCGGTCGGACGACACTGGCAGCCCCACCCGCCAGACCTGCGCGCCGTCCGCCCGGGCGGCGGCAGCGATCAGGTGTGACTCGACGTCGGAGGGGTCGGATGCCTGGTCGGCGACGCTCAGCACCACCACGCGGGGACGCGGCCGGGCGAGCACCCGGTCGATGCCGGCCATCGCCAGCATGGCGCTGCGCCGGGCATCCAGGCGTTCACCGGACCGCATGATCGGCACCCCGATGCGGACGTCGGAGCCGATCCAGCGCACGTGGCTGCCGCGGCTGACCCGGCCGTGCACCGTGAGCACGTTGCCGTCGAGGCGGGCCTGATCAGCCGGGATGACCGCGTCGGCGCCCTCGGGCAGCAACTGGCCGGCGCGCACCCGAACCGCGGAACCGACCTTGGAGACCTTGTAGTCGTCGCGCAGCCGCAGCGTTGCGGTGGCGTCCGCCTCCAGGCCGGTCAGGTCCTGGGCGCGGACGGCGAAGCCGTTGACGGCCACCAGGTCTTCGGCGGGCGCGTGGGTGTCGGCGACGATGTCTTCGCAGACAGCGGTCCCCCACGCGTCCAGCAGGTACATGCCGAACGCAGGCAGCGGTTCCACAAGGGACAACAGGTATTCGCGCTGCGCTGCGACGGTGCGGCGGCCGCGATCATCTACGGGCGGCGGGTCAGGGAGGGTGAGTTCCGGCTCCACGACCTGCGGCGGTTCTTCGACCGATTCGGGAGCTGGAGCGCGGCGAGTGAACAAGCGCATGGCTCCTACCATAGGGGCATGGCCCGACATGACCCAGCAGACCCAGCAGCGCGCTACGAGATCCGGGCCGAGATCAACCGGACGCGCCTGGCCCGCGACGAGGCCCAGCGGCGGGCGGACGACGAGGCCCGCGACGCCCGGGTTGTCGAGCTGGTGAACGACCTGGTTCCGGAGGGCCGGGTGGTGGCCTGCTACCTGTCCCGGGAGGCCGAACCGGGCACCCTCAGCCTGGTCACCCGGCTGGTGAAGCGTCGCCGCGTGCTGGTTCCCAAGGTCAGCGGCGCGGACGACGGTACGCCCCGGCTGACCCCCGACTGGGCCTGGTTCACCGGGCCGAAAGACCTTGCTGAAGGCCCGTTCGGCATTCCGGAGCCGACCGGACCGGGGATCGGCGCCGAGGCGCTCGCCAGGGCCGACCTGGTCATCGCATCGGCGCTCAGTGCCGGCGAGGACGGCAGCCGGATCGGCACCGGCGGCGGCTGGTTCGACCGCGCCCTGCCGTACCGCCGACCGGAGGTGCCGGTGGTCGTGCTGCTCAACGACGATGAGGTGCGCAACCATCCGCAGCTGCCCCACGACGAGCCCGTGGACTGGCTGGTGACCCCCAGCCGGACGATCCGGACCACCTTGCCGCCGCAGCCGCCCATCGAGTGATGGCAACAGGTGCCCGGAGGAATGACCTGCCGCACCAAAGGCGTTATGCTTGGCAGTCGAGAGCCCCGAGTGCCAGCCTCGGGCGCCGCGAAGTTTGAAGGAAGCAGAGCGATGCCCACGTATCAGTACCGCTGCCAGGCCTGCACCAACGAGTTGGAGGCCTTCCAGAAGTTCACCGACGACCCGCTGACCGACTGCCCAGACTGTGGCGGTTCGCTGCGGAAGGTCTTCGCCCCGGTGGGCATCGTGTTCAAGGGCTCCGGCTTCTACGCCACCGACTCGCGCAAGTCGAGCTCGGCCAGCAAACCCGCCACCAGCAGCCCCGCCGCCTCGTCGGGTGACAGCAAGGCCGCCCCCGCCGAGAAGTCCGGCGACCAGCCCGCCGGCGCCAAGAGCAAGGACGCCGCGGCCGCCTGATCCGCCGAGCGCGCCGTGACCTGCGTCCGCTGTGGATAACTGAACGCCGCGGCAGCAAACCGACAACCATCAGTGCGTGAATCCTGCCGAACTGCTCACCCGCCTGAGCAGAACCATCCGTTGGCACCGCCGCGCGTTCGGCGCGGTGGCCGCCGTGGTCTGCCTGTTTGCCGCACTGTCGGCCCTTGCCCCACCCCAACCAGAAACCGCCTCCGCCCTGGTTGCTGCTCGAACACTGTCGTCCGGCAGCCTCGTCGCCGCGGACGACCTGCGACTGGTCGACATGCCCGTTGACCTGGTACCCGAAGGAGCGCTGGCCGATCCGGCCCAGGTTGTCGGGCGCACGCTGACGGCGGCGTTGACCACCGGCAGCGTGGTGACCACGGCCAGCACGCTGTCCGGGCGCGAGGACGTCGCCGGCCAGGACGAACGCCTGGTCCCCTTCCGGGTGCCGGACGCAACCACCGCCGCCCTGCTCCAGGTGGGTGACCGCATCAGCGTCGTCGGCGCGACCGTGGATGGCGGGGCAGTCGACCTGGCCGCTGGTGTGCGGGTGGCCGCCCTGCCGGCTGCGGCTGACAGCGGCGGTCTGGGTGGCGGCGACTCCGGTGCGTTGGTGGTGGTGGCCGCCGACGCGCAGACCGCGGCGACGCTGGCTGCGGCGTCCACCCAGATGCGGATGGCGATCGTCCTTGGCTAGGGGCAAGGGGCCGCTCACAGGCCCGACGCGATCTGTTCCAGGGCCTGAGCCGGGCTAACCGACGCTGCCGTGATGGGGCGGCCGCTCCGCCAGCAGGGCCTGATCCCGCGCACTGAGCGGCGCGTCCCGGTCACGCACCCGGGATCGTGGCGAGATGCCCAGCTCCGCAAGTACGGCCGAGACCGCGGCGTGCAATTGGGCGGGCCCGACAGGTCCGCGGTCGGCCGCGGTGAGGACGAACGGCCACGGCTCCGCTGCCGCGTGTCGGGCCTGACGCAACTCCATCAGCCGGGCCGCGTCCCAACCAGAATCCTCCAGACTCCTGGCCAGCGCCTGAGCGGTACTGGCCTCCGGCAACTGGAGGGCCTCTCCGGTCAGCGCCCGGCCGACCAGGTTCGCCAGCAAGTCTGCGGCGTCCGCTGGCGTCATTGCGCATCGCCCCGCGTTACGCCCGCACGGCCGACCGGTTGGGCTGGCCGACCCCGCGCTTGGGGCTGCTCAACTGGCCGCTCGCACCGGTTCGGGATGATCGTCATGGCGTGATCCGCACTGGGTCTCGTTCCTGGTGGTTTCCCGATGCTGGAGGGGTGCCAGTCGGGTTGTACGGGGTAAGCGTAGGCTGCTCCGACCACAGCGATCCCGAAGGAGGTTCCCGCGGGAACGCATGCGCACCCCGCGTGCCAACGACCGGGTTCTTGGTCGCCGGAGATCGAAGAACCCGCGGTTGAAGCTATGGTCAAGCCGCCCGCGCCTGGCGCGGGAAGACCGACAGCACCGTCCTGCCGTGGGTGAAGTTCACCACTCCGGCGAACGAGCAGTACCAAGCGCCAAGTGCCGCAGCCAGACCGAAGTAGCCGCCCAGCCGGGTCAGCAGCACGACGCCGGTGAAGTCGCCAAGTGTCAGGCATGCGAAGGCGCCGAGCAGGACCGAGAAGGTGAACGTCAGCCCACCGTTGACCTTCGTCACCGCGATCAGCATGTAGGCAGTGAAAATCGTCCAGCCCAGCAGGAAGACGCCAACGCCTTGCGCCCGCAGCGCCGGATCAATGCCCTGGACGAAGGCCTCGGGATGAGAGCTCAGGTACCAGTACGCCATCCAGAAGGCACCGTAGGAAGTGAACGCGGTCGCCCCGAACAGGTTCTTCTTGAGGAACTCCAGGACCCCGGCGATGACCTGCGCCAGGCCGCCGTAGAACAGTGCCAGGCCGAGCACCACCGGTTGTGCCTGGGCATCCAGCAGGCCGGCGTTGAAGACCGACAGCACAAAGGTGGTCAGTGCGAAGCAGGCCAGCCCGAGTGGGCCGGGATCTGCGATGTCGAGCGTGCGCGGCTGCGGACCAGACGGCTCATTGGACATGGGTGGGTCGCCTTTCGTTCGCGCCAGCGGGCGCAGTACTTGAATCGTCCACAGCATAGGGGACGGCTGCTGCATGCCGCGCGCCAAGCCCCGCGCATCGTGGGGAACCCTGAACCGGAAGCGCGGCCCCAGCAGGAATCGAACCTGCGACACAAGGTTTAGGAAACCTCTGCTCTATCCCCTGAGCTATGGGGCCTTTGACAACCCTGCCAAGCGTAGACTCTCGGCTCCATCGCGTCCAAGTGAGGGTTTTCTCAGATGGCACTTGCATTCATGGCTGGATCGTATATTCTGGGTTCACGAAAGCGGTTGCTGCGCGACGATCAGTCTCCTGGGGGTGGGTAGACGGCTTCGGCCCTTCATGCGGCAGCCGCTTTCTTCTTGCCCATCAACTCCCGCGACGGGCCATTACCCGTTGTCAGGCGCCGGTCTTCGCGTCCTCAGCCAGGTCGTCGACCACCCACAGGCCGGCCGCGATGCTCGGCTCGATGCGCACCCGGCCCTCCGGCCCGCACACCTCAACGGCCTCCCCGACGTACTGCGCCTCGATCGTGACCCCCGGCCGCAGCCCGATGGCGTCCAGGCCGCTGAGCGCCAACGGATCGGCCTGGACGAACTCGCTCAACCGGACCAGCCGGAACGACCGCGGATCGATGTCCGCCACCCCGGCCAGCGACACCAGGCCTTCGCGGAAGATCTCGGGCCTCAACTCGCCACTGCCATCCGGAATCGGGCAGCCATAGGGCGACTCCTCCGGGTCATTCAGGATCTCGGTCAGCCGCTCCTCCAGCACGTCCCCGATGACGTGCTCCAGCTTGCAGGCCTCGTCATGCACGACCGTCCAGCTGATCCCGATGATGTCGGACAGCATTCGCTCGGCCAGCCGGTGCTTGCGCATCACCCTGCGCGCGCGTTCCCAGCCGCTTTCGCTCAACTCGATCCGCCGGTTGCCCTGCACGGTCAGCAGACCGTCCCGCTCGAGCCTGGCGACCGTCTGCGAAACCGTCGGCCCCGACTGGTGCAGCCGCTCGACGATCCGCGCGCGCAACGGTTCAATACCCTCCTCGTGCAGTTCGAGGATGGTGCGCAGGTACATCTCGGTGGTGTCGATCAACTCGCTCATCAGGACCCTCCAGTCACCGGAAGCCTAACGGACCGGCCAACCGCCTACGATGTCACCGATGAGCTTCGAAGTGGCCCGCACGGCAAGCGTCCCGCCGGACCGGCTGGCCGGCTGGGTGGAACGCTTCTCCAACCGCCACGGCACGGTCAGCATCGAGTGTGAACCGGACGCCGTGCTGCTGCATGCCGAGGACGGCGCGCAGGCCCGGCTGGTCAATCGTTGGCAGCCGCTGCCCAGCGGACCGGTCACCATCCCGGAGGTTGTCGCGCACCTGACGCGTCCTCGGACGGTCGGCCTGCTGCTCGTGCGAAGGGGTGCGGACGCCGTGGGTGTCGCCGACGGCGGCGAGCTGGTGGCCCACCGGGTCTCCCGGCACTACGTGCAGGGCCGCACCAAGGCCGGCGGCTGGTCGCAGCAGCGCTACGCCAGGCGTCGCCAGAACCAGGCCCGCACCGCTTACCAGCAGGCCGCCGACGACGCCTTCGAGGTGATCGTGCCGCAGCTACCCACGCTGTCGGCACTGGTCACCGGTGGCGACCGTCAGGGGCTGGCCGAGGTGCTGGCCGACCGCCGACTCGAGGCGTTGGCCCGGTTGCCGCAACGACACCCGGTGCTGCCGGTCCCAGACGCCCGGCTCGCCGTCCTGACCGATGCCGTGGCCGCCGCCCGGGCGATCCCCATCGAACTGAATGCCGAAGCGGTAACCGGTTAGCCGGCCGCGCGGCGGGATCTGGTCGGGCGTCGCCAGGGGCGGCTGCGCCAGTAGACCAGCATGGCGGCCCCCAGCGAGATCAGACCGGCGATTCCCAGCGCTACGACCGTACCCCCGAACGACGGCGAGGTTCCCATGGCGCCATCAGAGCCGGGGTCGGCGGTCTCGCTGGGGGTCGGTTCGGCGGTCTGTCCGGGCGGCGCCGAGGGCGCGGGGTCAAGTTCCTGCCACGAGGTCGGGAACGCCACCTCGATCAGTTCGGGGTCGGTCCTTGAACCCAGCAGCAGCCCTTCCCCGCTCAGGGTCAGGCTGACCGACTCGCCCTGCCCCTGCTCCGGAGTGGCCTCCTGGGCAGTCGGCGAGTAGAGCAGCATGTCGACGCTGAGCAGGCTGGTGTAGGTGCGGAGCGCCGCGGTGCTCGGGTTGATGAACGTGCCGTCAGTCACCCAGGACGGCGCCTCCGCCTCGCGGATCAGCTCGAACTCGCCCGACTCCTCAGGGGCGGTGGCATAGTAGAAGCCGCCCGGGTCGTCCTTGGTGACGATCCAGATGTTGCCGCGCGGGGAGATCATCAACGTGGACGCGTCGTGCGGGCCGTCGGGGTAGTACAGCGTCCACTCCGAGTAGGGCACCGAGGCGCCGTACTCGAGGTAGTCCAGCCGGTACACCGTGATCCACTCGCGGTTGCGGTTGGGGTCGCCGATGTCGCCAACATACAGCTGCCCCTCGAAGTAGGCCAGCGACTCGAAGTTGCCGACCGGCGCGTCGAAGAAGACCTCACCGGCCCAGCTACCGTCGGGATTGATCGCCGACACCCTGGCGACATCAGTCCCGCCGGGGCCGGCCACCCAGTAGACACCGGTGTCGGGGTCGGCGGCCAGCCCACCGGAATCGGTCAACTCACCGTCGGTCACCGTGATGACATCACCCGGGGCAGCGACGGCCGGACTTGCCAGGCCGAGGAACGTGATGGCGGCCACTGCGCTGACCAGGAGCTGTCGAGCTGTCGCCATCGCTCCTCCTTTGCGGTTTCGAGGGCAGTCTAGCCAGCAGGCCGTCGGCGCTGCGCTGCAACCCACCGGGCGGGCAGTGCGTCGTCTACTCTCAACCCATGGGACGGTTGTCGCTGTTTGCGATCGGGGTCACCGAGCTGCGCGACATGTTCAGCGCCGACCCCGACCTGGCGGGACAGCTGCGCGACATCACCGCCCGGCACTTCCCCGCCCCCGCCGACGAGCACCGCCAGCGGGGCACCGTGTTGGGACGCCTGGGTCCGCTGCTGAAGCGCCCCATCGACCGGCCGGAGGCACCCGCGCGTCCCACCCCGGCAGATGGAGAGGCGCTGCTGGCCGGCCGCACGCTGCCACCCGAGCGGCTGGGCTACGCCTGGCAGATCGCGCTGGCCTGGCTGGACGAGATGAGCTGGGGACGGGTCGACCTCGACATCGATCCCCAGCTGATGGAGGATGTCGAGTTCGACCTGGCCCGGGCGGGTCTGTCGGCCCGCCTCGGGCTGGAGCGGTTGCTCCAGGACAATCCGCAGCTGCCGCTGCTCAACCTGCCGCACCAGCGGTTCGGCTACGCCAAGAACCGGCACGTCGAGGCCACCCGGCAGGGTCTGAGCACGGTGGTCTCCGACCTGTCCCGGGAGTCGCTGCCGATCGTGGGGGCGGTGCTGGAGTTCTGCAACCAGTTCGCCGGGTGGTCGGAGCGGGCCGCCGAGGCTGGACGGCCCGTCCCCGATCTGGTGGCGGTCTGGATGCCCTGACCGCGCCGTGATTCGGCTCAGCCGATCAGTTGGCTGATCAGCCCGGTGGTGAAGTAGACCACGAACAGCGCCGAGACGACCCACATCAGCGGGTGCACCCGGTTGGCCTTGCCGGCGAAGACCTTCATCGCCACGTACATGATGAAGCCCGCGCCGATACCGGTGGTGATCGAGTAGGCGAACGGCATGAAGACGATGGTCAGGAAGGCCGGCAGGGCGATCTCGAAGTCCTGCCAGTCGATGTGCACGATCTGCATCATCATCAGCATGCCGACCAGCAGCAGCACCGGGGCGACCGCCTCGGACGGCACCATGTTCACCACCGGGGTGGCGAACAGCGCGACCAGGAAGGCCGCGCCGGTGACCACCGAGGCCAAGCCGGTGCGGGCACCCTCGGCGACGCCTGCGGTCGATTCGATGTAGCTGGTGTTGCTGGAGGTCGAGCCGAGGCCGCCGGCCATCGCCGCCAGCGAGTCGACCAGCAGGATCTCCCGCAGGTGCGGCGGCTCACCGCGCCTGTCCAGCAGGTTGCCCTCCGCACCGATCGCCACCACGGTGCCCATGGTGTCGAAGAAGTCCGCCAGCAGCAGGCTGAACACCAGCATCATGGCGGTCAGTACGCTGGCCACCGTGGCCGTCCCATCGGGGGCGAAGCCGCCCAGCAGGTCGATCCGGCCGAGGAGGGACAGGTCAGGCGCGGTGAAGGCGTCCAGCCCGGGTAAGGCGGGCACGTTCAAAGCCCAGCCGGTCGCGGTGCCCTCGCCCTGTGGGCCGATCTTCACCACCGCCTCCAGGATCACGGCGAAGACCGTGCCACCGATGATGGCCCACAGCATCGAGCCGCGCACCCTGCGCAGGTGCAGGAAGGCCAGCAGCAGGAAGGTCACCACGAAGACGAAGATCGGCCAGCCCATCAGGGATCCGTTGACGCCGAGCTGCACCAGCGGGCTGCCGGGCCGGATGATGCCGGCGTCGGCCAGCCCGACCAGGGTGATGAACAGGCCGATGCCGACGCTGATCGCCACTCGCAGGGTCGGCGGCACGGCTTGGAAGACGGCCTCCCGGAAGCCGGTCAGCACCAGCAGGGTGATGACCAGGCCCTCGATCACCACCAGACCCATCGCCTGCGGCCAGGTCATCATCGGGGCGATCACGTAGGCGAGCATGGCGTTCAGGCCGAGACCCGAGGCGATGCCGATCGGGAAGCGGCCGATGACGCCCATCAGGATCGTCATCACCCCGGCGACCACGGCGGTCGCGGCGGCCACCATGCCGATCGACTGGCTCACCGCCGCCGAGTCCACGATGGTCTGCGCGGCGTCGGTGAACTTGGGCGCCCCTGATATCAGGTTGCCGTCCTTGTCGGCTGCGGTACCGATGATCAGCGGGTTCAGCGCGAGGATGTAGGCCATGGTGAAGAAGGTCACCAGTCCCCCGCGCAACTCACCCGACACACTCGAGCCGCGCCTGCTGATCTCGAACCACCGGTCAATGGACGACTGTTGGGGCGCGACGGCCCGGCTCCCCTTGGGGGAATTGGTGATCATGGGCGTCATAGTAGGGGACCGCGGACGGGCCCCTACGATGGGTTCCATGAGCGATCAGGTGCCCGCCGACGCGTCGGAGTCTGCTATCCGCGCCATCGAGGCGAGTTCGCTGCGGCAGGCGCCGGTGCCCCCGGTGCAGGACGACGGGGTGCGCGTCTTCACCATCGGGACGGTACTGTTCGCGCTTGCCAGCCTGCTGTTGCTGGTCGACGGGCAGCGGCTTTCCGAAGCGTGGTGGCTGGACGCCGCGATCACCGGGGTCGGCATCGGGGTGGTCGGCATCATCTACTGCGTGTGGCGCCGCAACAAGCGGGCACGGGACGCCGAACAGGGCATCGCCCCGCCGACCGCCTGAGGCGACGCGTCCGCCTGCCGGTCAGTCGAACAGGGATTGATCGATCCGGACGGTGTCGAAGACCGGGTCGGGCAGCCGGGCCACCCGCTCATCGGCCACCACGTCGGAGTGCCCGCCGCAGCCGTGGTCGAGCGAGACCACCCGGCCGTCATAAGGGGAGTACTCGTTGGCGCACGCCCCGAACAGCCGACCGAGTGAACCGCTCAACCGGACGAAGTAGCCGCAACTGATGCACGGGGCCGGTGCCTGCCGGGCAGCCGGGCTGTCGGGACCGGAGTCGGAAGCCAGCCAGCGCTCGGCGGCCAGGTCGCGTCCGTACCGGGACAGCACACGCTCCCGGCCGAGTCCCAACTCGGCCACCACCGCGCGGGTCTGCGCCCACTCCACCGGGTCGTCGACCGGTGCGAGTTCACCGCCGGTGTAGCCGGGTTCCAGTCTCGGGTCGTTCTCGGGGGTGGGCAGCAGCGTCCCGGGGGCGACGTCGCCGGCCTCCAGCCGGTCGGCCCATGGCACCCAGGCCGGCGCCAGCAGCGAGCCGTCGCTGGGCAGCAGGACCACCTCGTTGACGGTGGCGTACCGGGCCCGAGAGGCCCGGGTCATGGTCACCGCCCAGTGCCAGCCCTGGTAGCCGGGGTGCGGGCACTCGAAGAAGTGGGTGGCCTGCCGGCTGCCCTGCTCGAGTCGGACGCCGAGGTGCTCCCCGACGCCGAAGTCGCCGGCGGTCTCCTCGGCCGCCTCGCGGGCGAGGTCCACCGAGCCGGCGATGATCTGGTCCACGTCACTCATAGTTCAAGCTCATCCGCTACGGCGCGGAGCATGCCCGCGATCTTGGTCGATTGCTGGGGGCTGGGGTAGCGCCCGTGCCGGTAGCCGTTGCCGACCTGGTCGAGCAGCTTGATCAGGTCCTCGAACATCACCGCGAGCTGCTCGGGCTTCTTGCGGGCCGCCTTCGCCAACGACGGCGGCAGCTCGACAAGTTCCACCGACAACGCCTGCTCACCCTTGCGTCCTTCGACGACCCCGAACTCGACCCGCTGCCCTGGCTTCAGTGCAGTCACTCCCTTGGGCAAGGCGTCCGCGCGCACGTAGACGTCGCCACCGCCGTCCTTGGCGATGAAGCCAAAGCCTTTCTCTGCGTCGAAGAACCGCACCTTGCCACTTGGCACCTGACTACCTCACTTGTCCGATGGCTCGCTGACCGAAGCCGCCACACCACTCCCAGCGTATCGGGCGGGACAACGCCCCACCACACCCACCCGTCGGGTCGGCAGGGCCCCATACACTGGGGGCCATGACGCAGGCAGCTCCGAACAGCCGGGCGGACATCGCGACTGCGCCCACCGGCCAACCGTTCGGATTCGCCAGCCCGAAAGCCCCACCACTCGGCGCGGCCGCCGAACCGGCCGGACCTCCCGAGATCGACGCCGCACCACCCCCCGACGACTACACGCCACCCAGCGACCCGGTCACCCCACTTGAGTCGATCGCCCCGGCACCACCCGAGCCCCGGGACCCCAGGCAGCCGATGCTGGACGCGGCCCCCGAGGTGGTCGAGCCGGACTGGCAGCCCAGCCAGCCGCTGCCGCTCAGCGCC
>NZ_JBASCI010000087.1:0-5232 GCF_049651565.1 Brooklawnia sp.
GCGCGCGGCCGGCCGGGATGAGCCCGGAAAGGTCGAACTCGACCACCTGGTTCCGGTCGTCGGTGCCGCCCAGCATCAGGTGGGCGCCCAGCCCCAGCACCTGCCAGCGGCTCCGGTACAGCCAGTCCAGCGCGTCCGGGTCGTTGGGACGCCAGAAGTTCAGCAGGTAGCCGCCGGTGTACAGGTGCAGCAGGGTGTACCCGCCGGGATAGGCGGCGCAGGCGGCGTTCTCCAGGTAGCGGGTGTGGGCGCTGATCAGGTCGGCGCGATCGCGGCGCATCCGGTGGGTGTGTCCAGCCACATGCAGGAAGACGCCGGGGGACTGGTTCTCGATCAACTGCAGCCGCAGTCGGTCGCGGGCACGCAGCATGAACTGCGGCCCCGAGATCGACGACCAGGCCGCCTCGTTGGTGACCGGGTGGTGGGTGGCGGCCAACGTCGGACGCAGCGGGTCGGCCGCCAGCTCCGACATCAGCTGGTCGTACTGGTCGGGGACGATCCAGCCGCCTCCCGAGCCTCGGGTGGAGTCGATGGCGAGTACTCGCAGACCGCTGGCGTCCAGCGTGGCCTGGGTCTGCTGGTAACCGACGAACGCGGAACCGAACGGGTCGTCGTCGCGGCGCGGATGGTCGTGGTTGCCCCGGGTGGCCACCCAGTGGGCGCGCTGTTCGCCGTAGCCATCGAACAGTCGCCGGGCCAGCGCCACCTCATCGGGCTGGTTGTTGTAGGTGATGTCGCCATTGACCAGCAGCAGCGGCCGACCGCGGCGCTGCAGGTCGGCCAGCGTCGCCGACAGCATCACCCGCGGGTAGTCCACCTGGTCGGGGTGCGGGCGCACCGAGGTCGGCAGCGGCCCGAGCAGAATGCCCTGCCGCTTCTCGCCGATGTGCACGTCGTTCACGATCGCGACGGTGGTCACGTAGTCGCCGGGCGGCGGGGTGAGGGTGGTGAACTCGTGGACCTGTTCGCAGCTTCCGATCCGCCGGGTGGGACGAAGCGCCGGGTGGGCGGGGTGGCCATCCGAGGTGGCGCGGAACCGGTAGCGCCGGCCCGGCTCCAGGCCGGTGACCTCGACCATGTGGAACGCCCGCGGCGTCGGATCATCGTGGACCCGGGCCATCGGCCCGTCCACCGGGCCCAACGCCAGTTCGGTGCCGGCCGTTATCGGGTGCGGGATGCCGGCCCCCAGCCGGGAGGCTCGGGTCGTCCACGCGATCACCGCGCTGGTCGGGGTGATGGTGACGACCTCGAGGTCGGTGACCACCATCCGGCCGTGCCGCGCCCTGGTTGCGGGTGCGGCGGCGACCTCGACAAGTGGGCTCACATGGACAAAGGTACCGGTGCCGATCCCTTGAATCCGGCCAGGTGGCTCGCTCGACCGTTAGAGCTATCGCGGCAGACCACTCCAACCCGCTGGCCAGCACCGAACCGGGGTTGAAAGTTGTACTGCCGGTCGGTTGCCGTGGCGGTAGAGTCGCGATGCATGGCGTCCCAGCAGGCCCGGCAGCACGTGGTGACCATCGTCGTCAACCCTTGCTCCGGCCGGGGACGCGCAGCCCGGCTGCTGCCGCAGGTCACCCGCGCCCTGCAGGACGCGCTGCCCGGCTCCGAGATCCGGGTGCGCCGCACGCGGCACTACTCCGACGCCCGGGAATCGGCGGTCGCCGCAGTCGCCGCATCGCAGCCGCCCGAGCCGGGGCAGCGGCCCGACGTGCTGGTGATGATGGGCGGGGACGGCATGGCCAGCCTCGGCCTGAACGCCTGCGCCGGCAGCCACGTCCAGCTGGGCGTCATCCCGGCCGGCACCGGTGACGACTTCGCCCGCGGCGTCCAGATCCCGCGCGACCCGCTCAAGGCGGCAGCCGCGATCGCGTCCGGCCACACCCGGCGCATCGACCTGCTGCTGGCCAGCGGCGAGATCGCCGGTGGCGTCGACCAGCGGTACGTCGGGTCGGTGGTCTCCTCCGGCTACGACGCCAGGGTCAACGAGCGGGTGAACCGGTCGCGGCTGAACCTGGGGCGGGCGTCCTACGCGTCGGCGGTGCTGCTGGAGATCGCCCGGCTGAAGCCGCTGAACTACCGGCTGACCATCGACGGCGAGTACCACGAAGTGCCCGCCATCCTGGTCGGGGTCGGCAACGCCGGCTTTGTCGGCGGTGGTATCCACCTGTGCCCGAAGGCCGACCCGGCCGACGGCCTGCTCGACATCACCCTGATCGGCCCGGTCAGCCGGTGGACGCTGATCCGGTTCTTCCCGCTGTTGTTCCGCGGCGACTTCGTCCACCACCCGGCGATCACCCTGCTGCGCGGGCGCGAGGTGCTGCTCGACGGTGACGGGCTGGTGCCGATGGCCGACGGTGAGAGCCTGGGTGAGGTGCCGCTGCGGCTGACCTGCGAACCGAAGATCCTCGAAATCCTGGTGGGTGCAGACCATGCCGACTGACCACTTCGCCGAGTTCCGGGCGGGCTACGACTTCGCCTTCGACGACTTCCAGGTGCAGGCCTGCCGGCACCTGGCCGACGGCAAGGGGGTGCTCGTGGCCGCTCCCACCGGCTCCGGCAAGACGGTGGTGGGCGAGTTCGCCTGCTGGCTGGCGCTCGCTGGCGGCACGAAGTGCTTCTACACCACCCCCATCAAGGCGCTGAGCAACCAGAAGTACCACGACCTGGTCGCCCGCCACGGCGCCGACCGGGTCGGCCTGCTCACCGGTGACACCTCGATCAACTCCGAGGCGCAACTGGTCGTCATGACCACCGAGGTGCTGCGCAACATGATCTACGCCCGCTCCGACACCCTGGCCGGCTTGTCGCGCGTGGTGATGGACGAGGTGCACTACCTGGCCGACCGTTTCCGGGGCGCGGTCTGGGAGGAGGTCATCCTCGGGCTGGCCGACAGCGTCCAGCTGGTGGCCCTGTCGGCGACGGTCAGCAACGCCGAGGAGTTCGGCGAGTGGCTGGACGAGGTACGCGGCGAGGTCGAGGTGGTGGTCAGTGAGGAGCGGCCGGTGCCGCTGTACCAGCACGTGCTGGTGGGACGCCGGCTGTACGACCTGTTCGCCGACGGCAGCGCCGTCAACCCCGAGCTGCTGCGGATCGCCAAGGAGGAAGCCCGCACGGTGCGCGACGACTCCCGGCGTCCGCGCAGCCACCGGATGCGGGGCCGGATCGAGGCCGCCGACCGGGCCCGGGACCGGGCCGCGCCAAAGTCCCGCCTGCGGCCACCCCGCCGGGACGCCGCCGTCGAGGTGCTCGACCAGCGCGGGCTGCTGCCGGCCATCTTCTTCATCTTCAGCCGGCAGGGCTGCGACATGGCGGTGCGGCAGTTGCTGGGCTCCGGCCTGCGGCTGACCAGTTCGGCGGAGCGGAAGCGGCTGCTGGAGATCGCCGAGCAGCACGCCGGCTGGCTCGACGGGGAGGACCGGGCGGCACTGGACTGGGACACCTTCATCGAGGCCCTGGGCCGCGGCATCGCCGCCCACCACGCCGGGCTGCTGCCCACCTTCAAGGCGATCATCGAGGAAGGCTTCGTCCAGGGCCTGATCAAGGTCGTCTTCGCCACCGAGACCCTGGCGCTGGGCATCAACATGCCCGCCAGGACGGTGGTCATCGAGAAGATGGTCAAGTACAACGGTGAGACCCACGCCGAGATCACTCCCGGCGAGTTCACCCAGCTCACCGGACGGGCCGGCCGGCGCGGCATCGACGTCGAGGGCCACGCGGTGGTCTTCTGGCAGCCGGGACTCGACCCGCGGGCGCTGGCCGGGTTGGCGTCCCGCCGCACCTACCCGCTGCGCTCGAGCTTCGCACCCACCTACAACATGGCGGTCAACCTTGTCGGCACGGTGGGACGCGTCCGCGCCCGCGCGCTGCTGGAGCAGAGCTTCGCCCAGTTCCAGACCGACCGGCGGGTGGTCGCCCTGGCCCGCCGGGCCCAGCGGGACGACGAGCGCGCCAACGAGCTGTGGGCGCAGGCGCAGTGCGAGCGCGGCGACTTCCGCCAGTACGCCGAGCTGCGCGAGCAGATCCGCGAATTGGAGTCGGAGCTGTCCCGGCTGCGTAAGCGGGACCGGCGCGCCGAGGTGGCCGACTCGGTGCTGGCGCTCGAACCGGGCGACGTGGTCTGGGTGCCGGCTGGCAAGCACCAGGGCTGGGCGGCGGTCATCGAGACCGGCACCCGGCAGGCACCGTGGCCGCGGGTGATGACGGCTGCCAGACAAATCGTCGGGCTGGGGGAGCGGGACGTCAACCAGCCGGTTCGGGCGGTCTCCCGGATCCGGGTACCGAAGAAGTTCGATGTGCACTCAGCCGCCGACCGGCGGGCGCTGGGCAACTCATTGGCCGCGCGGTTGGAGTCGCTGGGTGACCGACCGCCACGCATGGCGCGGCCTCGGCCGGACGAGGACCTGCAGGCGCAGATCGAGGTGCTGCGGATCGAGATGCGGGCCCACCCATGCCACGACTGTCCCGACCGGGAGGAGCACGCCCGGATCGCCGAGCAAGCGCTGCGGCTGGCCCGTGACCACGGCCAGCAGCGGGCCCGGGCCCAGGCGCGCAGCCGGTCGATAGCCAGCCAGTTCGACCGGATCTGCGCGGTGCTGGACTCGCTGGGTTACCTGGCGGGCGACCAGATGACCCCGGCCGGGGCGATGCTGGCCCGCATCTACAACGAACTCGACCTGGTGGTCGCCGAAGCCATCCGGGATGGGGTGCTCGACGACCTGAACGTGCCACAGCTCGCGGCGGTGTTGTCGACCCTGGTCTACGAGACCCGGCCGACCGCCGCCGGGCAGCTGCACCGGATGCCGGACCGGGAAACCGAAGCCGCGCAGAGCCGGGTGCGGGCGATCTGGCGACGGCTCGGAGAGGTCGAGCGCGACAACCGGGTCGACAGGTCACCGCCGCCCGATATCGGGTTCGCCGAGGCGGCCTACGAGTGGGCCTCCGGGCTGTCGCTGGCGCTGGTGCTGCAACGCACCCAGTTGCCGGCCGGTGACTTCGTGCGCTGGGTCCGCCAGGTGGTCGACCTGGCCGGCCAGATCGCCCAGGCCCCCGGGGTGGGGGTGCTCACCCGAACCTGCCGCCAGTTGGTGGCCGCCATGCGCCGCGACATCGTCGCCTTCGACCCCGACGAGGACTGAACCCCATCCTTGGCACCCACGCTGGCGGGCTGTTCAGCGCGGCCAGCTCGGCGCATCCCCGGCGCCCCGCTGCCGACCGGGCGCATCCCCGGGC
>NZ_JBASCI010000088.1:0-10633 GCF_049651565.1 Brooklawnia sp.
CCCGTCAGACCGGGGCTCCACCGCCGATCACGCGTCCGGCTCGGGCTCCAGATCCTGCCAGAACGGCACCGGACCCACCGGCGGCTCCTCCTCGCCGGGCTCCTCAGGCTCACCGGGCTCCCCGGCCTCGGCCGGCTGGAACTGCGGCAGCACCCCACTGTCCTGCAGGATCACCAAGCTGGTCGGCACCCGCACCTGCCACGGCTCGCCGACCTGCTCGGGCGGGTCGATCACCCGGCCCAGCTCGACGTCGGTGTAGATGTCGAGGATCTCCTGGGTGTTGAGCAGCGGCAGGTATCCCCCGGCCCAGATCAGTCCGGTGAGCAGGAACATCAGCGCCGGCCGCTCACAGCCCGGCCGCACCGGAACCACCACAGACGCGCTGCCCGCCCGCAGGAACTGCTCGAACACCGGGTCGGCGCCGCTGGCCTGCGCCGTCTTGCGCCACCGCTCCAGCCCCGCCCAGTAGTACGGATGGAACTGGTAGGTCGTCTGCGGCCACTCGAAGACCTGCTCGAAGAACTCGGTGACCGCGCCGTTCGACAACGGGTGCCGCCACTTGTCGAGCTGGGCGCCCTCGGCCTCGTCGAAGACGATCCGGGGCGTGCCGTCCTCGATCGTGATCGACGTGTGCCCCACCGCGGTGCCCTCGGTCAGCAGGTCGATGCAACCCCGCTTCAGCTCGGTCAGCTCGATCTGCCGGTACTGGTCGGTGCGCAACTGGAACGTCTGCTCCGCCACCGCCTCGCCGGCCTTCGCCTTCGCCAGCGTCCGGGCCTGGTCGTAAGCCTTCTTCCTGGCGTCGTAACCGTTCAGGATCGCCGCCCAGGTGCGCGGCTGCCACGCGTCATAGGCGGCGTCCGTGCGCTCGCCCCGGTACAGCACCTTGAAGGTCTGCACACCCTCGAACCGCGCCGTGATCGTGATCGGGATCACCTGCGCCACCTTGTCGGTGAACGCCGCGCTGGGGTGCAGCGGCTGCCACTCGTTGAAGTTCGTCTTGATGATCTTGCCGTCCGGGTCGTCCGGATCGCGGCGCACCGAAAGGTAGAAGCTGTTGTCACCCACAGTGACCAGCACCAGGTTGGTCTCGGCGACCGTCGTCCCGTCCGAAGGTTTGGCCGGCCCGGCCACCTCGCCGAGATGCAGGGCATCGACGTAGGAGCCGATATCGTCGGAGGCGCCCGCGGTCACGAAGACGCCAAGGTGGGTGACCCGATAACCGGCGTCCACCGACAGGGTGTTGTCGGTCGAGACCCAGCCCGGGTCGTTGACGGCGTCGTGCACATCGATCTTGCGCGCCTCCATCGCCTCCTGGTAGGCGATCGCGGTGCCTCCGGCCACCTCCCCAGCCGGCGGCGCCTCCAGCCCTGTGACGTCATAAAGCGCAGCCAGCCGGGCATAGTTGTCATCCTCGAGGTCCTGGTAGCTGCGGAATCCGCCGTTGGTGTTGGACGCCGGCAGCGGCTGCCAGTTCGTCCGGCTGATCCGGGACGGGTGGATCGGTTCGACCAGCTCGGCCAGCGCCGCCGACTCGTGGCTGCCTAGCAGGCTGCGGTGGAACGCCGCCGGCTCGGGGACGTTCAGCGACAGCAGCACCCGGCGTCCGTAGTTCATCAGGCGGGCGTCGTAGAGCTTGTCGACCCAGCGGTAGATGCCGTTGATGTGCTCGGTGCCGTCCACGTTGTTGAACCCCTGCAGCGAGGTGTCCTGCCGCTCGGTCAGGATGGTGATCGAGCTGACCTCCTTGATGGTGTTCTTCACCCGCTTGGTGGCCTCCTCGGTCACCGTCTTGGCGTACTCCTGCGCCGACGTAGTGGACGACGACTGCGAGGTGTTGTAGGAGGCGTTCACCGAGGCGCTGACCTGCACCGGGGCGAACTTGCCGGTGACGCTGACCCCGGCGTCGATCCCTAAGCTCGAGTTGGCCACCGAGGACGCCTGGCTGGACAACTGGAACCGCTCGTCGGTCTTCAGGCTGCTGGTGGACTCCTCCTCCAGCAAGGTCTCGATCGTCGTGGTATCGGTGGTTCGCGACAGGTTGCGGGTGGTGCGTTCGCGCTGCTCACCGCGCATCAGCGACAGGATGTCGGCGACCTCACCCTCCTCGTACGCCCGCAGTTCCTGCTCGACCAGAATCAGGTCACCCACCGCCGGCGGCGCGATGGCCCCGACCTCCAGTGGGACGCGGAAGCTGGCCGCCGTCCCGACAAGTGCCGCGGCTGCTGCTGCCGATCGTGGCTCGCCGGCGCCGGGACGTGGCTCGTCCTCGGCTGGTTGCGATGGACCGTTGGCGGGTTGTGGTTTGCCCGGCCGGTCAGGGTCGTGGACGGACGCCGCGGCCTCGCCGTCGATCAGGATGTCGTAGTCGTCGAACGCCAGCCCTCGTACAGCGTCGCGAACAGGAAGAACGTGTCGATCAGGTAGAGCCCGGCATAGCCGAGCACCGGGATCAGTGCCCCACCGACCATCGGCCCCGCGATCGCCCCGGCCGAGATGACCGTCATGTTGAGCGTGTTCGCGGCAGGCAGTTGGTCGGATGGCACCAGTTTCGGCAGGATCGCTGTCCGGGTGGGCTGGTTGATCGCGAAGAACGCCTGCTGCATGGCGAACACCCCGAGCAGGATCCAGACGTTGTTCAACCCCAGGAATGCCTGGAGCCAGAACAACCCGGAGGTGACGATCATGCCGGTGGTGGTGAATTCGAGCAGGACGCGGCGGTCCATACTGTCGGCCAGCGCGCCGCCCCACAACCCGAAGATGATCAGCGGCACCAGCCCGAACAAGCCGGTCAACCCCACCATCCCGGACGACCCGGTGATCGCGTAGATCTGCGCCGGCACCGCCACCACGGTCAGCTGGGCGCCGATGACAGTCACGACATTGGCCAGCCACAACCGTCTGAAGTCCGCCTGCTGGAGTGGGCGAGTGTCGGCGAACAGGCCCCGGATCCTGCTGCCGAGGCTCATGACACCTCCCTGGCCGATTCACCCATCACCCGGGCCACCGTACCCGGTCGGGACGCCATCCGTCGCCGAGCACTCAACCGATCACGCGCGTGGGATTCGAACGGGCCCTGCCAGCCGGGGCGGCGCCGACTTACCATGATTCCGGAGGACTCACGCCCGGGGCGATCGGCACCTGGCTCGATCAGGCCTTCCGGAGGTGCGGCATGTCACCCAGTAGGACCCATCGACACTGGCTGGTGTTGATCGCCGTGTTGGCAGCACTGCTGACCCTGTCCGCCTGCGCCGCCGGCCCGAACACCGCCGAAGCGGCCGGCGAAGCGGGTTTCTGGCAGGGGCTGTGGCACGGCATCATCGCCCCGATCACCTTCATCATCTCGCTGTTCAACGACAACGTCAGCATCTACGAGGTCGCGAACAACGGGGGCTGGTACAACTTCGGCTTCCTGATCGGGATGTCGATCATCTTCGGCGGTGGTGGCGGCGCGGCCGGGCGTCGGCGCTAACCGGGGTGGTCAGCGGTCCTCGGCCGCCTGCGCTATCAGCTCGGCGAGTTCGGCGGGCCTCGACCACATCGGCCAGTGCCCCGTCGGCAGGTCAATGTAGGTGACGTCGTCGTAGTCGAGCAGCGCGGTGAGGAACGGCATCCCCTGCTGCGCGTACTGCTGGAACGCGCTGGCCGGGAACTCGCAGCAGATCACCGTCAACGGAACGCGATGCCGGGCGTTGTTGCCGAGCTGCACCGGTTCGGCGATCACGCGGTTCGGCTGCGGCACCGCGCGCTCACGGAAGGTGCGGAGCTGTTCTGCGGTCAGGTCCTTGAAGGACCCTTCTTCGGACAGCTCGGCCCACGCGTCCGCCAGGGTTCGGTCGCCCACCTGTTCGGGGTCCATCGCGTACCCCGGACTGGCAGGCGCCGTGTCGACCAGGACGAGACGGTCCACCAGTTCGGGACGCTGGTCGAGGACGAGCGTGCCCGGGACCGCCGCCCCGCTGTGCACAACCAGGATCCGGCGCCCCGCAGGCACGTCCAGCGCCGCCTCGATGGCGGACGCCTGATCGACCAGCGTGACCTCTGGTGCGGTGCCGTCCCGGCCCCATTCCAGGCCCGGCAGCGTGAGCGGCGTCACATCGAAGCCCCGCTCGGACAGTTCGGGGACCACCGCGTCCCATGCCCACGCACCCAGCCAGTAGCCGGGCACCAAGATGATTCGTGCACTCATGTGCCCAGTGTGCACCCCTACGAGGTTCACTCGCCTCAATGACTTGGGAAATGCCCTCAAGGACGCGTAAGAATGGAGTTAGAGTTTCTTTACGCAGTCCGGGAATATTCCCTCCCACGACCCAAATTACCCACCCTTATGGGGCGGGTATTTGCGCTTGTGCAACTGCCATAGCACAGTCCGTACGATTTTCAAGGTGGGTCACATCTTGCCATCCGATTTGACTTCCGGTGCCGCCCTCCGACTAAGGTGGAAACGTAGTTGCGGACCGGGCTGGAAAGCCCTGCGCATCGAATTCCGCGAAAGCGTAAATCTTGGAGGTTGACAATGACTACGAGTACCAGAGAACAAATACATCGGGATCGAGCCACCCACGCCGACGGCTCGCAGGCCCTGGTCGTCGAGGACCGCGACCAGACCGGTCGTGAGTCCTTCCTGGGTACCGATCGGTCGAGGGGTCGCTCGAACATTTCGTGGGGAGCCATCTTCGCGGGTGTCGCGACCTTCCTCGCGCTGATGATCGTCTTCGCCATGGCCGCCGGCGCGATGGGCCTCGGTGAGGCATCGGCCACCACCGTCGGTATCTGGTCGGTCATCTTCGTGGTGATCGCACTGGCTGCTGCTGGCTACATCGCCGGCGCGCTCGCCGTTCGCGGCGGACTGTTGCACGGTTTCCTCACCTGGGCGGCCTCGATGCTCGCTTCGGTGCTGCTCGTCGGCTGGGCCGGTAGCAGTGTGCTGGGAGCCGTCGGTGGTGCGCTCGGCAATGTCGTCCAGGCCGGTACCGACCAGGTGACCACGCAGGACGTCCAGCAGATGATCGAGGAGGCCCAGGGCCAGGTCGACCAGCAGGACGTCCAGCAGGCCCAGGACGAGGCGGCCCAGACCGCTGAGCAGGCCGCCGACGCCGCGTCCACCGGTCTGTGGTGGGGCTTCGCCGGCTCGCTGATCGGCGCCGCGGTTGCGTCGTTCACCGGTGCCGCTGGCTCGCGCAGCGTCCAGACCAAGCGTGAGGACGACGTTCACGTCACCACTCGTTCCTGACGCTTAACCAACAACTGAGCGGGGAGGCATCCATCGGGTGCCTCCCCGCTTCACGTCCCCGGCACACGTGGGATGAACAACCAGACCCTGTTCCAGCGAGCTCAACCTGCGGGTCCTCCCGGCCCCCGATAGGATCATCGACAGCCAGCCCGAAGGAGCGCAGATGCCACAGGTTCTCGCCTACGTCACCGACGACGAACAGTGCCAGTTCCACCGCACCACGATCGACCGTCGCGACCCTGGCCCGACCGAGGTCTACTTCGAGATCAAGTACGCCGGCATCTGCCACTCCGACATCCACACCGCTCGCGCCGAGTGGGGCCAGCCGCTCTACCCGCTGGTGCCCGGCCACGAGATCGCCGGCATCGTCACCCAGGTCGGCGACCAGGTGACCAGGTTCGCCGTCGGCGACCGGGTCGGCGTCGGCTGTTTCGTCGACTCCTGCGGAGAGTGCGAACAGTGCCGGGCCGGCACCGAGCAGTTCTGCACCAGCCGCGAGGCGCCCACGGTGTGGACCTACAACTCGATCGGGCGCGACGGCCTGCCAACCGCCGGCGGCTACTCCCAGGGCATCACCGTCGAGCAGGACTACGTCTGCCGCATCCCCGACGCCATCCCCTTCGAGGCGGCCGCTCCCCTGCTGTGCGCCGGCATCACCCTCTACTCCCCGCTCAACCGTTGGGACGCCGGACCAGGCAAGCGGGTCGCCATCGTCGGCATGGGCGGCCTGGGACACATGGGCGTCCAGATCGCCGCGAAGATGGGCGCCGAGGTTGTCGTCATCAGCCAGACCATGTCCAAGCGCGAGGACGGCCTCAAGTTCGGCGCCTCCGACTACTTCGCCATGGACGACCCCGACCGGCTCAAGCAACTGCGCGGCAGCCTCGACCTGATCGTCTCCACCGTCTCGGCCAACATCAACCTGGACGGGCTGCTCCGGTTGCTGAAGCCGCACGGCGTGCTGGTCGACGTCGGGCTGCCCCAGCACGCGTCCACCCTGCGGCTCGGCAGCCTCACCAGCGGCAACAAGGTGCTGGCCGGCTCCAACATCGGCGGCATTCCCGAAACCCAGGAGATGCTCGACTTCTGCGCCGAACACCAGATCGCCCCGCAGACCGAGATGATCACGGGCGAGGACATCACCGCCGCCTACGACAAGGTCGTCAACTCGCAGGTGCGGTACCGCTACGTGATCGACACCTCAACCTTCTGAGCCGGCACGAGCGGCCGGGGCCAGACAGGGGGCGGGCTACAAAGTGTGCCCGATCTCCCACAACCGGTCGGGCCGCCCGTCGATGGCTTCCGAGACTGCCATCGCCTGCGCGTCGGTGAACGACGCCACATAGTCCAGCACGCCCCGACCCAGCCCGAGCCGCCGCACCTCGCGCGGGTCGATCTCCGGCACACCGTCGGGCCGGTCCCGGGCCAGCCGCAGGTACTGCTCGGTGGCCAACTCGATCAGCTCCCGCAGCCTGGCCGGCGCCCGACGCCGGTCCCAGCTGTCCTCCACCCAGGCCACCAGGCCCTTCACCGCCCGCACCAGCACCCGACCCAGCCCCCGCTGGTACATCCCGATGTCCGCCCGGTCGAGCACGAAGTGCTTGTGGATGAACTTCAGCACCTCAACCTCGTGCCAGGCCAGCTGGTCGAGCGTCACCAGCCCGGTCCGCGGGTTGTCCGGCGGCGCCAGCACCACCGACTCGCGCAGGTGGTGGATCCAGTGCCTGGTGAACGCCGCCACCGCCCGCTCCGCCCGGAACGAACCGTCGAAGCCCTCGGCCAGCATCCCGTCCACAAGATCACGCGACACGTTGCGAACCGCCTCCCAGAACGCGTCCGGGTCGGCGACCCACGGGTCGTCCCTGACCGTCTTGCGCCGCAACAACTCCAGCGAACTGCCGGCAGGCGGCCGCCGCGACATCAGTTCGTCACCGGTCAGCGTGCGCAGTTCCCGCCAGTTCTCCAGCCACTCCTTGAACTCGCGACCCACCGCCCCGTCACCGAGCAGCCCGGCCCGGTGGAAATCCTCGATGTCGTGCACCGAGTACGCGATGTCGTCGGCGATGTCCATCACCGATGCCTCGAATGACTGCTGCAACGGCAGGACGCCATGGGCGGCGCTGCGGGCCACCTGCAGGTCGGCGGCGTCCAGGAAGTACGCCGAGTACTTGCGGACGCGCAGCTCTCCCTCGATCCAGCGCAGCCCCGGCGGCACCGGTTCGCCCTCCTGACCGGGCAACTCCAGGCAGGGCAGCCACGGATACTTGGCCACCGCCGACCTGGTGGCCGCGGTCAGGTTCAACCCGCGAGTCGAGCCGTGGATGACGTCCAGCGAGGCGATTATCCGGTAGGTCTGCGCGTTGCCCTCGTAGCCGTCGGCCAGACCCAGCCAGTCCCGGGCCAGCCGGTCCAGCACCTGCTCCCCCACATGCCCGAACGGCGGATGCCCCAGGTCGTGCGCACTGGCCGCCGCCCGCACCACCGCCGAGTCGCAGACGTATTCCGCGGGCAGCCGCTCGGCCGCCCGGGCCGCCAGCTGCTCCCGCATCTCGATCGCGATCGGATGGGCCACCGCGCTCACCTTGAGCGAGTGGGTCAGCCGGTTGTGCACGTCGGAGCGGCCACCGGTCGCGCCGATCACCTGGGTGACCGCCGACAGCCGGGAATAGAACGGTGAGAACCGGATCCGCTCCAGGTCGACGAGGAACGGAGTGGCCTCGTCCTCGGGACTGAACCGGTTGACCCCTTCACCGGTCATCCGGCTGGTGCGCGAGATCATCGGCGGCCACCCTCCTCGTCGTCAAATGCAAAGGCGAGGGACGCCGTGCCTGCGTCCCTCGCCATCATGCCTTGCTTGCTGTTGTTCAGGCCTCGAGCGGTTCGATGTTGACCACCTGGCGTCCGCGCCGGGTTCCGAACTGAACCTTGCCCGCCACCATCGCGAACAGGGTGTCGTCGCCGCCGCGGCCCACGCCCTCGCCGGGGTGGAAGTGGGTGCCGCGCTGCCGGACGATGATCTCGCCGGCGTTGACCTGCTGCCCGCCGAAGCGCTTCACACCGAGGCGCTGGGAGTTGGAATCACGACCGTTGCGCGAGCTGGACGCGCCCTTCTTGTGTGCCATCTGTCTACCTCAGCCTTCGATTCCGGTGACCTTGACCTGGGTGTACTTCTGACGATGCCCCTGGCGCTTGGTGTAGCCGGTCTTGTTCTTGTACTTCAGGATCCGCACCTTGGGACCCTTCACCTCGCCGAGCACCTCGGCAGTCACCGAGGCCTTGCCCAGCTTGTCCTGGGCGGTGGTGATGTCATCGCCGTCAACCAGCATCAGGGGCTGCAGCTTGATGCTGCTGCCGACCTCGTCAGCGACCCGGTCGATCTGGACGATGTCACCCACGGCCACCTTGTGCTGGCGGCCGCCACTGCGCACGATCGCGTACACGCCTGACTCACTCTCGCTCACCCGTCCCCACCGAATGGCAGGGCCGGAACTGTTTGGTTCATGCCTGGTGGCGTCACAGCCGACAACCTCACTGGCCACGACACCCAACGCCTTGCGGTGATCCGACCGACCTTGATCGTCAGACGTGGACGCACCGAAGATCCATGTTACGTCCGGTTCGCCCAGCCGGTCAAACCGTCTCCGCCGGGACGGGGTTCGCTGCAGCCGGCTCCCCGACGACGGGCTCCACCGCGGCTGCCGCCGGTTCTGCCATCGGGACGCCGCTGCTCTGCGCCGGTTCGATGCCATCGGTCGAGGCCGGCTGCTCCAGGTGGTGCCGGGACGCCGCAGCCACCTTGGCCGCGGCCTGCCGGGCGACCTCCGACGGCTGTACCTGGTTGGCCTTGCTCGCCTCCTCCGACCTGGTCCGCCGGGCGTTGGCGGACCGACCCCGGCCGCGGTTGCTGTCACCGCTGCCGTTGCCCGACCGGCCACCGCGCCGCTCCCCACCATCGGCGGGAGCCTGCGAATCCACCGGTTCGTCGTGGCGGACGTAGCCGCGCCCGCCGCAGTGCTCGCAGGTCTCGGTGAACGCCTCGGCCAGGCCGGTGCCGATCCGCTTGCGGGTCATCTGCACCAGCCCGAGACTGGTCACCTCGCTGACCTGGTGGCGGGTCCGGTCGCGGCCCAGGCACTCGACCAGCCGGCGCAGCAACAGCTCGCGGTTGGCCGGCAGCACCATGTCGATGAAGTCGATCACGATGATGCCGCCCAGGTCGCGCAGCCGAAGCTGCCGGACGATCTCCTCGGCCGCTTCCAGGTTGTTGCGGGTGACAGTCTCCTCGAGGTTGCCGCCGCTGCCGGTGAACTTGCCGGTGTTGACGTCGATCACCGTCATCGCCTCGGTGCGGTCGATCACCAGCGAACCGCCGCTGGGCAGGAAGACCTTGCGCTCCAGCGCCTTGCTGATCTGCTCGTCGAGCCGGTACCTGGCGAACAGGTCGCCCTCACCGGTGTCCCACTTGACCAGCCGGTCGCTGAGCTGCGGGGCCACGTGGTCGATGTACGCGGCGATCTGGTCGTGGGCGTCGTCCGCCCCGCCGTTGCCGGCCACCACCAACTGCTTGAAGTCCTCGGTGAAGGTGTCGCGGATGATCCGCAGCGTCAGGTCGGGCTCGGTGTACAGCTGCTGGGGGGCGCTGCCCTGCTTCGACCGCTTCTCGATCTGCTGCCATTGCGCCTTGAGCCGCTCGACGTCGCGGACCAGTTCGTCCTGAGAGGCACCCTCGGCGGCGGTCCTGACAATCACCGATGACTCATCGGCCAGCACGCTGTCCAGCACCTGCTTCAGGCGCTGGCGTTCGGCGTCCGGCAACTTGCGGCTGATGCCCGACAGGTGACCGCCGGGTGAGTAGACCACGTAGCGTCCTGGGATCGAGATGTGACCGGTGAGCCGGGCGCCCTTGGCGCCGACCGGGTCCTTGCTGACCTGCACCAGCACCGACTGGCCCGACTTGAAGACCTGCTCGACCTTGCGGCCCTCGGGGGCCACGTCGAACGAATCCCAGTCGACCTCGCCGGCGTATAGCACCGCGTTGCGGCCGCGGCCGATGTCGATGAAGACTGCCTCCATGCTGGGCAGCACGTTCTGCACCCGGCCGAGGTAGATGTTGCCGATCAGCGACGTCGAGGTCGACCGGTCGACATAGTGCTCGACCAGCACGCCGTCCTCGAGCACCGCGAGCTGGGTGTAGCCGTCGCGCTGGCGCACCAGCATCACCCGCTCGACCGATTCGCGGCGGGCCAGGAACTCGGCCTCGGTCAGGATCGGCGCCCGGTGCCGGCCGGCGGCCCGGCCCTCACGACGACGCTGCTTCTTCGCCTCCAGCCGGGTCGAGCCCTCGATGCCGGAGATCTCGTCGGTCAGCGTCCGGCGCGGCTCCCGCACCCGCACCACCAC
>NZ_JBASCI010000089.1:0-8298 GCF_049651565.1 Brooklawnia sp.
GCCCCCCCCGGCCCCGCCGGCCCAGTGGACGCCGCCACCGCCCGGAGCCGCCGGGGGTCCGCTGCTGGCGCCTAGGCCGTGGCAGGAGCAGCCGAGGTCCAGTAGCTGAAGACCCCCGTCCGGTGCAGCGAGGCGAGGTAGCCGACCTCGTCGGCCGGGTCGATCCAGACCACGTTGCCACCGACCCGCGGGTACCTGGTGTGCGGGGCGTAGTTCGTGGTCACCAGCACCAGCGGCAGCTGCGGCAACCAGTCGGCGGCGCGACCCGGGGCGTCCGGCAGCTCCAAACCGAGCGACACCGACTTGTCGGTGGTCAGGATGTCGGCCAGGGCCGCCTGCCCGGGATCGGACTGGTCGAACTCGCCCTGGGCGATCGCCTGCTCCAGCTGCAGCCGCTGCACCAGCCCGGCCACCTGCTGGGCGTGCCGGATCCTCGTCCGGCGTCGGGCCTGGGCGTCCAGCTCCTGGTAGCCGGGCAACAGCTCCGACAGCACCTCGGCGGCAGTGTCGGCGTAAACCGTGCTGCCGTCGTGCAGCACCATCACGTGGTTCCACTCCCCGCCATCCGGGTGCTGTGGGTGGTGGCCATGGCAGGTCTCGTGGTAGTCGCGCTGCTTCACCCAGCCAGCGTAGCCACCGGCCGTACCGGCCCGGCCTGGGCCCCGGTGGTGCCCGGTGGCTACGATGTCAGCCATGAGCGTGGCTGACCGTCCTGTCCTTGGCATCGATATCGGCGGGTCCGGCATAAAGGGGGCACCGGTCGACCTGACCACCGGCACGCTGGTGGCCGAGCGGCTGCGCATCCCTACCCCGCGCAAGTCGACCCCGCAGGCCTGCGCCGACATCGTCGCCAGGATCGTCGAGCGGTTCGCCGACCAGATCGGCGACCAGCCGATCGGCATCACCGTCCCGGCCCCGGTGGTGCACGGTGTGGTGCCGATGATGGCCAACCTCGACCCGTCCTGGGTCGGCTGCAACGTCGACGAACTGTTCAGCCAGCGGCTGGGCCGGCAGGCGATGCTGGTCAACGACGCCGACGCCGCGGGCCTGGCCGAGGTGCGCTACGGCGCCGCCAAGGACAACTTCGGGCTGGTCATCGTCACCACACTGGGCACCGGCATCGGTTCGGCCGTCATCCACGAGGGCCGACTGGTGCCCAACTCCGAACTGGGGCACCTCGAGATCGGCGGTCTCGACGCCGAGTCGCAGGCGTCCGCCGCCGCCAAGTCGAAGGCCCGGCTCAGCTACAAGCGCTGGGCCCGCCGGCTGCAGGTGTACTACTCGACCGTCGAGATGCTGTTGTGGCCCGACCTGTTCGTGGTCGGTGGCGGGGTCTCCAAGAGGCATGAACAGTTCCTGCCGCTGCTGCAGCTGAACACCCCGATCGTGCCGGCCAAGCTGTTCAACGAGGCCGGCATCGTGGGTGCCGCCACGGTTGCGATGAGCCTGCCGGTCAATGTGCCGACCAGCCAACCCGGCCGGCAGCCTGTCGACATCCGGCTGTGGGACGACCCCCCCGCGCCTGCGGCGTCCGAACCGGAGCGCAAGAAGCGTGGCGGGCGGCGGAGCCGCAAGCAGAGCGCCTGATCACATCCGATCTGGCGCAACGATGCCCAGCAGGTCGAGGCCGGCGGCCAGCACCTGCCGGGTGGCCGCCACCAGCGCCAGCCGGGACGCCCGCACCTCACCCTCGCTCTTCAGCACCGGGCACTGCTCATAGAACGTCGAGAACAGGGTGGCCAGCTCGAACAGGTAGGTGCACAGCTTGTGCGGGGTCAGGTCGTCGGCGACCACGTGCACGGTCTCGCCGAACCTGGTCAGCCACAACGCCAGCTGCTGCTCGGCCGGCTCGGCCAGCACGGTGATGCCCTGGTAATCGTGGCCGCGCGCCGCCGCCTCGCGCAGTATGCCGGCGCAGCGGGAGTGCGCGTACTGCAGGTAGGGGCCGGTGTCGCCGGTGGTCTGGGTCATCCGCTCGGCGTCGAAGACGTAGTCCTTCTGCAAACTGTTGGACAGGTCGGCGTACTTGATCGCGGCCAGCGCGATCTCGGGGGCGGCGTGCTCCTCGGCGGCGTCCAGCAGTGAGTCGAGGGTGACGGTGCCGCCCTCGCGGGTCTTGATCGGGGTGCCATCGGGGCCGAGCACCATGCCGAAGCCGGCGTGTTCGGCGACCACGCCGTCGGGCAGGTAGCCGGCCATCCGGGCTACCTCGAACGCCAACTCGAAGTGGCGGCGCTGGCGGGCGTCGGTGACGTAGATCAGCCGCCGCGCCTCCAGCTCGTCCACCCGGTAACGGATCGCGGCGATGTCGGTGACGTCGTAGCCGTAGCCGCCGGCGGAGTTGCGGATGATGGCCGGCGCGTCGAAGCCCTCGGCGAACACCACCAAGGCTCCGTCGTCCACCCGGGCGATCCCGCGCTCCTCCAGGTCGGCAGCGATTGCGTCCAGCATGGCGTTGTAACTCGACTCACCGGCCACGTCGGCGTCGGTCAGCAGGACGTTCATCCGAGCGTAGGTGCGGTTGAACCCGGCCAGCGAGATCTCGATCAGCCGCCGCCAGGCCTGGCGCGTGGCGGGGTCGCCGGACTGCAGCTTGACCACCCGTTCGCGGGCGCGTTCGGCGAACGACTCATCGGCCTCCAGGTGCGCATTCGCCCGGCGGTACAGTTCCTCCGCGCCGGCCAGGTCGAGGGACGCCAGGTCAAGACCCTCATCCAGCACCTGCTCGATCAGCATGCCGAATTGCCGCCCCCAGTCGCCGACGTGGTTCTGGGCGATGACGTCGTGGCCGACGGCGGACAGCACCCGGTTGAAGCAGTCGCCGATGATGGTGGAGCGCAGGTGGCCGACGTGCATCTGCTTGGCGACGTTGGGCGAGGAGTAGTCGATCACCACCCGCTGCGGTTCGGCCACCCGACGGATGCCCGCCTGGGGGTCGGCCAGCTGCGCGGTGACCGTGTCGCCCAGCACGTCGGAGCGGATCCGCAGGTTGATGAACCCGGGCCCGGCAACCTCGGGCGGTTCGCAGAGGTCAGCCAGGTCGAGCTGGCCGACGATACGCTCGGCGACTTCGCGCGGCTTGGCGCCCTCCTGCTTCGCAAGGCGCAGCGCCACGTTGGTCTGGAAGTGACCGAACTGCGGTTTGGTGGCCGGACGCAGCTCGGGATCAATCCCGGCCACGGCCTCGATACGCTGCGACAACTGGGAGGGCAAAGAAGACATGTGGGTCATTGTGTCACGGCGCCAAGGCGGCCTCGAACACCCAAGTACGGTGGGGGGATGGCTGCGAAAGGACGTGACGTGACCCAGATCCCGCAAGTTCGGCTATCCGACGGCCACCAGATGCCCCAGCTGGGTTTCGGCACCTGGGACCTGAACGGCGAGGTGGCCCAGCGCGCGGTCACCCGCGCGTTGGAGGTCGGCTACCGGCACCTCGACATGGCGACGCTGTACCGCAACGAGGCCTGGATCGGACGGGCGCTGGCGGCGTCCGGCATCGCCCGCAACGAGCTCTTCCTGACCGGCAAGGTGCACCCGGACGATTTGGCCCCCGCCGCCGCCCGGCGGGCGCTGGAGACCACGCTAACCGACCTGGGCGTCGACCACCTCGACCTCTACCTGATCCACTCCCCCGGCGTCCGCAGGTACGGCAACGCCTACATCACCTGCTGGGACGCCCTGCAGGAGTTCCGCGACGAGGGCCTGACCACCTCGATCGGCGTCAGCAACTTCACCGCCGACCACATCGCGGCGCTGCACGGGATGGCACCGGTGGTGAACCAGGTCGAACTGCACCCCACCTACAGCCAGCCCGAGCTGCGCGCCCAGATGGCCGACCGCGAGATCGCCGTCGTCTCCTACAGCCCGCTTGGCCAGGCGTCCGACCTGACCGACCAGGTGGTGCAGCAGATCGCCGAGACGGCCGGACGCACACCCGCCCAGGTGGTGCTGCGCTGGCACCTGCAGCACGGCCTGACACCGATCCCGAAGTCGTCGCACCCCCAGCGCATCGCCGACAACCTCGACGTCTTCGACTTCGAGCTGAGCCGCGAACAGATGGGGCTGATCGACTCGCTCAACCGTCCCGACGTCGACTGAGCGGGCTCACAGGCTGACCGGGGTCGCCGTCCGGTTGGCGTGCCGCCCCATCCCGCGGTAGTTCCAGCCGGCCTCGATCCAGCGGGCCGGCTCGAGCACGTTGCGGCCGTCGATGATGTTCGGGGTGCGCACCAGGTTGCGCAGCTCGACCGGGTCGAGCTCGCGGTACTCCTGCCACTCGGTCAGCAGCAGGACGACGTCGACGTCCTGGACCGCCTCGGCCACGGTGTCGACGACCTGCAGGTTCGGCCGCTTGTGACGCAGCGCGTCCGCGGCGGCCGGGTCGGTGATGACCAGATCGGCCCCCCGCGACCAGATCTGCTGCGCCACCTGCAGGGCCGGTGAGTCGCGCAGGTCATCGCTGTTGGGTTTGAACGCCGCACCGAGCACGGCGACCTTGTGCCCGACGAACCGGCCGCCGAGCAGCTTGGACGCCATCTCGACCGCCTTGTCGCGCTGCCGCAGGTTGATCGCGTCCACCTCGCGCAGGAAGGTCAGCGCCTGGTCGACCCCGAGCTCGCCGGCGCGGGCCATGAACGCCCGGATGTCCTTGGGCAGGCAACCACCGCCGAACCCGACCCCGGCGCGCAGGAACTTGCGGCCGATCCGGTCGTCGTAACCGATCGCCTCCGCGAGTTGGGTGACGTCACCGCCGGTGGCGTCACACAGCTCGGCCATCGCGTTGATGAAGCTGATCTTGGTGGCCAGGAAGCTGTTGGCGGCGACCTTTACCAGTTCGGCGGTGGCGTGGTTGGTCAGCAACCGGGGCGTCCGGTCGCCCAGCAGCTCCTGGTAGCACTCGTCCAGGCAGCGCCGCCCGATCTCGGCCCGTTCGGGATCGTCGGGCAGCCCGTAGACGATGCGGTCGGGGGCCAGGGTGTCCTGCACCGCGAAGCCCTCGCGCAGGAACTCCGGGTTCCACACCACGACCAGGTCCTTGCCGGACTCATCGCAGATCTGCTGGATCCGCTCGGCGGTGCCCACCGGAACGGTCGACTTGCCGGCGATCACCGCCGGGCCGGCGCTGGTGCCGACCACTTCGATCAAGGTGTTCACCGCCGACCGCACGTAACTCAGGTCGGCGGCGTTGCGGCCAGCCAACTGCGGCGTCCCGACCGCGATGAAGTGGACCTGCGCGTCGGCGATGCAACTGGCATCGGTGGTGAACCGCAGCCGGCCGGCGGCCAGCTGGCTGGTCAGCAGCTCGGGGAAGTCCGGTTCGTAGAACGGCGGCACTCCCGCGTTCAGGGAAGTGACCTTCGCCTGGTCGACATCGAGCCCGATCACGTCGTGTCCGAGCCTTGCCATGCAGGCCGCGTGCACCGCGCCGAGGTAGCCGCAACCGATCACTGAGATACGCACGTGAATACCCTAACCCGCCGCGGGTTGGCTGGCGGTTCAGTAGTGCCGGGCCAGCGCCTCCTGCACCGCCGGGTCGTAGCCGGACTGGCCGACCTCACGGCTGATCACGACGTCGTAGACCATCTTGATGTTCGCGCCCAGCTCCCGGCGTTCGTAGCTGCGCCAGGTGTCGTCCTTGGCCCGGGTGTCGTCGCCGACGCCGATCGCGTCCACACCGACCAGCCGGCAGGTCGCCACGGTGCGCGGCACGTGGTAGCTCTGGGTCACCACGGTCAACTCGGCCACCCCGAACCGCTCCCCCGCCCGGACGCAGGACGAGAAGGAGTCGTTGCCACCGGTGTCCTCGACAATGTCGGCGGGGTGCACGCCGTTCTGCTCAAGATAGGCGCGCATCACCGCCGGCTCGTTGTCGCTGGTGCTGCCCGAGACGATGAAGACCAGCGCCTTGCCCTGCCGCCAGAGTTCCAGCGCCAGGTCGAGCCGGGCCTGCAGGTAGGGCGAGGGACTCAGCCCGTAACGGGTGGCGGCGCCCATCACCAGCACCACGTCACGCCCAGGCGCCTCGTCCGCGCTGGTCCAGGTGCGACCGACGGTCAGCAACTGGACCAGCAGCCATGGCCCACCCACGACCAGCGTGGCCAGGAGCAGAAGGGTGAGCATCAGGCGCCAGAAAATGCGCATACTGCCCACCCTATGTTTTCGGCTCAAGCCCTCAGTTGCGCCGGTTCGCCCGGTAGTAGTCGATCAGGTTCCGGGTGGACGCGTCCTGGGCGTTCAGCGCGTCATCGTCGCCGGTCACCGCGGGCGCGATCTGACTGGCGAGCACCTTGCCCAGCTCGACACCCCACTGGTCGAACGAGTTGATCCCCCACACGACACCTTCGACGAAGGTGATGTGCTCGTACAGCGCGATCAACTCGCCCAGCACCCGCGGGCTCAGCTCGGGGGCCATGATCGAGGTGGTCGGCTTGTTGCCCGGGAAGACACGGGCCGGCACGATCTGCTCGGCGGTGCCCTCGGCGCGCACCTCGTCCTCGGTCTTGCCCAGCGCCAGCGCGGCGGTCTGGGCGAAGAAGTTGGACAGGAACAGCGCGTGCACGTCGTTGCCGCCCTCGCGCAGCGCGTGGGCCGGGGTGGCCACCGCGATGAAGTCGGCCGGGATCACCTTGGTGCCCTGGTGGATCAACTGGTAGAAGGCGTGCTGGCCGTTGGTGCCCGGCTCGCCCCAGAAGACCTCACCGGTCTGGGTGGTGACCGGCGAGGAGTCCCAGCGCGTCCGCTTGCCGTTGGACTCCATGGTCAACTGCTGCAGGTAGGCGGCGAAGCGGTGCAGGTACTGGGCGTAGGGCAGCACCGCGTGCGACTGGGCGCCGTAGAAGTTGTTGTACCAGACGTTGAGCATGCCCATCATCACCGGCAGGTTCTCGGCGAACGGGGCGGTGCGGAAGTGCTCGTCCATGGCGTGGAAGCCGGCCAGGAAATCGCGCCAGTTGTCGGGGCCGAGCGCGATGACGTCGGACAGGCCGACCGCGGAGTCGACCGAGTAGCGGCCGCCGACCCAGTCCCAGAAGCCGAACGCGTTGTCCGGGTCGATGCCGAACTCGGCGACCTTCTCGAGGTTGGTCGACACGGCCACGAAGTGGCGGCGGATGGCGTCGGCGCGGGCCTGTTCGCTGCCGTCGATGATCTCTGCGCCCTGCAGCGAGTTGATCAGCCAGTTCTTCGCCATCCGGGCGTTCGTCATGGTCTCCAGCGTGGTGAACGTCTTGGACGCCACGATGAACAGCACGGTCTCGGGGTCGACGTCGTGGGTCTTCTCGAACATGTCGGCCGGGTCGATGTTGCTGATGAAGCGGCACTCGATGCCGGCCTGCTTGTACGGCTTGAGGGCCTCGTAGACCATCACCGGGCCGAGATCGGAGCCGCCGATGCCGATGTTGATGATGGTGGTCAGCGGCTTGCCGGTGACGCCGACCCACTCGCCGTTGCGCACCTTGTCGGCGAACGCATAGATGCGATCCAGCACCTCGTGCACCTGCGCCACCACGTCGGTGCCCTCGACGTTGAGGGACGCGTCGGCCGGCAGTCGCAGGGCGGTGTGCAGGACCGAACGGTTCTCGGTGGTGTTGATCCGTTCACCGGCGAACATGGCGTCGCGGTGCTCGGCGACACCGACCTGTTCGGCCAACCTCACCAGGGCATCGCGCACTTCGTCGGTGAGGTAGTTCTTGGACAGGTCGGCGAACAGGTCGGCGGCGCTCAGCGAGAAGCGCCTGGCACGATCGGGGTCTTCGGCGAACCAGCGCCGGAAGTCGACGTTGGTCTGGTCATGGAGCCGGGAAAGGTCGGCCCACGCCTGGGTAGTGGTGGCATCAACCGGAGTACGCATGGGTCTACTTAACCACCACAACCTGCCTGCCAATGGCAAGCACCGACAGATGCCGCTGCTCAGGCCACCCGGCGCATAGCGTCGATGGAGTAGCCGCTGATCGAGTCGACGGTGACGCCGACGCCGTAGGTCGCCGAGTGCACCATCTGGCCGTTGCCGATGTACATGCCAACGTGCCCGCCACCGTAGGAGATGATCAAGTCACCGGGCTGCAACTCGGCCTGCGAGACCGCGTAGCCGGCCGACATCATCGCGCCACTTGTGCGGGGCAGGCTGATGCCCACCGACTGGTAGGCGGCGACCATCAGGCCGGAGCAGTCGTAGGCGTCCGGGCCGGTGGCGCCCCACGCGTAGGCCTTGCCGACCTGGGCCAAGGCGAAGCCGACCGCGCCCTGGGCGCTGCCGCTGGCGTAGGACGGGGCGGGTGCCGCGGCCGAGGTGCTCGGTGC
>NZ_JBASCI010000090.1:0-8720 GCF_049651565.1 Brooklawnia sp.
CTGCCACGCCCAGAACGCGGCGGCGCAGAAGAACGGTTCGGTGTAGGCAACCGCGGTGAAGACCGTCATCGGCGCCAGCAGCCACAGGCAGGCCAGCCAGGGCCCGCCGATCCGGTAGAGCGCCCACGCAGCCAGCGCGGATGCCAGCTGCGCGGCGATGGTCGCCCCGATCACCATCGGCACACCGAACGCGGCCAGCAGCCGCATCAGCTGCGGCAGGCCCGGGAAGAACGCCACGTCGAGTGGGTCCTGGTAGCCGTTCTGCGCGATCGCCAGGTAGTGCTCGACGTCCCACTGCCCCAGCACCTGCTCCAGTGACGCCCCGGTGTCGAACATGATCCAGGCGGCCGTGACCAGCAGCAGGGTGCGGGTGGCCAGCCAGGTGACCATCACCGGGCGCGGGTCGGCGTTGGCACGCAGGGCGGTCACCGGGCCCACCGCGCCTGCAGGGCTGCCAGCCAGCCGGCGTCGGGGGTGTGGTTCAGCACCCCGCCGATCGGGTCGTCCACCATGGGCAGCCGCACCGGATCCTCCCAGGGGCGCATCACGTCGTCGACCACCCGCAGCGCGAACCACAGCTGCACGTAGCAGCGCAGAACCACCGCCAGCCAGTAAACCCACTGCGGATTGCTGCCCGGGCCGAGCAGTCCTTGCAGGAAGCCCCAGATGGACACGAAGTAGACCAGTTCGGCGGCCGTCCACACCGCCACGTCGGCCGGCCTGGGCCGGGCCAGCACCACCAACGGCAGCAGCCACAGCGCGTACTGCGGCGAGTAGACCTTGTTGAAGACCAGGAAGATGACCAGCAGCAGCAACGCCACCTGCGCCACCCGGGGCCGCCGGGGGGCGCGCAACACCAGCCAGCCGACCCCGATGCCGCCGGCGGCCATCAGCAGGAACGCGAGCGCCGACAGCGCCGGCACCGACACCCCGACCAGCTTCAGCACGTACCAGATCGAGCCCAGGTCGGCGCCGCGTTCGGCGTTGCGGGTCCAGAACTCCGACCAGCCGTCCCAGGCAGCGACCATGACCGGCACGTTGACGGCCAGCCAGGCCACTGCCGCAGCGCCCCACAACTGGCCGGCGGCCCGGTAGCGGGCCGCCCGCAGGCACAGCAGGGTTATCGCGACCAGAACCAGGACCGGGTAGAACTTGGTGGCGAACGCCAACCCGAACAGCCCGCCGGCGATCACCGGCAGCCGCCGGCTCCACGCCCACAGCCCGAGCGAGGTCAGCATCACCGCCAGCAGGTCCCAGTTGATCAGTCCGGCGGCCAGCACGACCGGGGACGCCGCGATCAGCAACGCGTCCCTGGCCCGGACCGGCCCGGACATCCTGAGGTGGGCGAGCACCGTGACCACGAAGCAGCCGAACAATGCCACCGCGGTGACCTGGAAGAAGATCTGGGACGCCGCGACCTGCTCGGCGTGGCTGGCCTGGGGCGAGACCTGACCGCCCAGCAGCCGGGTGACGCCACGGGCGGCGGCCATCAGGTAGCCGATCAGCACCGGGTACTCCAGAGCCACCTCGGTGTAGAAGCCGGCTCCGGTGCTGATGCCGCGGCCCAGGTAGAGCACCGGGATATCGCTGTAGCACAGCCGCAGGAACGGGTCGGGGAAGCTGTCCCCGACCGGTCGACAGGGCACCTGGCGCCAGACGAGCAGCAGCCAGCTGACCGTGGCTGCCAGCAGCGACCAGACGACTGGGCTGAACCACAGCCCGGTGCGCCGGGCCCGCCGTCCGACCGGGCCGCCGAGGCGTTGGGTCAGTTCAGCGGTTGGGGTCACCGGGCCATTGTGCCCCAACCGGTCCCGGATCAGCCGCCGCTACCCGGCCACTCCCAGTCTGACGGCCAGCCGTTCGGGACCTCGGCCCGCCGGGTGGTGGCCGGGACCTCGGGGACGCTGACCGACGGCTCGGGGAGGGTCGGCTGCTCGGTCGGCTGCTGGGTGGTGGTCGGTGGCGGTGGGGGCTCGGTCTCGGTCGGCTCTTCGGTGGGTTCCGGCTCCTGCGTCGGCTCCGCGGAGGTTTCCTCCGGGGTGGGCTCGGGCTCGGCCGAAGGTGTCACCGGGGGTGCCAGGGTGTTCTGCACCGTGGGCTGGATGTTCGCCGGCGGGTCGAACGGCAGGAACTCCATCCCCGCCACTGCCCGGCTCATGTAGGCGTTCCAGACGGTGGTGGGATAGCCGGCACCGTAGAAGGTGCTGCCGCCGGGGCCGTAGACGTCCAGGTTGTCGTTGCCGGACTCGCCGGCGACCATCACCACCGAGGTGGCGAGCTGCTTGGTGTACCCGACCAGCCAGGCTGCCCGGGTGACGGTTTCGGTGACGCCCTGCTGGCCCACCGAGACACCCTCGGTGCCGGTCTTGCCGGCCACGGCCCGGCCACCCACCGCGTTGCGCACCGAGCCGGCCACCGCCTGCGACAGCGCGTAGGTGACGTCGCGGGTGACCTCCTCCTCGATGGTCTGTTCACCCTCGGTGTTGCCGGAGTGGATGACGTTGCCGTTGGCGTCACGCACCTCGGCGACGATGTGGGTGTCGTTGAGGACCCCGTTGTTGGCCAGGGTGGCGAAACCGGTGGCGTTGTCGAGCGCGGTAACCTCGCCGGCGCCCAGCACCAGCCGGTTCATCTGCGCCTGCCAGGACTCGTGTTCGGGGATACCGCCGTCGTTCGCCGCCCGGATCACCTCTTCGGTGCCGTTCGGAATCCGGGTGACCATGTCGACGAAGGTGGTGTTCGACGAGTCGATGATGGCCTTCAGCAGGGTGCTGACGCCGTAGTTGACCCCGGAGTCGTTGTGCACCGGCACCGAGTCACCGGGCGGGGTGTAGGAGTTGCCCTGCAGCGTCGACTGCAGGCCGAACCCGTTGCGCAGCCCGGCCACCGCACCCCAGACCTTGAAGGTGGACGCCGCATAGCGCGGCGTGGTGGCCCAGTTGCGGGAGTTCTCGACGTAGTCGCGGCCGCCGTAGAGGGCCAGGATCTCGCCGGTGCCGACCTCGATGGACGCCAGCCCGACGTGCAGGCCGTTGGGGTCGGCGTCCGGCCGGCCGGCAGCGACCGCCTGGGTCACGGTGGACTCGGCGGCGTCGATCGCGGCCTGCTGCATCTCGGCGTCCACGGTCAGGTAAATGCTGAGCCCGCCGCCGTTGATCTGCTCGGGGGTGAACCCGTTGACCTCGAGTTCGTCGGTCGCCATCTTGATCAGGAACCCGTTCGGGCCGCCGTAGACGTTGTCGGCCGGGATGTGGGGGAACTCCGGGAGCTGGTCGTAGTACTCGTCGTACTCGGCCTGGCTGATGGCGCCGACCGGGTCGAGCATGCCGTCGAGGACGTAGTTGTAACGCTCCAGCAGCGCGGCCTGGGACTGTTCACCATTGGCTGGGTCGAGCGCGGACGGCTGGTTGATGATCGCCGCCAGCGCGGCCGACTGCGGCACGGTCAGGTCGGCGGCGTCCACCCCGAAGAACACCTGGGCGGCGGCCTGCACACCATAGGCGCCGCGGCCGAAGTAGATGGTGTTCAGGTAGCCCTCGAGCACCTGCTCCTTGGACGCCGCATGGTTCATCTTGACCGCCAGCGCCAGCTCGGTGAGCTTGCGGTCGAGGGTCTGCTCGCTGGTCAGGTAGCGGATCTTGATGTACTGCTGGGTGATCGTGGACCCGCCGCCGACGATCTCCTGGTTGCGGATGATCCCCCACGCGGCACGGCTGAGGCCCTTGACGTCGATGCCCCGGTTGGTCCAGAAGGTGCGGTCCTCGGCGGCCACCACGGCGTCCTTGATCGACTGCGGCATCTCGTCGAACCCGATCACCGTGCGGTTCTGCACCGCCAACTGGCCCAGCTCGGTGCTGCCGTCGCGGAAGTAGAGCCGGGTGGTCTGGGTCTCGAACTCGGCGTTGGCGTCCGGCAGTGAGGCGCGCTCGTAGAAGACCAGGCCGCCCACAGTCAACGTCAGTGCGCCGGCGAGCAGGATGATCAGCAGCGCACGCATGACGTTGCCGAACACCGAACGCTTACGCTTGCCGTGCCTGGTGCTGCCGGCCACCCGCTTGCGCGGTGGTTCCGACGCTCGTTTGGGTCGGTTGGACTGCTTTTCAGCCATAGATGTCCTCAACTGTCTGTTGCCGGCGCGGGGGTCGTCGTCGCTGACCGTCCCCAAGTATGAAGGTTTCAATCAGATGATTCCAGCCACAGTCTGGGCACACTTCGACCACCCTGACCTTGAACTCGCCGAACTGCTGCTCCATCTCGACCAGTTCCTCGGTCGACTTGATCCGGCCGGAGAACTGGCCCAGCTGGTCACCGAAGACGTAGTTCAGCACGACTAGTCGCTCGGAGGCGCAGACCGGGCAGTCGCGTCCCGCCAGCGTGCCGTGGTGCAGGGCAGAGCGGATGAGCATCGGGTCGGCGTCACACGGGTCGAGCCCGGTCAGCACCGATTGTGGACGACGCATCGCCTCCAGCACCGACCGCCGTTGCAGGGCATGGCTCAACCACTCGCGTTGCGTGCGGTAGGGCGAAACCATAGCGTCCAGAGTAAGCGGATGCCACAATCGGGCCCAGCGTGGATGGCAACGCTTTGCCCTGCCGCTCGTCGCCCGAGTACGATGGGCGAGCCAAATGCGATCTGGGGGCATTAGCTCAGCTGGTAGAGCGACGGCTTTGCAAGCCGTAGGTCAGGGGTTCGAGCCCCCTATGCTCCACTCGTCCATGAGCCCATCGCCGGGGCCCTTCCCGCCGCCCGGGCTGCCCCTGCGCCCACAATTCGGAAGATTGGTGAGCGAGTACGCTGGGCTGGCTCAGGGGGTACGCCGCGCGATCCTCCGCATTGGCCGTTACTCCTGCGCATCCCCCATGGGTGACCAAACTCACCGACGGTGTGGCTGGCTGGCGATCCTCGGCTCAATCGCGCCCGTGCTGGTCGGCCGGACCTCGGTGGAAGCCGCGATCGCCCAGCGGCTGGCGTCGGTGGACGCCTGGTCAGGGATGCAGGACCACCTTGATGCAACCATCGCGCTTGTCCCGGAACATCTCGTAGGCGTCGGGAGCCTCCGACAGCGGTAGCCGGTGAGTGGCGAAGTCCTCCAGGCCCAGCACGTCAGTGGTCTGGTTGGCAAGGTCGAACAACTCGTCGGTCCACCGTTGCACGTGGCACTGCCCCATGCGAACCGTGATGCCCTTGTCGAACATGGTGAACAGCGGCATCGGGTCGACCGCGCCGCCGTACACACCCGACACCGAGACCGTGCCGCCCCGCCGCACCGCATTGATCGCCGTGTACAGCGCGTCCAGCCGATCGACGCCGATCTTGTCGATGGCCTGCCGTCCGACCGGCTTCGGCAGCCGCGCGGCACCGGCGATCATTGCGCCGGCAACCGGGTTGCCGTGAGCCTCCATGCCAACCGCGTCCAGCACGGCGTCCGGACCGCGGCCGTCGGTCAGCTCGCTTAGCGCAGCGGCAACGTCGTTCCCCTGCCGGTAGTCGACCACCTCGGCGCCCCACTGCCGGGCGTACTCGAGCCGTTCGTCCACCAGGTCGACAGCGAGGACGCGTCCGACCCCGCGATGCCTGGCCACCCGCACCGCCATCTGCCCGATCGGCCCCAGGCCCAGCACGGCCAAGGTGTCATCCGGGCCCACGTCGGCGAACTCGACGCCCTGCCAGGCGGTCGGCAGTACATCACTCAGGAACAGGAAACGTTCGTCGGGGAAGTTGTCCGGCAGCTTGACCGGGCCGAAGTCGGCGTGCGGGACGCGCACCAGTTCGGCCTGCCCACCGGGCACCGACCCGTACAGCGAGGTGTATCCGAACAGCCGGGCACCCTTGTCATGCTCGGTGACCTGGGTGGTCTCGCACTGTGCGAACAGGCCGCGTCGGCACATCCAGCAGTGCCCGCAGGCGATGCAGAACGGGACGACGACCCGATCGCCGGGCTGCAGCCCGTCGACGCCGTCGCCGACCGCCTCCACCACCCCCATGAACTCGTGGCCCAGCACGTCGCCCGACTTCAGGAAGGGCGCCAGCACGTCGTACAGGTGCAGGTCCGAGCCGCAGATGGCGGTGGCCGTTACCCGCACGATCGCGTCGGTGGGTTCCTGGATCACCGGGTCAGGCACCTCGCGGACCTGGACGTCGCCGATTCCTTGCCAAGTAAGCGCTCGCATGCAACGTCTTAACCCAGCCCGGACGAGCGGCAAACCGGCCCACGGTCGCGAAACCAGCCAGGCGGGTAGCTTGGAGGGAAGCCGTCGGGGCCACCAGCCGGGCCGAGGGACGATGGCCCTCCGAGGCGGCCGCGTCTCGGGACAACGAGTCGCCAAGGAGCTGAGATGACCGATCCGCAGTTGCAGTGCGAGCCGTTGGAGGACGGTAGCTACTCGATGAGCACCGGGTCCTACGACGGCACCGTCACCGTTACGCTGTCATTGGCCGGGGCGGCAGAACTCACCGACGGCCGCCTGACCGACGACCAGGCCACTGCCCGGGCGACCCTGCGCTACCTGCTCAGCCACCAGGGCGCCGCCGACCTGCCGGAGTTCATCGACATCGGTGATGTGCTGGCCGCCTACGACGACGCAGCGGATGAGATCTCCAAGCTGGCCTGAAATCGCTCGTCACCGGTTTTTTATGTAGTTAACCTGTAGAATTTCGGTTCCGTGATTCCCACTGGAAGGAACCGACGTGACAGATCAATGGTTGACCAGCCTCATCACGGCCACTCCCCAGGAGGGGTTCGAGTTGGCCATCACCTTGAGTCGGCGGGGTGTCAAGTACACCCAACCGGACGCCGAGGTGCTGCACGCACTGCGGCACGGGTACTCGAACTCCAGTGACGCCCTGACCGCCGCGTCCCAGGTCGTCGCGATCAACTTCCAGACCGTGGCGGCGGCGAACAACTACTGGCGGCAGTGAGCCGGGTGGAGGTGGTTCGGGATGATCACGCCCGTCAGGTTGCTGGGGAAGGACCTGGTGGCCAACGAGACAATGGCCTTCCGCTTCGCCAAGCCCGAGGGGTTTGAGTACCGGGCCGGGCAGTTCTGCGACATCACGCTGATCGACCCGCCGCAGACTGATGCGGAGGGCAATACCCGTGGTTTCTCGCTGGCGTCGGCTCCGCACGAGGACTTCCTGATGGTGGCCACCCGGCTCCGGGATACCGCGTTCAAGCGGGTCCTGCGTAACCTCCCGATCGGCACCGAGGTGATCCTTGACGCCCCGTATGGCGACTTCACACTGCACCGGACGCAGTCAAGGCCGGCGGTATTCATCATCGGCGGCATCGGCGTCACCCCGGTGAGGAGCATGGTCTCGCAGGCCAGCCATGACAGGACCGGACATCAACTGCTGTTGATCCACTCCAACAGGACCGCCGAGGACGCCCCCTTCGCCGATGAGTTCGAGCGGCTGGCCGCCGCGAACCCGAACTTCCGGTACGTGCCGGTCTACCAATCACCGCCGGCCGGTTGGCAGCAGGAAAGCGGCCGCGTGGACGAAGCGATGCTCCGCCGCCATGTCGACGACCTCGGGGCACCCGGCTATTACCTGTCCGGCCCGGCGGGCATGGTGAAGGCGATGCGCAGCATGCTCACCGCGGCCGGGGTGAACGAGGACAACATCCGCACCGAGGAGTTCGCCGGCTACTGATTCTCGCTCCTGATCAGGACCTGACCGCCGGGACGGGCGGCGTCCTCAGGTGAGCAGGTCGCGCCGCGACGAGGGCCGCCCTCGCCAGCAGGTCCCGCCAGCACGCGGGGCCGTCCTCAGGTGAGCAGGTCCCGCCAGCACGCGGGCCGTATCAAGCCAGCAGGTCGCGCAGGACGACGGCCTGGTTGTGTTCGGTATCCCGGGCGCTGTAGAGCAACGTCACAACCGGATGCTCCTGGACGCGTTGCCGGAGGAGCTTGAGGGCCTCCGATTCCTGCAGCTCCGCGCGGTAGCGATCAGCGAACTCCGCGAACCGTTTCGGGTCATGGCCGAACCAGCGACGAAGTTCATCCGACGGACCAACCTCCCTGAGCCACTCGCCAAGCTCAGCGTCGTCCTTGCGCAGTCCCCGTGGCCAGATCCGATCCACCAGGATTCGGTAACCGTCTTCCCTTGTGGGGTCGTCATAGATCCGCTTGATCCGGATCTCGCCCGAGCGTGCCAACGGGTCCCTCCCTACTTCTCGAACTGCTCCAGCAGCGGCCCGAGGCGCTCGATCGCCTGGTTCACCCCGGCGGCGAAGCCGCCTGCGTCCTGGGTGGCCGCGACGCCGACCACCATCGCGGTCAGCGGGCCACCCGGCCGGGACGGCCCGTGCGCCACTCGAGCGACGAGGTCGAGGATCTCCGGAGTCACCTCGGCGATCAAATCGCGGTCGACCTGCAGCGCTGCACACACCTGGTCGAGCCACTGGTTCATCTCGGCCATCTTCTGCCGTTCATCCATCGGGACTCCTCCTGTTCAAGCAGTTTCAATATGGCACACCCGGGAGCCCAGGGTGGCCAAGCTGGCGGGGGTCGCCGGCGCGGAAGCGGATTTCCGGTTTCAGCACGCTGAAAGGCGATTCCGGGCTCTTGAATCGGTAAAACCTGAATCCAGCGTGCTAGGAGACTGCTGAAGAAGGCGTGTTTCAGTTTGGGATGAGCGGGACGGGCGGGTCGCCATCACTTTGGCCGTCGGAGCGGCTCTGGTAAGTCACAGCGCGTGGCTGGACACGAGGTCGACCCGC
>NZ_JBASCI010000091.1:0-1614 GCF_049651565.1 Brooklawnia sp.
GACCAGAAGAACGGACGCCCCGGTTACCTGCCGGTGCAGGTCCGCTACAAGCGGATGCTGGAGCGGCACAGCCGGCCCGCCCAGCAGTCCGGCAGCCCGCTGGCCAGCCCGTCGCCGGCCGCCGCCCTCGACCTGATCAACGCCCGGTTCCGCACCGGCCGGGAGGACGACCAGCTGCACGTCGCCCACTTCTGGCGGCTGCTGGAGGCGTCCGGCTGGCAGGCCGGCGGCGAGCCGATGGCCGGCATCATCGGCACCGACCACCTAAAGCGCACCTTCTTCACCGAAGGTGACCTGGCCGGGGTGGCGGCGCTCGCGCTGAGCCGGGGCCGCAGCGCCCAGACCAGCCACGCGGTGATCTGGATCCACCTGACCAGCAAGCACATCCGCACCTTCTCGCGCACCGCGGCCGAAGGCTGGAAGGCCCGCTCGCCGCTGGAGCGCTACGACCACGAGCACGGCTTCCGGGTCAAGGTCGCCGAGACCGCCGGCAAGCGCACCGGCGGCCCGGGTGACCCGCGGCCGATGGTGGCACCGATCTACGTCCGCGAGTGCAACTCCTGCCCGTGGTGGTCGGTCTGCGCGCCGGTGCTGGGCACCGACGACCTGAGCGTCCAGATCGACAAATCACCGCTGGACGTGCGGGAGATCAGCGTGCTGCGCAGCCTGGGCGTCCGCTCGGTTCACGACCTCGGCCGGGTTGACCTGGAGGCACTGCTGCCCCGTTACCTGCCCGAGGTGCGGCACCGGGAGGGTGCCGAGCAGCGGCTGCGGCTGGCCGCCCGGCGGGCCCGGATGATCGCCGCCGGGATCGAGCTGGAGCGGACCAGCCACGGCCCCATCGAGCTGCCCAAGGCCGACGTCGAGATCGACTGGGACATCGAGACCTCCGCCGCCGACCGGGTCTACCTGTGGGGATTCCTGGTCCGCGATCGCTCCCGGCCGGATCAGCCGGGCGGCTACCAGCCGTTCGTCAGCTTCACCGACCAGACCGCTGGCGAGGAGCTGGAGCTGGCCCGGGACGCGATGGGCTGGCTGGTCGGGCTGCTGGAGGCCAACCCGGACGCCCACGTCTTCCACTACTCCGACTACGAGATGATCCACCTGTCAAAGCTGGCCTCGGCATCGGGCGACCCGGTGCTGAACCGCGCCCTGGAGTTGCTGCGTGGCCGGCACGTGGACCTGTTCGAGACCATGCGCGGCAACTACTTCGGCGCACACGGGCTCAGCCTGAAGACCGCCGCCCGCGCCGCGGCCGGGTTCCAGTGGCGCGACGACACCCCCGGCGGCCTGAACTCGCAGTCCTGGTTCGACGAGGCCACCCACGGCCCCGACGAGCAGACCCGGGCCGAGGCCAGGCAGCGCGTCCTCGACTACAACGAGGACGACGTGCGGGCAACGATGGCGCTGCGCGACTGGCTACGCACCGAGGACTAGCCGGCGCGCGTCCGGTCGGGGTCGATGGGCACCACCAGCACGTCGATGCCCTCGACCGGGCTGCGCAGCACCGCCCCGAGCTCGGCCGGGTCGGCCACCCGTCTGGTCGGCCAGCCGAAGCCAGCGGCCAGCGACACCAGGTCGCGGCCGTGTGGCATGGCGAAGAGCCCCTCGAAC
>NZ_JBASCI010000092.1:0-11496 GCF_049651565.1 Brooklawnia sp.
CGCGAAGGCGGTGAACAGGTCTGGCTGACTCATGGCGCTCCCACGATAGCCGCCCCTGACCAGACCACCCGCAACCCTGACTGGTCCCCCATCTGCGCCGGTGGACCTTGGGCATTCAACCATCGCACGGCAAGCTTGAATACATGATGTTCATCTCGTGGCTTGTCCTGGGCCTAATCGCAGGACTGATCGCCAAGGCGGTCGTCGGTGGCGGCGGCAACTGGCTCATCACGATTCTGCTCGGCATTCTCGGCGCCGTAGTGGGCGGCTGGATCGCGTCACTGCTCTTCAACATCAGCCTCGGCGGCTTCTGGAACCCCATCACCTGGATCATCGCCATCCTCGGCGGTTTCCTGGTCACCTTCCTCTACAACAAGCTGACTGGCAGGACCCGCGCCTGAGATCGGGCGCAAACCAGCCACCCGAACGCCCGGAGTTCACGCTCCGGGCGTTCCTTTTCTTTCCTGGGCTGGCGCCTGGCGCTCGTCCTGCTTGCCAGACCCTGACGTTCTCGCCGCCCGTCTTGATGGACCCCCCAGCCGGGCCCGCCGGTGACCTGCCCCAGACCGCACCGGCGGGAAGCAGCGCAGAGCCCCAGCTTGGGGCCCGGCCGCGGCCCGGCCGGGCACTACCCGCCCAGAAGCACCGATACTGCACACGAAACGCCCCCAGGGCGTACACATTGCGTTCCTGGGCACGGATCCTGTCCATCCCCGAGGATCAACCACGCCCCACCGGCGCCGCTCTGGATCCGGACAACGACCAGAGCGTGACGCACTCGACGCCTCCAACGCGACGGGGCCCGACCCCGGTCCCGGCCTGCCGAGCGCTATCCGTGTCGGAGATGACCTAGACCAGCTTGCGGTCGGTGGCCCACTTGGTCAGCTGGTAGCGGTTGCTCAACTGCAGCTTGCGCAGCACGTTTGACACGTGCGTCTCGACGGTCTTGATCGAGATGAACAGCTCGCGGGCGACCTCCTTGTAGGAGTAGCCGCGGGCGATCAGCTTGAGCACCTCGCGTTCGCGTTGGCTGAGCCGGTCGAGGTCCTCGTCGACGGACGCCACGTCGATCGAGCCGGAGAACGCGTCCAGCACGAACCCGGCCAGCCGGGGCGAGAAGACCGCGTCGTTGGTGGCGACCCGGCCGATCGCGATGATCAGGTCGGGGGTCGAGATCGACTTGGTGACGTAGCCGCGGGCGCCGGCCCGGATGACCCCGATCACGTCCTCGGCGGCGTCGCTGACCGACAGCGCCAGGAACTTCACCTCGGGGTGGCTGGCATGCACCTGCTTGACCACCTCGGCACCCCCGCCACCGGGCAGGTGGACGTCGAGCAGCACCACGTCGGGCAGCGTGCGCCTGATCGCGGCCACCGACGTGGCGACATCCTCACCCTCACCAACGACCTCGACCTGGTCGGACGCCTTGCCCAGCTCGTGCCGGACGCCGGCGCGGAAGATGGCGTGGTCGTCCACCAGGACGATGCGCCAGGGCCCGCTGCGCTCCGGGCTGGCCTCGGTCTCGTTGGCGGTCATGCCTTCATCTCCAATCGGATCTCGGTGCCCTCTCCGGGCGCTGAACGAACTCGCGCGGTGCCGCCGTGGCGTTCCATGCGCCGGATGATCGACCCGCGCACCCCCATCCTGTCATCTGCGATGCCGGACAGGTCGAAACCCTTGCCGCGGTCGCGGACGAAGACCTGCACCACCGGGTCGCCCTCGTCGCGGTCCACCTCGGCGTAGACGTCGATCAGACCGGCCCCGGAGTGCTTGGCAGCATTCACCATCGCCTCCCGGGCGGCCTGCACCAAGGCCTTCAGGTCGTTGTCGAGGTCGATGTCGCCCACGCACACCACCTCGACCGGGACGCCGTGCTCATCCTCGACCTCGCCGCCGGCGGCGGCCAGGGCGGCCTGCAGGGTCTCGGGGCCGGAGGGGTCCGCGTACAACCAGTTCCGCAACTCCCGTTCCTGTCGGCGGGCCAGCGCCGCCACCTGGCGGGGGTCGTCGGACTGCCGCTGGATCAGCGCCAGGGTCTGCAGCACCGAGTCGTGCAGGTGGGCGGCCATGTCGGCCCGGGTGTCGGCGATCAGCTTCTCCTCGCGGGCGGAGTCCAGCTTGCGGCGGTAGCGCAGCACCCATGGCGCGGCGACCATCCCGACGCCGGCCAGCGTGAGGCCGGCGACCCACAGCACGGTCGGCAGCTGGCCGACACCGATCTGGGATGCGGCCATCATCGACACCGCGGCTCCGACCAGGCCCATGCCCAGCACGATGCGCAGCGTCGCCGACCACTTGCGGGTGCCCAGCAGCGGTGCCACCCATTGCGGGACGCCGGAAGGTCCGGTTTCGCCGTCGTCGGGCGCGTCGGCCTGCAGCCAGACCAGGGCCACCCCGATCGCGGCCACGATGGCCGGCCAGAAGACCGCGTTGGCGATCCCCAGCCCCAGCGCCTGGGCGAGCATCACCAGCCCGAAGCCGATCATCAGCACCGCGGTGACGCGTCCGACGTTGGAGCCGCGCCGCTGCCCGACTGCCTCCTCGCGCAGCCCCTGGTGGCTGGCGGCCTTCAGGCCGGGCGGCCGGTCATCGGGTGGGGTGTCGGGCAGGACCATCCACAGCACGCCGTAGACCGCGACGGTCAGGATGTTGCTGAGCGTCAGGCCGATGAAGCACAGCCGGATCAGCCAGGCCGGCCAGCCGAGGTGCCGGGCGATGCCGCTGGCGACCCCGCCGAGCCAGGCTCCGTTGCGGTCCCGGTACAGCGGTGGTCGAGTGGGGTGCGACCGGCCGGCCGGTGACTGGTTGGCCGGGGACGCCGGGTGCGACACGCCAGGTTGCTGGCGCTGCGTGGCCTGCTGCTGCGGTGCCTGGTCGGGTCGGGGTGGCTGATGCTGTTGCTGGGACGCCGGCGGTGCCCAGCCGTAGGACGGCCACTGCGGTGGTGGCGAGTACCGGGCCGGGACGGGCGCCGGATCGGCCGGGTTCACTGCCGGCCGGGGGCCGCGTCCGGTCTGCCGCCAATTGCTCGTCACGTTCCCAGCCTCACACGACCCGACCCGCAATTCCACCTGAGGATGCCCGGATCATTCCCCTGAATAGGGGTCTGTTCGGGGACGATACCGATACGGTTATCCGATCCCGGTGGCCAGACTTGAACCATGTCCGCCGGCGTCCCCCCTCCACAGCAGCAGTGGCCGCTGCGACCGGGCGCCCGCGTCCCCAGACCAGACCTCAGCGAGGAGTTGCTCGCGCTCGAGCGCGATCCAGGCAGTGGAAAGCTGACCGGTTTGAGTGTCGCCCTGGCGAACCTGCTGGGCATCGACGTGGTGCTCGTCCGGGCGCTCTTCGTCATCACCGCGTTGAGTTCCGGCTTCGGCCTGATGCTCTACCTGGCGGGCTGGTTGCTCACCCGGGACGCCAGAACCGGCGTGGCGCCGCTGGACCGGGTCGGGACGAACTGGCACCGCTACCCCGGTCGGGTGGTGATCGGCTGGGCCTTGGCGCTCAGCGCCCTGACCTCGATCACCTTCGGCAGCGCGCTGGGGGCCAACTGGCTCTCGGTGGTCATCCTGGTCGCCACCATCTGGCTGGGCTGGCAGACCAGCCGGCGTCCGGCAGCCACGGTTGGGGCCCCGCCGGTGGTCGTACCGCAACCGCAGCAGCCGAGCCAGGCCCTCGAGCCTGGCGCGCATGCGGTGCCCAGACCCCGGCACAACACGATCCCGATGTCGGTGCTGGTGCTGTGCCTGGCCGGGCTGGCCGCTGGGGTGTCGCTGGAGGACCAGCGGAACCTGCCGCTCGCGCTGGCCATCGCCCTGCTGGTGATCGGGATCGGTGCGGTTGTGATCGCGTGGCGTGGCCGGTCGTCGCTGCTGGTGGTCTCGGGGTTGCTGGTGGCCCTGGGCCTGGTCGGGGCGGTATTCGTGCAACCGCTGATCGACGCCGAGTACCGCACCATCTCCGATCAGGCGCAGCTGACCGACCTGGTGGTGTCGAACAGCGACTACATCTTCGACGTCAGCCATGTCACCCTGAGCGACGACCTGACCTGGACGGTCACGGTTGATTCGGGATCGGCCGGGTTCATCTTCGCCGCCGACCAGAACATCGATATCCGGATCGACCACGTCGACTCCTGGGTGGTGCTGGACCCAGACACCTTCCAGACCGGCACCGGGAACGTGGACTTCCGTCGGGTCAACACCCGGGATGAGCCGGTGCTGACGGTCGTGATCGAGGCCAACGGGTCGGGGGTGTGGGTTTCGTCATGAACCGGCGACCAGGCATCGGAACCCTGCTGTGGGGGATCGCGTTCATCGTTGTCGCGGTCGTCGTCATCCTGCGCACCGAGGGCGTGGTGATCAGTCTGCCGAACTCCGGTGTGGTGCTGAGCCTGACGGTGATCGCGATCGGTGTGGTGGCCCTGGCCGTGACGCAGCGCGCTGAGCGCACCCGGCCACCCGAGACCGGGAGTTGACCCGCATCGTGCCCGAACAGACTTCAATTGACTACGAACCAACCGCATCCCAAGGAGGAGCAGAAATGACCAACCGTCAACTGGTGCGCAGCCGTGACCACCGAGTGATCGCCGGGGTGTGCGGCGGCCTGGGCGAGTTCTTCGAGATCGACGCGAACATCGTGCGGGTGGTCGCCGTGATCACCTCGATGTTCAGCGCCGGCCTGGTGATCGGTGCCTACCTGGTCGCCTGGCTGATCATCCCCGAGCAGGGCAGCGGCCAGACCGGTGCCGACCAGTTCTACGACCGCTACGGCGACTACAAGCGCCGTCGGGAGGCCCGCGGCGCCGGCCAGCCGGACACCCCGCCGGCCGACACCTTCCGCGCCGACGAGCAGTAGACCGGACGCCTGACCTGCCCGAGTGGTTCTACTCCCACTCGATGGTGGCCGGGGGTTTGCTGGTCACGTCCAGTACCACCCGGTTGACCTGGCGGCACTGGTTGGTGATCCGGGTGCTGATCCGCTCGATCACCTCGTAGGGCAGCCTCGACCAGTCGGCAGTCATGGCGTCCTCACTGCTGACTGGTCGCAGCACCACCGGATGACCGTAACTGCGACTGTCGCCCTGCACCCCGACCGACCTGACGTCCGCCAGCAACACCACCGGCATCTGCCAGACCTCCCGGTCGAGCCCGGCGGCGGTCAGTTCCTCGCGGGCGATCGCGTCCGCCTCGCGCAGCAGGTCGAGCCGCTGCGCGGTGACCTCCCCGATGATGCGGATCGCCAGCCCCGGCCCCGGGAACGGCTGCCGCCAGACGATCCCCTCCGGCAGGCCCAACTCCAGCCCCGCGGCTCGCACCTCGTCCTTGAACAGCGTGCGCAGCGGTTCGATCAGGGTGAACTGAAGGTTGTCCGGCAGGCCACCGACGTTGTGGTGGCTCTTGATGTTCGCCGCTCCCTCGCCGCCGCCGGACTCCACCACGTCCGGGTAGAGCGTGCCCTGCACAAGCAGGTCGACGCCCTGCTCGCCGGCCACCTGCCTGGCCGCGGCCTCGAAGCTGCGGATGAACTCCCGTCCAACGATCTTGCGCTTGGTCTCCGGCTCGGTCACCCCGGCCAGCGCCTGCAGGAACCGCTGCCGCTCGTCGGCCACCACCAGCCTGATCCCGGTGGCGGCCACGAAGTCGGTCTCGACCTGCTCGGCCTCGCCCTTGCGCAGCAGCCCGTGGTCGACGAAGACGCAGGTCAACTGGTCACCAACAGCCCGCTGCACCAGTGCAGCCGCAACGGCCGAGTCGACACCGCCGGACAGCCCGCACAGCACCTTTCGATCGCCCACCTGGGCGCGGATCGCCGCCACCTGCTCGGCCACGAAGTTGGCGCTGGTCCAGTCCGGGGTGCAGCCCGCCACCTTGAACAGGAAGTTGGTCAGCAACTGCTGGCCCTGTTCGGTGTGCAGCACCTCCGGGTGCCACTGCACCCCGGCCAGCCGGCGCCGCGGATCGGCGAACGCCGCCACCGGGGTGACCGGGCTGCTGGCCAGCGTCACGAAGCCCTCCGGCGCGGTGGCCACGGCGTCCCCATGGCTCATCCACACCTGCAGGACGCCTGGCAGCCCGTCGGTGAGCAGCGACCCGGGCCGCACCTCGACCACGGTACGTCCGAACTCGGAGGTGCCGGTGCGGGCTACCACACCACCCAATGACTTCGCCATCGCCTGGAATCCGTAGCAGATGCCGAGCACCGGCACCCCGGCGGCGAACAGGTCGCCATCCACTTGCGGGGCCCCGGACGCGTAGACCGACTGCGGCCCGCCGGACAGGATGATCGCCTGCGGATCCCGCGCCAGCACCTCACCGGCCGTTGCGGTGTGCGGCATGATCTCGGAGTAGACGTGGGCCTCTCGGACCCGCCGGGCGATCAGTTGCGCGTACTGCGCGCCGAAGTCGATGACGATGACCGGCCGTGGTGCCATGCGCGCAAGCATATGACCGCGGACCGCCATCGGCGGTCGCGGGCTGGCGAGGCATTCCTGACGAGATCAGTACCCCCGGGGGCATGGAATTATTGCCGAGCTGTCGTGGCTCTACCACTATGACAATTTTCAATGACGTCACTGCCCTTGTCGGGCGCAGCCCGTTGGTCAAGTTGAATCGCCTGACCGAGGGTCTCGATGCCACCGTGCTGGCCAAGCTCGAGTTCTACAACCCGGCCAACTCGGTCAAGGACCGGATCGGTGTCGCGATGATCGACGCCGCCGAGAAGTCCGGCCAGCTCCAGCCCGGCGGCGCGATCGTCGAGGCGACCAGCGGCAACACCGGCATCTCGCTGGCCATGGTGGGCGCGGCCCGCGGCTATCGGGTGATCCTCACCATGCCGGAGACCATGAGCAAGGAGCGGCGCGGCGTGCTGCGTGCCTTCGGTGCCGAACTCGTACTCACCCCCGGCTCGGAGGGCATGAAGGGCGCGGTCGCCAAGGCCGAGGAGATCGGTGCGGCCGAGGGTGCGGTGCTGGTTCGCCAGTTCGAAAACGAGGCCAACCCGCGCATCCACTACGAAACCACCGGTCCGGAGATCTGGAACGACACCGACGGCAACGTCGACATCCTGGTCTCGGGTGTCGGCACCGGCGGCACCATCAGCGGCGCGGGTCGCTACCTGAAGGAGCAGAAGCCCGACCTGGTGGCGATCGCGGTAGAGCCGGCCGAGTCGCCGTTGCTGAGCACCGGCAGCGCCGGGCCGCACAAGATCCAGGGGCTGGGCGCCAACTTCGTCCCGAACACCCTCGACCGCAACATCTACGACGAGGTCATCACGATCGAGTCGCCGGTGGCCATGCAGGTCGCCCGCGAGCTGGCCCGCAAGGAAGGCATCTTCGCCGGCATCTCGTCGGGCGCCAACGTGCAGGCCGCGCTGCAGGTGGCCGCGCGTCCGGAGAACGCCGGCAAGACCATCGTCACCGTGGTCTGCGACTTCGGCGAACGCTACCTGTCCACCCCGCTGTGGGCCGATCTCGTCGACTGAGCCCGCCCAAGGGTGCTTGGATTGCCTCGTGAGCATCTTGTCGAGGATCCGGTTCGTCGCCTCCCGGGTGAACGAGGACCTGGCCGCCGCGCAACGTGAGGATCCGGCGGCCAGGTCCAAGCTGGAGGTGGCGATCATCTACTCCGGTTTGCACGCGATCTGGATGTACCGGATAGCACACCTGATGTGGCAGCGGCCGGGCATGCGGTTCTGGGGCCGGTGGCTCAGCCAGTTCGCCCGTTCGGTCACCGGTATCGAGATCCACCCCGGGGCGACGATCGGACGCCGGTTCTTCATCGACCACGGCATGGGCGTGGTGATCGGCGAGACCGCGATCATCGGCGACGACGTGCTGATGTACCACCAGGTGACCCTCGGCGGGCGCGCTCGCGGCCGGTTCAAGCGGCACCCAACGATCGGCAACCGGGTGCTGATCGGTGCCGGCGCCAAGGTGATCGGCGACATCACTGTCGGCGACGACGCCAAGATCGGCGCGAACGCGCTGGTGGTGAAGGACGTCGCGGCCGGCGCGGTGGTCGTCGGCATCCCCAGCAACGTCCATCGCGGCGACGTCATCGCCTGAGCTGCGGCTTGGACATCGCTGCGGGTGCCGGCCGGTGGCTACCGCTGGCCGGGGGCGGCGTGGTTGTGGTTGTCGGCGATCCGCAGGTGGTGTTGCACCACTTCGCTGACGATGAAGTTCAACAGCTTCTCCGCGAACTCCGGGTCGAGGTCGGCCTGGTCCGCCAGCGCCCGCAGCCGGGTGATCTGGCGGCGTTCGCGTTCGGGGTCGGCGGCCGGCAGGCCGTGGGCGGCCTTCAGCTCGCCCACCCGCTTGGTGAACTTGAACCGCTCGGCCATGATGTGCACGATCGCGGCGTCCAGGTTGTCGATGCTGCCGCGCAACGCCAGCAGTTCGTCCGGCAGGTCCGGGTCGGTGTCGGCCATGTCAGTGGATGATCAGGTCGATCCGCTGGAACGCCTTGACCTCGGTGTACCCGGTGGACGCCAACGCCCGCCGCAGCGCACCCACCAGGTTCATGGTGCCGTCCGGGCTGTGTGATGGGCCGAGGACTACCTCCTCAAGCGTGCCGACCTGCGCCACCGGCACCCGGCGGCCGCGCGGCAGGTTCTCGTGCCAGGCCTCCTGGCCCCAGTGCCAGCCCTGACCGGGAGCCTCGGTGGCCCTGGCCAGCGGCACCCCTAGCATCGCGGCGTCCGCGCCGCAGGCCAACGCCTTGACGACGTCGCCGGAGTGCCCCATCGAGCCGTCGGCGATGACGTGGACGTAGCGGCCGCCCGATTCGTCCAGGTAGTCGCGGCGGGCCTCGGCGGCGTCCGAGATGGCGGTGGCCATCGGCACCTCGATGCCGATCACCTGCGCGTTGGTGCTGGTGGCCGCGCCGCCGAACCCGACCAGCACGCCGGCCGCACCGGTCCGCATCAGGTGCAGCGCGGTCTGGTAGGTTGCGCAGCCGCCCACGATCACCGGCACCTCGAGCTCATAGATGAACTTCGCCAGGTCGAGCGGTGCGGCTGCGTTCGAGACGTGCTGGGCGCTGACCGCGGTGCCGCGGATGACGAAGAAGTCGAGCCCGGCCCGCTCGACGACGTCGGCGAACTGCTGGGCGTTCTGCGGGCTGAGCGCGCCCGCAACCGGGACGCCGGCCTCCCTGATCTGGCGCAGCCGCTCGGTGATCAGTTCGGCCTTGATCGGCTCGGAGTAGATCTCCTGCAGCCGGCGGGTGGTGCACGCCTCGCCGAGTTCACCCATCTCGTCCAGCAGCGGCTGCGGGTTGGCGTAGCGGGTCCACAGCCCCTCCAGATTGAGCACCCCCAGGCCGCCGAGCTCACCGAACGCGATCGCCGTGGCCGGGCTCATCACCGAGTCCATCGGCGCGGCCAGCAGCGGGAACTCGAAGGTGATGGCGTCGATCCGCCAATCCACGTCGACGGTCTCGATGCCGCGGGTGCGGCGGGTCGGCATGATCGCCACGTCATCCAACGAGAATGCGCGGGCCGCCCGCTTGCTGCGTCCGATGTCCTGCATGGGATCCTCCTTGCCCTCGGCCCGACCAATCTAGCGTCCCGGCGCAGCTGCTACCCCTTGCTCGCGTAGTTGGGAGCCTCGACGGTCATCTGGATGTCGTGCGGGTGCGACTCGCGTAGGCCGGCAGAGGTGATCCGAACGAACCGGCCCCTGGCCTGCAGCTCCTCGATGGTGCGGGCACCGGTGTAGAACATCGACTGGTGCAGTCCACCGGTGAGCTGGTACAGCACCTGGCTCAGCGGGCCGCGGTAGGGCACCTGGCCCTCGATGCCCTCCGGGATGATCTTGTCGTCGCTGGCCACGTCGGCCTGGAAGTAGCGGTCCTTGGAGTAGCTCATCTTGCGGCCGCGGGTGGCCATTGCGCTCAGCGACCCCATCCCCCGGTAGCTCTTGAACTGTTTGCCGTTGATGAAGACCAGCTCGCCGGGGCTCTCGTCGCAGCCGGCCAGCAGTGAGCCGAGCATCACGGTGTCGGCGCCGGCCACGATCGCCTTGGCGGTGTCGCCGGAGTACTGCAGCCCGCCGTCGCCGATCACCGGGACACCGGCCGGCTTGGCCGCCCGGGCCGCCTCGTGGATCGCGGTGATCTGCGGCACCCCGACGCCGGCCACCACCCGGGTGGTGCAGATCGAGCCGGGGCCCACCCCCACCTTGATGCCGTCCGCGCCGGCCTCGATCAGCGACTTGGCCGCCTCGTAGGTGGAGACGTTGCCGCCGATGATGTCGACGTCGCGGGCCGCTGGCTCCGCCTTGAGCCGCTTGATGAACTCGTACTCCGCCCGCGAGTGGCCGTGCGCGGTGTCGACCACCAGCGCGTCCACGCCCTCCTCGACCAGCGCCATCGCGCGCTCCCAGGCGTCCCCGAACACCCCTACACCGGCGGCGACCCGCAGCCGGCCCTGCGGGTCCTTGGCGGCGTGCGGGTACTGGTCGGACTTGACGAAGTCCTTCAGGGTGATCAGGCCCTGCAGCCGGCCCTGCTCGTCGATCAGCGGCAGTTTCTCGATCTTGTTCCGGGCCAGCAGCGCCAGCGCGTCGTCCCCCTTGGTGCCGACCGGCGCGGTGACCAGCGGCATCGGGGTCATCACGGCGCCGACCAGCCTTTCGGGGTCGGTCTCGAACCGCATGTCGCGGTTGGTGATGATGCCGAGCAGCACCCGGTTGCTGTCCACCACCGGCACCCCGCTGATCCGGTAGTTGGCGCACAGCTGCTCAACCTCGGCCAGCGTGGCGTCAGGGCTGATGGTGATCGGTTCGTCGATCATGCCGGCCTCGGAGCGCTTCACCTGATCGACCATGTGCGCCTGCTCGGCGATCGACAGGTTGCGGTGCAGGACGCCCAGGCCGCCCTCGCGGGCCATCGCGATCGCCATCCGTTGCTCGGTGACGGTGTCCATCGCCGCCGACAGGAACGGCACGTTCAGGGTGATCCGACGGCTGAGGCGGCACCGGGTGCTCACCTCGCTGGGGATGACGTCGGATTCCCGGGGCTGCAGCAGGACGTCATCGAACGTCAGGCCGAGGGCCTCGAACATGGGCGGCACACCGGCTGGAGTCAACTGGTCGGGCACAGGTGAGTTCCTTAGGTCAGGTTGGCTGAGGCGGCCAGTCTAGCCCCGCGACTCCATCGCATCAGCGGCCAGGCGACCGCCAGCGCAACGCCCTGCACCAGCGGGATCGGCCAGCCCGCATAGTCGAGCAGCACGCCGGTGAGCAGCAGGCAGCCGGTCACCGCGGTCACCCAGTCGACTGCCCGCGGGCTGAGCACCACCGCTCCCAGCAGGACGCCGCCCCACAGCGCGTACCACGGCTGCAGGCTGGGGTACGTGAACGCGAACGCCACCAGTCCCCAGGCGGCGAAGGTGACCGGACGCGAGGCTCCGTACCGCCACAGCAGCCACCCGATGACCATCGCTCCGAAGGTCAGGAAGATCGGGCCGACCACGCCCATCACGCCGGCC
>NZ_JBASCI010000093.1:0-7348 GCF_049651565.1 Brooklawnia sp.
GCATGGAAGACCTCTGTTTCGTGAAATGGGTTCTGTCGTAAGTCCCACACTTCACTCAGAGGTCTTCCCCTATGTCCAGCAGACCCGCCGCGCGTACTCAATCTCCGTGGTCAGTACAGCTAGGCGCTACCGGGCGTACTTCGTCTTGGCCCGCTCCAGACCGACCACGTAGCCGGATCGGGCGTATGCGGTGGCGTCCGCCTCTGTCGGCACCGCCAGCATGCCGCGCGCCCGGTCGAGGTTGAGCCCGCGGCGTCCCAGCCAGGACTGGACACCGTCGACCAACTGGCCGGCATAGTCGGCGCCATGCCTCACCAGCGCGGCCGTGGTCATCACCACATCCGCACCGGCCAGCAGGTACTTGATGACGTCCTCGACCGTCTCGACCCCGGTCGTCGCGGCCAGCGAGGCATTCACCCGGCCGTACAGCGCCGAGATCCAGCTACGCGGCAGCTTCGCCTCCTCCTGGCTGCTCAGGCCGAACCCGGGCACCACCGCCATCTGGTCGAGGTCGATGTCGGGCTGCAGGTACCGGTTGAACAGCACCAGGGCGTCGGCACCGGCGGCATCCAACGCCACCGCCATCTTGCCGAAGCTGGAGAAGTACGGGCTCATCTTCATCGCCACCGGCACGGTGACCCGCGACTTGACCTCGTCGAGGATGTCCAGGTGCCGCTGCTCCACCTCGCGGGCCGGCGTGCTGATGTCACCGGGCACGTAATACACGTTCAACTCGATCGCGGCCGCCCCGGCGTCCTGCATCCGGCGGGCGTTCTGCGTCCAGTCGCCGGTGCTCGACCCGTTCAGGCTGGCGATCAGCGGCACGTCGACGAGCGGCGCGGCCTTCTCGATCAGCTCCAAGTAGGTGCGAGTCAGCCCCGACCCGTTGCTGGGCGCGGTCGGGAAGTAGGTCAGCGCCTCGAAGAAGCTCTCCGTCCCCTGCTCCTCCAGCCGGGTCTCCTGCTGCGCCTCGTGCCGTAGCTGCTCCTCGAACAGCGAGTACATCACTATCGCGCCGACGCCACCGGCCGCGAGCGACCGGATGCCGTCCACCGTCTGGCTGAGCGGCCCGGCCGAGGCGACCAGCGGGTTGCGCAGCCACAGCCCCATGTACCGGGTCCGGGTGTCGACCGGTCGGGGCTGGACGCGGTCCTCGACCACGTACGCGCTTGTCGGCGACAACTGGTCGGTTGCGCTGCTGCCCATCACCACCTTCTGGCGGTGCGACTCGGCGGCCGCCCGCAGCGCCTCAGGGTCGAACTTCGACATCATCGTGCCTCCTTCCGCGGATCAGCCTTCCGCGCGTCCGCGCTGAACATCTCGGCGGGACGGCCGGCCATCATCTCGTACTCCTGGTACCGCCGCAGCACGTGCTCCTGCCCGAGGTCCAGCAGCCGCTGCGCCTCCTCCGGATCGGACTGCCGCAGCATCTTGTACCGCAGCTCGTTCTTCCGGTAGTCCTTCAACGGGATCCGCGGCCGCGGCGAGTCGAGCAGGAACGGGTTGTGGCCCGCGTTGCGCAGCACCGGGTTGAACCGCATCAGCGGCCAGTGCCCCGAGGCCACCGCCTTGTACTGCTGCTCCAGGCCCTTGCGCATGTCGATGCCGTGGCTGATGCAGTGGCTGTAGGCGATGATCAGGCTCGGACCGTCGTACGCCTCCGCCTCCCGGAACGCCTTCAGCGTCTGCTGCGGGTCGGCGCCCATCGCGACCCGCGCGACGTAGACGTGACCGTAGGCCACCGCCTGCATCGCCAGGTCCTTCTTGTTGGTCGTCTTGCCCGCCGTGGCGAACTTCGCCACCGCGCCCAGCGGGGTCGACTTGGACGACTGGCCGCCGGTGTTCGAGTAAACCTCGGTGTCCATCACCAGGATGTTCACATTGCGACCGGACGCCAGCACGTGGTCCAGACCGGCCGAACCGATGTCGTAGGCCCAGCCGTCGCCGCCGACGATCCAGACCGACCGGCGCAGCAGGTGGTCGGCCACCGACTTCAGGTCCTCGACCAGCGGGCCGTCAAGTTCGTCCAGCCGCTCGTTCAGCCGCAGCATCAGCCCGTACTGGACCCGCAGCTCGTGCATGGTCTCCTGCGGGCCGTACAGCAGTCCGTCCACCAACTCGTCGTCGGCGATCTCGGCGCGCAGCTGCGCCAGCCGGGTGCGGGCCAGCTCGTTGTGCAGGTCGGCGGCCAGCCGCATGCCCAGCCCGAACTCGGCGTTGTCCTCGAACAGCGAGTTGGACCAGGCCGGGCCGCGTCCCTCATAGTTCTTGGCCCACGGCGTGGTCGGCAGGTTGCCGCCATAGATGGACGAGCAGCCGGTGGCGTTGGCCACCTGCAGCCGGTCACCGAACAGCTGGGTGAGCAGCTTGAGGTACGGCGTCTCACCGCAACCCGAGCAGGCCCCGGAGAACTCGAACAGCGGGGTCAGGAACTGCACACCGCGCACCGAGCCGTAGTTCACCCGACTGCGCCGCGGCCGGGGCAACGACTCGAAGAACTGCACGTTCTCGCGCTGCTTCGACCGCTCCAGCACCGGCGCCAGATTGATCGCCTTGCGGTGCGGTTGACCGATCGGCGAGACCGGGCAGGCCTCCACGCACAGGCCGCAGCCGGTGCAGTCCTCGGCGTAGACCTGCAGGGTGTAGCGGGTGTGCGGCAGCCCGGCGGCGTCCAGCGGCGCCGACTGGAAGCTGGCCGGAGCACCCTCGAGGTGATCGGGCTCGTAGTACTTGGCCCGGATCACCGAGTGCGGGCAGACGAACGAGCAGTTTCCGCACTGGATGCAGGTCTCGGGATCCCAGACGGCGATGACGTCGGAGATGTTCCGCTTCTCGTACTTGGTGGTGCCGCTGGGGTACGAACCGTCGACCGGCAGCTTGCTGACCGGCAGGTCGTTGCCGCGGTCGATCAGCATTGCCGCGGTGACGTCCCGGACGAAGTCCGGCGCGTCCTCGGGCACTGGCGCCAGGTAACCGTGCTCGCTGGTGACGCGGTCGGGGACCTCGATCCGGTGCAGTTGCGCGACGGCGCTGTCGACCGCCACGTGATTCTTGCGGACGATCTCGGCCGACTTGCGGGAGTAGGTCTTGGTGATCGCGTCCTTGATCTTGCCGATCGCCTCATCCCGGGGCAGGACGCCGGAGATCGCGAAGTAGCAGGTCTGCAGGACGGTGTTGGTGCGCCCGCCCAGACCGGCCAGCCGGGCCACCTCATTGGCGTTGATCGCGTGGACCTCGATGCCGAGATCAATGATCCGCTGCTGCATCGGGGCGGGCAGCCGGTCCCAGATCTCATCGGCGGGGAACGGGGCGTTGAGCAGCAGCGTGGTGCCGCCCACCCGCTCGCCCTCGGCGTCGTAAACCGCCGGCCGGGCGTACTCCAGCACATCGATCCGCTCCAGGATGGACCAGTGGTGGCAGCCGATAAATCCGGCCTTGTTCACCAGGTAGGGCGCCTTGATCGGGTCGGGCCCGAACCGCAGGTGGCTGGTCGTGCGCGACCCGGACTTCTTGGAGTCGTAGACGAAGTAGCCCTGGGCGTAGGTGTCGGGATCAGAACCGAGAATCTTGATCGTGTTCTTGTTCGCCCCGACCGTGCCGTCCGAACCCAGGCCGTAGAAGATCGCGCGCTTGGTGGCCGGGTCCTCCAGGTCGATGGTCGGATCGTAGTCGAGCGACAGCAGAGTGACGTCGTCCTTGATGCCGACGGTGAAGCGCGGACGCGGCGCGGCCTTGGCCAGTTCATCGAAGACCGCAACCGCCATCGCTGGGGTGAAGTCCTTGCTCGACAGCCCGTAGCGGCCACCGATGATCCGCGGCAGGTGCTCGCGCTGCCCCAGGCTGACCGCCTCGGCGAGCGCCGCGGTGACGTCCAGGAACAGCGGCTCACCGCCGGAGCCGGGCTCCTTGGTGCGGTCGAGGACGGCGATCTTGCGCACCGACGCCGGGATGGCGGCCAGCAGTGCTGCCACCGGGAACGGCCGATAGAGCCGGACGATCAACATGCCGACCTTCTCGCCGCTGGTGCGCAGGTGACGGACCGCCTGCTCCACCACTTCGGCGCCGGAGCCCATCACGATCACCATGCGTTCGGCATCGGGGTCACCGATGTAGTCGACCAGGTGGTAGTGGCGTCCGGTCAGGGCGGCGAACCGGTCCATCTGCTCCTGCACGATGCCGGGCGTGGCCAGGTAGAACGGGTTCGCCGACTCGCGTCCCTGGAAGTACACGTCGGGGTTCTGCGCGGTGCCGCGGATGAACGGGTGCGCCGGGCTGAGAGCCCGCTCGCGGTGCTCCAGCACCAGCCGGTCGGGCACCATGGCGCGGAGCTGGTCGTCGTCCAGCATCTCGCAGGTGTTCAGCTCGTGGCTGGTGCGGAAGCCGTCGAAGAAGTGCATGAACGGCACGCGGGTGTGCAGGGTGGCGGCCTGCGCGATCAGGGCGTTGTCGTGGCACTCCTGCACCGAGTTGGACGCCAGCATCGCCCAGCCGGTCTGCCGGGCGGCCATCACGTCCTGGTGGTCCCCGAAGATCGACAGGCCTTGGGCGGCCAGCGAACGGGCCGCCACGTGCATCACGGTGCTGGTCAGCTCGCCGGCGATCTTGAACATGTTCGGGATCATCAGCAGCAGGCCCTGGGACGCGGTGAACGTCGTCGACAGGGCACCGGCCTGCAGCGCGCCGTGCATGGCGCCAGCCGCGCCGGCCTCGGACTGCATCTCGATCACGCTCGGGATCTGGCCCCAGATGTTGGGCCGGTCGACCGCCGCCCACTCGTCGGCCAGTTCGGCCATCGGCGAGCTCGGGGTGATCGGGTAGATCGAGCACAGCTCGTTGACCCGGAAGGCAACATCGGCCGCGGCGGTGTTGCCATCGATGATGGAGCGTTCGGTGGGCTTGGCGGCCGGTTCATCCCGGTCGAGATTGGCGACCGGGTCCTCGGCACCCAGCATGTTCGGGTGGGGAGCCGGGATCTTGGCTTCGGCAGTGGTAGTCATCACTTCTCCGCAATCATCTCAATGGCGTGCACGGGGCACTGTTCGTAGCAGGTGGCGCATCCGGTGCACTTGGCGTAGTCGAAGCGGTAGCGGTGGCCCTTGCCGAGCTTGATGATGGCGTCCTCTGGGCAGGCGCCGTAGCAGCCGTCGCACTCGAAGCAGTTGCCGCACGACAGGCAGCGGCGCGCCTCGAACTCGGCTTCCTCGTTGGTCAGCCCGGCCACGACCTCACCGAAGTCCTGGACGCGCTCGGCAGGCGACAGCTCGTGCTGGATCGAGCGCGGGTGGTCGCCGAAGTACCACAGGTTCAGGTCGTCGAAGCCGACGATCGGGTGCTTGATCTTGGGTGCCTCCTGGCGACGGTTCAGCCAGGCATCGATCCTCTTGGCCGCCTTCTTGCCGTGCCCGACACCGATGGTGACGGTGCGTTCGGACGGCACCGCGTCGCCGCCGGCGAAGATGCCCGGCACGTCGGTCATCAGGGTGGCCGGGTCGACCTGCACCACATCGTCGACGAACCGCAGGCCGGGGATGTTGCGCAGGAAGCCGGTGTCGGCGACCTGGCCGACGGCCATGATGACGGTGTCGGCGGGCAGCTTCTCGTAGGTGCCGGTGCCGCGCGGCTTGCCCCACTCGTCGAGTTCCATGATCTCGACCTCGATCTGTTCGGAGACCTCGCTGATGGTGCGCAGCCAGTGCACCTTCACGCCCTCCCGCTCGGCGTCGGCCAGCTCTTCGGCGTGCGCCGGCATCTGTTCCTGGGTGCGCCGGTAGATGATGACCGCCTCTTCGGCGCCCATCCGGCGGGCCACCCGTGCGGCGTCCATGGCGGTGTTGCCGCCACCGTAGACCGCCACCCGGCGGCCGATCTTCGGCTTCTCACCGGAGGCGACGTTGCGCAGGAAGTCGACGGCGTCGACCATCTTGCCGGCGTCCATGCTCGGGATCTCGACCCGCTTGGACAGGTGGGCGCCGATCGCGATGAAGACTGCGTCGAACCGGCCCGACCGCTGTTCCTCGAGCAGATCCTGCACGGGGTGGTTGAGCGCGATCTTCACCCCGAGGTCCTGGATTCGCCGGATCTCGGCGTCCACCACGTCGCGCGGCAGCCGGTACTCGGGGATGCCGTAGCGCATCATGCCGCCGGGCAGCTCACCGGCGTCCCGGATCTCGACCTCATGGCCGACGCGGGCCAGGTGGTAGGCGGCCGACAGGCCGGACGGGCCGGCGCCGACCACCAGGACGCGGTAGCCGGTGTTGTTGCGGGGTGCGCTGAAGGTCCAGCCGCGCTCGATCGCCAGGTCACCCAGGTAGCGCTCGACGGAGTGGATGGAGACCGCGGAGTCGAGTTCGACGCGGTTGCAGGCGGTCTCGCACGGGTGGTAGCAGACTCGGCCGTGGATCGCGGGGAACGGGTTGTCGCGGACGAGTTGGCGCCAGGCGGCCTCCGGCTCGTTCTCCTTGATCAGGCGCAGCCACTCCTGGATGTTCTCGCCGGCGGGGCAGGCGTTGTTGCAGGGCGGCAGCAGGTCGACGTAGATCGGCATCCGGGTGCGTACCGGCCCAACCCGGCCAGCACCCTCCGCCAGGTCAGGCAGTGAGGTGATGTCAGGACGTCCATCAAACATTGGAAAGCCATTTCCTATCTGGTTGGTTCGGCAGCCTCGACGTCCGGGTGGGGGCGCGTTCCTGGCCGACAACCGCTGTGTGACCACACCTCGCAAGAGGCGACTTGTTGCCGCAACATCCTACTAACCGGCCTTGCGGCCGCTGACCGCGGCCCCCACTATTCGTCGTGGTCGGCGAGCGCCGCCTCCAGACGTTCCACTTTGCCGGTCAGCTCCCCGCTGTAACCGGGCCGGATGTCGGCCTTGAGGACGAGCGAGACCCGCGGGCCGTAGCGTCCCACCGCGTCGCAGGCCTGCTTGACAACCGACATCACTTCGTCCCACTCGCCCTCGATGGTGGTGAACATCGAGTCGGTGTGATTGGGCAGGCCGGATTCACGGACCACCCGGATCGCGGCGGCGACGGCTTCGTGCACCGAGCCGCCCTCGCCTGAGCTGGATGGGCTGACCGAGAAGGCTACGAGCATGCCCTCAGGCTAGACCGGTTGGCCGGGCGTCGGGCTAGGGTGGCGAGGTTGCGCGGAACTCATCGCAGGGGAGCTGATCGGGTGCCTGAAGGTCACGTCATCCACCGGCTGGCCGCCGGACTGAACGAACGCTTCCGCGGCCGGCCGGTCAGGGTGGCCAGTCCGCAGGGACGCTTCGCCGCCGCCGCCGAGCTGCTGGACGGCAGCCGGCTGCTCGGCGCCGACGCGGTCGGCAAGCACCTGCTGATCGACTTCG
>NZ_JBASCI010000094.1:0-2409 GCF_049651565.1 Brooklawnia sp.
CATCCTCATGGTGGGGGCGGGCTGAGCACCGCTCAGCCACGGGCCCGGCCCAGGGCGTCGGGCAGCTGCAGGGCGTCCGGCAGCCGGGGCGGGACCAGTTCGGCGACGCGCCCGGCCACCTCGCTCATCCGCTGGTCGTCCAGGGTGTGAGCGAGCATCGTGACGCTGAGTGCGGCCACGGCGGCGCCGTCGGCGAGGATCGGCACGCCCAGGCAGGCGATGCCGGGTTCGTTCTCCTCGATCTCGGTGGCGTAGCCGCGGCGGCGGGCGTCCCGCACGGCGCGCCGCAGCACGGCGGGGTCGTCGCCGGGGTGGACGAACGCGTCCAATTGGTCGTCCGGGACGCCGCTGAAAGCGAGGATCGCCCGGCCGAGCGAGGTCGTGGCGGCCGGCACGTGGCGTCCGACCTGCGACCACACCCGGATCGCCTTGTCGGGTTCGACCTTGTCGACGTAGATCACCCGGTCGCCGTTGAGGACGCCGAGGTGGACCAGTTCATCCAGGTCGCGGGCCAGCACCAGCAGCGCCGGGTGGGTCAGCTGCGCCAGCGAACTGGGGCCGAAGTAGGCCGCGCCGAGGCCGACCGCTGCCGGGCCCAGCCGGTAGCTGCCGTCGGCGTCCTGTGAGACGTAACCGCGGGTGCGCATGGTGGCCAGCGCGCGGTATGCGGTGGACTTGTTCAGATGGAGGTCGCGGCACAGCGCAACCAGGCTGGTGCCCTCCGGCCCGGCCTCCGACAAGGCGCTCAACAGGGCCAGCGCGCGGTCGATGGCCTCGACCGGTGCCGGGCCCTGGGCGTCGAGGCTGGTCATGGGCTCAGTCTGCCACCTTCGTCATCGGGTGGGCCGGAGGGCTGTCGGCGGCCGGCACAGGCGGCTGCCTGGGTGGGCGCCTCACAGGTGGGCCGCGACCAGGGCATGGAAGCGCTGCCGCACCAGGGCCAGCGCCTCGGCGACCGGCATCGCCCACAGTTCGGCGTTGAAGATCTCGGTCTCGACGTCGTCGGCGTAGCCGGTTGCCGCGACCGCCCGGGTGAGCTCGGCGAAGTCGATGTAGCCATCGCCCATCACGCCCCGGGACAGCAGCGGATCGGCGGCCAGCGGAAGATCCCAGTCGGATACCTGGTAGCTGAGCAGCCGGCCGGCCCGTCCGATCGCTTCGATGCTCTCCAGCACCTGCGGGTCCCACCAGATGTGGTAGGTGTCCACCACCACGCCGACCGACTGGTGACCGGACGCCGCGGCCATCTGCAGGGCGTCGGCGAGGGTGGAGAGGACAGCCCGGTCGGCGGCGAACATCGGGTGCATCGGTTCCAGCCCGAGCCGCACCCCGGCCTGCTCGGCGTAGGGTGCCAGTTCGGCGATGGTGGCCGGGATGGCGGCCCTGACCCGGGTGATCGACTGACCCCGGTCCAGTCCGCCGACCACCATCACCAACACGCCGGTCCCCAGCTCATGCGCCTCGTCGATGGCGCGCCGGTTGTCGTCCAGGGCAGCCTGCCGGTCGCCCGGCGTGGTCGCGGTGAGGAACCCGCCCCGGCACAGTGAACTGACCCGCAGCCCGGTGTCCCGGACCAGCGCGGCGGCCTTGGCCAGGCCGATCTCGGCGACGTTCTGCCGCCACAGCCCAACCGAGCCGATGCCGGCGTCGGCGACTGCGGTGATGAACTGCTCGCAAGGCGTGCTGCGCATCGACCACTGGTTGATCGAGAGTCGGCTGGTGGGGCTGCTTGCGGGCGTCACTGGGTCTCCTCCTGGTCCTGTGGGTGCATCGCTCGCCCGGACGGGCCGCCCGTGCACCCGGTACTGCTTCAGCGCACGTTGCGGTCTTCAAGGTAGCCGCGCCAGACCACCTCGAAGGGTTCCTGCGGATCGGGCAGCGGGCGAACCGGTCGCCAGTTGCAACTGACCGGGGGCAACGCCCCGGAAGCGTCAGCGTGCAGGACGACGATCTGGGCGACGCCATCCAGTGCGCCGTCGTCGCGGACGTACCGGAACAGCTCGTCGAGACCGGCGTCGACCGGGTTGCCGTCGGCATCGTGCCAGGCCGGGAGTTCGCCGGCCGGGTCGGTGTAGAGCACCGAGCCGCGGCTGTGGCCGCCGTGGTCGAGGTAGTCGGCCATCGCGGTGAGGTACACGTACTGGGTGGTGACGATGTCGCGGACCAGGAAAAGTCGGTCGATCGAGCGCCGGCTGCTGGCGTCGATGGCCATCGAATCGCCGTAGTCTGCCAGCCGGGTCGTGGCGGCCCGGAGCGCCTCGTTGACCGATTCGGCCGAGCGGACCAGGCCGGCCTTGGCGCTCATCAGCGTCCCCACCTCGGTCAGCGTCTCGCCGGTGTTGTCGGCCATGCCGGCGGTGAATCGGGCGTGGGCGTCCGCGACCAGACCAAGGGCGGACCGGACCGGGC
>NZ_JBASCI010000095.1:0-3814 GCF_049651565.1 Brooklawnia sp.
GGCCGGCGCCGTGCTGGCTGGCCCCGTGCTGGCCGTGCCCGGCGTCCGTCCCGTTGCCGTCGGCCGCGGCGTCCTGCCCGCCCACCACGACGTCGAAGACCATGCCCAACTGCCGGTGCCCGGCAATGGTGCACCAACCCTGCACCGACTCACTGATCACGCCCAGGTCGAGTTCCGCGCGCTCACCGGGCATCAGCCGTGGGGTGGCGCGGCCACCGACGGTGAGGTCGTGCACGTTGGTGGGGTCGTCGTTCACCAGTTCGATGACCACCTGGTCACCGGGGTCGACGGTGACCCGGTTGGGGGTGAACACCATGTCCCGCGCGCTCACCTGGACCCGCACGACCTGCCCGGTGGCCTGCACCTGGGAGCGGCCGGGCCATTGGGCGGTCGGGGTGAAGCCGGCCGCGGCCGGGTCGACGCCGATGCCGAGGGTCACTGCGAGGCTGAGAACGCTGAGCGCGGCGACCAGTTGCCCGCTCGACCACACCTTCGTCGGTTCCTCCGGCGGCTGGACCGGTGGCGCCACCGAATCTTCCGAGCGGTCGTGCCCCGGGGTTCGCCGGGCGGCCAGGCCGGCGCGGATGCCGAGCACCATCAGCGGCACGAAGGCGGCCAGCGCTGCCAGCCCGACGAGGGAAACCGTGCCGCGCACCCACTCGGGCACCGGGAGCAGCAGGAGCAGCAGCGAGGCGTTGACCAGCACCAGCCGGATGGTGGTGCCCTTGTTGAACCAGGCCAAGGCGGCCCGGTTTGCGGCTGGCCCGCCACCCAGCACGGTGGGGATCAGGTAGCTCAGGGCCCCGATCAGCAGTTGGGCGGCCATCCCGGCCGCGAAGACCCCGGCGATCGGTGAGAACCGGGCGGTGATCGCGGCCCAGTCGGCCGACCGCACCAGCAGGACGCCGACCCAGACCAGGCCGACGACCGCCCAGGGCAGGGCCGCCCCCACCGATGCGGGCCCGAACTCACGCGGCGGTTTGGTGCGCAGTGGCTGCCAGAGAGCGCGTCCCCACCACAGCACGCCGGCCAGGTAGCCGGCCAACCCGGCCGCCGCCAGCCACATCTGCCCAACCAGGCCACCGGTGATGACGAGAGCCAGGCCGGCGGCCAGCACCGGCAACGCCTGGCGGGCCAACCGGTCGGCGCGGTCGTCGATCCGGGTGCGCAGCAGGGTCGGCCAGAAGGTGACCAGGGTGCCCATCACCGTGAAACCGACCCAGCCGAGGATGTTGGACATCGAGTGGGCCAGCAGCAGCCGGCCGTGCCAGGGGTCGTCGGGCACCCGGGCCAGGGTCGCGCCGAACGAGGCGCCGAGGATGAGGCTGATGGCGGCGGCGATGTAGTAGCGGATGGTGGCCCGGAACCGGCCGGGCAGCGCCCGGCGCAGCATCCGGAAGATCGTCCAGCCGTGCCAGCCGACGGCCACCATCGCCAGCGCCGCGCCGGCCAGTGTCAGCCCCCAGATGCCGGTCGGGACGCCGACCAGCACCAGCGACGTGCCGACCAGCAGCAGACTGATGCGGCGGGACTGGTCGCGCCGGCCGTGCTCGGCGGCGGGCAGCCTTAGCAGCGCCTCGCAGAAGTAGAAGCTCCAGACCAGGATGGCGTGACTGAGCGCGCCCAGTAGCACCAGGTGCACCAGCAACCAGTCCGAGGACGGCACCCAGCGGTGGGCGATGGCCACGCCCGCGGCGGCGACCAGCCAGAACACCGACGGGAAGTCACGCAGCGGCCAGGTGCCGCGGCTAGTTGCGCTTCGGGCCAACGTGGGTCACCACCAACAGCACACTGACTATCAGGAAGACCACCATGGCGAGCACGGTGATCACCGATCCGGCCTGCCAGAGCAGGTCGCGGCCGGTGAGGCCGCCGGTGACGCGCACCACCATGCCCAGGTGCAGCATCACCAGCGGCAGCCAGCTGACCGGGCGGTACGGCAACGGCCGGCCGAGCACCGCCGGGAAGATGATCGGCGCGTGGGCCATGATCATCGACACCGCGAAGCCGAGGAAGGTGCCGTGGATGACGATGTCGTAGCTGGTGGTGGTGGCGGGGAATCCGGCCACCAGCCAGGTGATGCCAACCACGCCGAGCCAGGAGTAACCGGCCAGCAGGGCGGCGGCGTTGTAGCGGCGCAGCCCGTCGGTGCGGACGAATCGGCGGGCCACGTCATCGCGGGCCAGCCAGGCCGCGAACCCCAGTACCACCAGGCCGAACGCCCGCATCCCGAGGTCTGGCCAGAGCATGCTGGCCAGGGTGGTGACGACCAGGGCGGCCGACAGCGCAACCAGTCGTCCGGGCGCCTTCGGCCCCATGGTGATCTGGGCCAGTTCGGCGCGTTCGGCGCCGATGGTGAGCACAATGAAACCGATCAGGAAGGTGATCAGGTTCTCCACCCCGATCAGTAGCCACAGCGCCGCCGCGCACAGCGCGAGCACCGCGGACAGCACCTGCACCGCCACCATCGCCACCGGTGCGCGCCGCCACAGGGCGACGTAGACGGCGATGAACAGCAGGCAGCCCTGCACCAGCAGCAGCTTGCCGAGCAGCGGCGGGGCGCCCGCCACCAGCGTCAGGCTGCCGGCCGCGAGTACCGCGGGCGCCAGGTAGCCCCACCGGCGTCCCAGCGACTGGGCTCGTTCCAGCGCGATGACGGTGCCCAGGAATCCGAGCACCATCACCATGCCGTGCAGGCCGGGCAGCCGGGCCGAGTCGACCGGCGCCCAGACCCCGACCAGCAGGAGTGCCGCGTCCAACCCGGCGAGCAGGCTCACACCGCCGAGCGCCAGCAGCACGAGTCGTCCGCGGGCGGTTCGGCGCGGTGCGCCGGCCGGGGTGACGGCCGGACGCTGCGGGCTTGCCAGGGAGGTCATCGCGTTGGCCGCGGCAGGTCCGATGATCAGGCGAGTGCGCTGATCTTGGTGAAGCGGACGCGAACCGCGTCGGGGGTGCGGTCGACGTAGTCGTACTTGACGGTGTCACCGAACACGTCGGACACCTGGGCGAGCAGCGGCTTGGGGTCGTGCGGCGCGATCAGCACCAGGTCGGCGCCCGGCTTCAGGCTGCTCAGCGCACCGAGGATGGCCCCGTGCCGGATCGCGTGGGCCAGAAGTCGGGCGTCCAGTTCTACAGTGGCCTCATGGGAGGCGCCGCACTGGCAACCACCCTGCCTGGCCTCGGTGACGGGGATCTCGGTCGTCATGGGCTATCTCCTATCGGGGAATATCTACAGGGATGAACTGTAACAAATCTAGTAGGATGAGCGCGTGAACGGCAAACCTGTCCATGGGCCCGCCCCGGTCGCGGCCCCCGCCCGGGAGTTGGGCGCTGCCCGGCGCCGGGTGCTGGCGATCGTGGCGGACGCCGCGGCCGGCTTGACGGTGAGCCAGGTCGCCCAGCAGTTCGGCGGCCATCCGAATGCCAGCCGGGCACACCTGGAGGCACTGGCCGCAGACCAGTTGCTGACGAGCGCGTCCGGCCAACCCATTGGCCGGGGGCGGCCCGCCCGGCGGTACCGGATCACCCCTGCGGGCCGGCGGGCACTGTCCGGCCGATCGGGCAGCGACTACCGGGAACTGACCCACGCCTTCGCGGCCCTGCTGTCGGCGTCCGGGGACGCCGCGATGGCCCGGGAGGTGGGACGGCTGTGGGCGAGCGAACTGACCAGGTGGGATACCGACGAGGAGTCTGGTGCGGACCCTGAGGAGCGGTTGCTGCGGCTGCTGGCGGCGCTCGACTTCGGGCCCCAGCGGCGCCCGGACGGGATTCTGCTGCGCACCTGCCCGTTCGTCGAGGAGGCCCGGCTCAATCC
>NZ_JBASCI010000096.1:0-3900 GCF_049651565.1 Brooklawnia sp.
GCCCGCTGGGTGGCCGAGGTCTGGATCGACCCCGAGTGGTACCGGCTGCAGCAGGCCCCCGAGCAACTGCCCTCACCCGGCCAGCCGATGATCCAGGCGCTGCGCAAGCCCACCATCGTGATCGGCCGCACCTCGGCGGCCGGCCGGCCCGACCTGGACTGCGTGACCGACACTGGCGTCAGCCGGCGGCAGGCGGCGCTCACCACCGACGGCAGCCGCTGGTTCGTCGAGGACCTCGGGTCGTCCAACGGCACCTACCTGGGCCAGGTCGACCAGCCGCTGCCCACCCAGCCGATCTCCGGCCGGGTCGAGCTGGGGCCCCACGACCGGATCTACGTCGGTTCGTGGACCCGGATAGTGGTCCGGCCGGCGCTGGTGCAGGAGGCCCAGCTCTGAGCGATCGTCCGGCCGCCGGCAGCGAACCGGCCCACGTCAGGTACGCGTCCATCGGCTCGGGTCACTTCGCCACGATGCTGGCGATCATGATGCTGGTGGTGGTGCTGTCCAGCATCGGCGCCTCCAAGGGAGTGGTGATCGGGCCGGTGATCACCGACGCCGCGTTCTTCCTGTTCCCGCTGGCGTACATCCTCGGCGACGTGATCACCGAGGTCTACGGGCCTCGGGCGGCGAAGCGGGCCATCGCGACCGGCTTCCTGGGCAACCTGTCGGCGGTGCTGGTCTACTCGCTGATCATCTGGTTGCCCGGTTTCGACGACGACTTCGGGTTGGCCAAGCAGGCCGCCCTCGAGGTGGCGCTGGGGCCGGTGTGGATCGTGGTGCTGGCCAGCCTGCTCGGCTACGCCGGCGGCCAGAGCACCAACTCGCTGATCATGTGGGCCGGCAAGCGCCGCCACCAGGAGTCGAAGCTCTACCGGCGGCTGATCTCGTCCACCGGCGCCGGCGAGGCCGTCGACACCATCATCTTCTGCACGATCGCGGCCCGGGCGATCGGCATCGACAACTTCGCCCAGTGGGCCAACTACGCCTTCTTCGGCTACCTGTGGAAGGTGCTGGTGGAGTTGGCGCTGATGCCGATCACCGCCCGGGTGATCGGCTGGACCAAGAACCGCGAACCCAGCTACCGCTGAGCGTGCGGCTCAGCCGTTGGCGCCGCAGCCGCAGCTGCCGCACCCGCAGCCGCCGGCACCGCCGGAAACCTCGCCCAGCGTGATGAACTGCGGACGGTGGGTCTCGTCCCAGACCTGGTCGAGCGCCTGCTGGAACAGCTCGGCGGGGTGAGCGCCGCTGACCGCCCACTGGCCGTCGATCAGGAAGAACGGGACCCCCTGGATGCCGTACTGGGACGCCTGGGACTGGTCGGTGTGCACCTCCTCGGCGAACTCCACGCCATTGAGCAGGTCGCGGACGCGGTCGGCGGCCAGGCCGATCCCGGTGCCGATCCGCACCAGCACGTCGTGGTCGCTGACCACCAGCCCGTCGGTGAAGTAGGCCTGCATCAGCCGCTCGGTGGCCTGCTCGGCCAGCCCCTCGGTGTCGGCCAGCTTGACCAGGCGGTGGGCGTCGAGGGTGTTGGCCGACTTCGACTGGCGCCAGTTGTAGGTCAGCCCGACCTCCGCAGCGCGGGCGGCCAACTGCTCGTTCTGGGCGGCGACCTGCGCCGAGCTCATCTGGTACTTGTCCATCAGCAGCCCGGTGGTGTCCTGCCCCTCGGCCGGCGCGTCCGGGTCGAGCTCGAAGGCCCGCCAGACCACGTCCACCTCGTCGGAGTGCTCGAACCCGGCCAGCGCGGTTTGCAGTTCACGCTTGCCGATGTAGCAGAACGGGCAGACCACATCGGTCCAGACTTCAATTCGCATGTTCAACTATCTACCAGCCGCGACCAAGATCAACGATCCGCCACCTTGTGGGAGTCTGTGGCAGCCGAGCCTTCCGCCGGGTTAGAGTTGCGTCGCAAGAGCCCTCTTGCCACGCCCGCGGCGCGCAGGGGGCTTCGTCGTTCCCGGGCGCAGCAGGGTCCGGGGTGCAAAACGGAGGCTGACATGCCGGGCATCATCGTGGTCGGTACCCAGTGGGGTGACGAGGGCAAGGGCAAGGCAGTCGACGCGCTCGGCGAGAAGGTCGACCTGGTCGTGCGCTACTCCGGCGGCAACAACGCCGGCCACACCGTCGTGGTGGGCGGCGAGAAGTTCATCATGCACCTGCTGCCGGCGGGCATCCTCAACCGCAACGCCACCACCGTCATCGGCAACGGGGTGGTGGTCGACCTCGACGTGCTCTACCACGAACTGGACGGGCTGGCCGCCCGCGGCGAGGTGGTCAGCCACCCGCTGGTCAGCGCCAACGCGCACCTGATCACGTCCTACCACCAGACCCTCGACAAGGTCACCGAGCGGTTCGCCGGCAAGAAGCGCATCGGCACCACCGGTCGGGGGATCGGCCCCACCTACTCCGACAAGGTGAACCGGGTCGGCATCCGGGTGGCCGACCTGCTCGACCCCGAACTGTTGCACGACAAAGTCGTCGCGTCGCTGGAGCAGAAGAACCAGATCCTGGTCAAGATCTTCAACCGGCGCGAGATCAACGCCGACCTGGTCACCGAGCAGCTGCTCGGCCACGCCGACCGCATCCGGCCGTACATCGTCGACTGCGGGCGGTTGCTCAACGACGAACTCGACAAGGGCAAGGTCGTGCTGTTCGAAGGAGCCCAGGCGCACCACCTGGACGTCGACCACGGCACCTACCCGTTCGTCACCAGCTCCAACCCCACCGCCGGCGGCGCCTGCACCGGCACCGGCGTCGGCCCCACCCGCATCGACCGGGTGATCGGCGTGGTCAAGGCCTACACCACCCGGGTCGGTGAGGGTCCGTTCCCCACCGAACTGCTCGACGCCGATGGCGAGCGGCTGCGCGCCGACGGTGGCGAGTTCGGGGCGACCACCGGTCGTCCCCGCCGTTGCGGCTGGTTCGACGCCCCGGTCGTCGAGGTCGCCAACCGGGTCAACGGCTGCACCGACGTCTTCCTCACCAAGCTGGACGTGCTGTCGGGCTGGGACGAGATCCCGGTCTGCGTCGGCTACCAGATCAACGGACGCCGCAGCGATGTCTACCCGATGACCCAGTCCGAGGTGCAGGCCGCGAAGCCGATCTACCAGATGATGCCCGGCTGGAAGCAGGACATCACCGCGGTGCGCCGCTTCGACAGGCTGCCGGCCAACTGCCAGGCCTACGTGAAGCGGCTGGAGGAGTTGATCCGCTGCCGGATCAGCGGCATCGGCGTCGGCCCCGGCCGTGAGCAGGCGATCATGCTCAACGAACTGGTCTGACCTGCCCGTTCGCCATTGAAAGGCGGCCGGCGCTGGGGGACAATGGCGGCACCCCGACGATGCGGAATCGATGATGACCGTTGCCAGCCGGCCCGTCCGCCCAGACCTGCGGCCCCAGGTCGCAGCCTCGTGGCGTCGTGCGCTGGCCGCCGGGGTGGCCCCTGACGACTCCTCCGACCCGGTCATCGAACCGGATTCCCGACTCGGCGAGGCCCGTGAGCGTCACCCATTGAGCGAGATGGTGGCCGACATCCACGGCGCGATGGCCTGGGAGGGCCACAGTGACGACCACCTGCTGGTGATCACCGACGCGTCCGGGGTGATCCTGTGGATGGCGGGCTCGCCATTCCTGCGTCGGCGCATCGACCGGATCGGCATGCTCGAAGGTGCGCACTGGAGCGAGTTCGACGTCGGCACCAACGCGATCGGCACCGCCCTGCACGACCAGCGGGCGACCTTCGTCAGCGGCCCCGAGCACCTGGTCATCTCGCACCGCGACTGGCTCTGCGCCGCCGACGTCATCCGCGACCCGCGCACCGGCGAGGTGGTGGCCGCCATCGACCTGACCGCGCCGGTGAAGGCCGGCCGCTCGATCGCGGTGGCCGCAGTCCGCGCC
>NZ_JBASCI010000097.1:0-7729 GCF_049651565.1 Brooklawnia sp.
GCATGGAAGACCTCTGTTTCGTGAAATGGGTTCTGTCGTAAGTCCCACACTTCACTCAGAGGTCTTCCCCTATGTCCAGCAGACCCGCCGCGCGTACTCAATCTCCGTGGTCAGTACAGCTAGGCGCCTCAGCCGGGCATCATGCCAAAGGGGGCGCGTTCAGCTTCGAGCGTTGGCCGGACGGACGTCCGCCGGGTAATACTGCCACAGGTCCCGGTTGGTCAGCATGGCACCCAGAACTGGCTGGGACGGGTCCGCTGAGCCGCCCACCTGCCGGGCGAGCAAGGTCAGCTGTCGGCCGTCGATCAGCTCGATGCCGGCTTGACCGGCATACTCCCTTGCATCGCTTGAGTAGTCGCTGGTCGTCACGAAGATCATCCCCTGTGCACGCGCGGTCACGTTCGCCCCGACGAGCTTCTGCAGGTCAGGCCGTCCGACCGTGGTGGTGGTGTAGCACTTGCACTCGGCGATATAGTGCACGCCACCGCGCTCCAGCACGAGGTCGTAGCCGCCGTCCCGCGTCTTCGACGTCACTTGGGCCAGGTACCCTGAACTACGGAAAAGTCCGGCGCAGTAGTGCTCGAAGCCGGTGGGATTGCCGGCGAATCTGGCGGCGATCTGCGCCGCGCTCCGGAGGTCGCCGAGCAACCGTTGGCGGCGCTCGGAACTCCGGCCCTTGTCCTGTTCTTCCAGCGTCCAGGCGACGCAGTGGCCGGCCTCGCGGGCCTGCCTGCACAGTTCGTAGACCCGGAACGGGTTGCGGCTCCTGACCCGGTACCTGCCGAGCGCCAACGTGCTCCAATCCCGTATCAGCGCGTTTCTGGAGCGTCGCCGGTCGCGGGTCCCGTCCCGATTTGGGTAGAGCCACCTGGGGAAAGAGAGAGTCATCTCACCTTCCGGCACCCGGTATCCCAACCGGATCCGGATCCCGTGCGGGACGTCTGTCAGGCCGAACTCGGCGCTCAAGCCGGCCCGCAGCATCGACCCCACGATCCAGTTGCCGAGGTAGCCGAAGCCGACCAGCAGCAACACCACCACGACTAGGACCAGCCACGCCTGCGGCTCCAGCGCCACCAACCGATCGACCAGGTCCCCGAACCACGCCTGCACGCCGCATCGCCTCCTGCCGGGATGCTAGCGCCCAGCTGCCGTGAAGCAGCGCATTGGGGCATGTCGCCGGCCAGGCGGCGCTCGGGCGTAGATAATCGGTACCCAGGCCCGGATAGTGCTCGCCTTTCGCCCCGGAAACGGGCAGTTTCCGTACTCGTGGCTGGAAAGTGCTCAAGGGGTGGCGCGTGGCGCGGGCCGGTGACGAGACGTTGCGCGGGCGATGAGGGGTGCGTGGTGCGGGTGAGGACGCATGGCGCGGGGTGGGGGCCGCCGACCAGGCGAGGGGACGCATGAAGGCGGACAACGGAGAGGTCGAGCCAGCCGACGGGAGGCAGGGTGGATGAACGACAGCCTGAACGGCCGCAATTGCGGCGAACTCTGGGCCTGCTCGCGCTCGCACTTGCCGTGCCGCTGGTGGTGGTCATGGTGAACGCCTCGCTCCAGCGCCAGCTGATCTACTACCCCGACACCTCCCCCGCTGGGTCGGCCGCCGCCGCCCTCCCGGGCGCCGAGGACGTCGTCCTCACCACCGAGGACGGCCTCGAACTGGACGCCTGGCTGATGCCGCCGGACACCACCGATCGTGGCGTGGCGGTGCTGGTCGCGCCGGGCAACGCCGGCAATCGGGCCGGCCGGGCACCGCTGGCGTCCGCGCTCGCGGCACAGGGATTCACCGTGCTGCTGCTGGACTACCGAGGCTACGGCGGCAACCCGGGCTCACCGTCCGAGCAGGGCCTGGCGATGGACGCCCGGGCCGCCGCCACCTTCCTGTCCCAGCGCGGCTTCGCCCGCGGCTGCACCATCTACTACGGTGAATCGCTCGGCACTGGGGTGGTCGCCCGGCTGACCACCACCCACCCACCCGCGGGTGTGGTGCTGCGCTCCCCGTACCCGAGGTTCGCCGCGGTGGCGAAGGTGCACTACCCATGGCTGCCGGTCGAACTGATCCTGGTCGATCGGTTCCCGGCGCGTGACAACCTCTCCGCCTCTGATGTTCCGGTGGTCGTGCTGGCCGGGAGTGCCGACGACATCATCCCGTCCCGGCTTTCGGAGGAACTTGCCGAGGGCGTGGGCAACCTGCACGCGAAGGTGATCGTTGCCAACGCCGGCCACAACGATCCGATCTGGCACGGGCCGTTCCTGGCCGAACAGGTGGCGAACCTTGCCGACGAAGTCGCACGAAGCTGCAGATGAGCGGGAATAACCCTGATTGTTCCATGGTTGAGTGGAGTGGACTCAACCTTGCGACTTGAGTGCGTTAGACTCAACAAGTCACGCAGCGTCCAGTTGAGCTCGTCAGACTCAAGAACATTAGCAATAGTCGCCGTGTTGGTGACGAAGAAGGAGACAAAGATGGCTCGTGCAGTAGGTATCGACCTCGGCACCACCAACTCGGTGATCGCGGTCCTGGAGGGTGGCGAACCCACCGTCATCCCCAACGCTGAGGGTTCGCGCACCACCCCGTCGGTGGTCGCGTTCACCAAGACCGGTGAGGTGCTCACCGGTGAGGTTGCCAAGCGCCAGGCCGTGACCAACCCCGACCGGACCATCCGCTCGGTCAAGCGCCACATGGGCACCAACTGGTCGAAGGACATCGACGGCAAGACCTACAAGCCCCAGCAGGTCAGCGCCTTCGTGCTGCAGAAGCTGAAGCGCGACGGCGAGGCCTACCTCGGTGAGCCGATCACCAACGCAGTCATCACCGTTCCCGCCTACTTCGGCGACGCCGAACGCCAGGCCACCAAGGAAGCCGGCGAGATCGCCGGCCTGACCGTCGACCGCATCATCAACGAGCCGACCGCAGCCGCGCTGGCCTACGGCCTCGACAAGGCCGACCAGGAGCAGACCGTGCTGGTCTTCGACCTCGGCGGTGGCACCTTCGACGTCTCGCTGCTCGACATCAGCGAGGGCGTTTTCGAGGTGAAGGCGACCAAGGGCGACCCGCGGCTGGGCGGCGACGACTGGGACCAGCGGATCATCGACTGGCTGGTGACCCAGTTCAAGAACAAGACCGGTATCGACCTGGCCAAGGACAAGATGGCCGGCCAGCGGCTCAAGGAGGCCGCCGAACGCGCCAAGATCGAACTGTCGCAGGTGCAGGAGACCGAGATCAACCTGCCCTACATCACCGCCGGTGCCGACGGCCCGCTGCACCTCGAGGAGAAGCTGACCCGGTCTGAGTTCCAGCGGATGACCCAGGACCTGCTCGACCGCTGCAAGGGCCCGTTCCAGTCGGTGCTGGCCGACTCCAAGGTCAACGTCAGCCAGATCAACCAGATCATCCTGGTGGGCGGCTCGACCCGGATGCCCGCCGTCCAGGAACTCGTCCGCGAGCTGTCCGGCGGCAAGGAGCCCAACAAGACCGTGAACCCGGACGAGGTGGTCGCGCTCGGCGCGTCCCTGCAGGCCGGCGTGCTGAAGGGCGAGGTCAAGGACGTGCTGCTGCTGGACGTCACCCCGTTGAGCCTCGGCATCGAGACCAAGGGTGGCGTGATGACCAAGATCATCGAGCGCAACACCACCATCCCGACCAAGCGGTCCGAGATCTTCACCACCGCTGAGGACAACCAGCCCTCGGTGATGATCCAGGTGTACCAGGGCGAGCGGCAGTTCGCCCGCGACAACAAGTCGCTGGGCAACTTCGAGCTGACCGGCCTGATGCCGGCCCCGCGCGGGCTGCCGCAGATCGAGGTCACCTTCGACATCGACGCCAACGGGATCGTGCACGTCTACGCCAAGGACATGGCCACCGGCAAGGAGCAGTCGATGACTGTCACCGGCGGGTCGGCGCTCGGCAAGGACGAGATCGACCGCATGGTCGCCGACGCCGAGGCCCACGAGGAGGCCGACCGCAAGCGCCGCGAGAGCGTCGAGATGCGCAACGAGGCGGACGCGTTGGCGTTCCGCACCGAGAAGTTGCTGGACGAGAACGCCGACAGGATCCCCGAGCACGTCAAGACCCCGGTGGTCGACTCGCTCGGCGTGTTGAAGGAGGCCCTGAAGGGCACCGACAACGACGATGCGGTGCGGGCTGCCATGGAGGACCTGAACCAGAAGGCCTCCGCGATGGGGCAGGCTGTGTACCAGGCCAGCCAGGCCGAGCAGCAGGCCGCCCAGGCCCAGCAGGGTCCGACCGACAGCCACTCCGCAGATGATGACGACGTGGTTGAGGCCGAGATCGTCGACGACGAGGACAAGAAGGACTGATATTGATGACCGAACCGGTGGAACAGGGGGTCGACCAGACCGCCGACCAGGCGCCTGAGGAGACCGAACTGGCCCCGACTCCGGACCAGGAGGCCCCGGCGCAGGCCGGGGCCACCGACCCGACGGCCGACGTGAGCGAACTCGAGGCCCGGCTCAGCGAGCGGACCGAGGACCTGCAGCGCGTCCAGGCCGAGTACGTCAACTACAAACGGCGCGTGGATCGTGACCGGGCGCTGGCGCGGCAGGGCGGGACAGAGGCCGTGCTGCGCGACCTGATGCCGGTCTTCGACGCCATCCTGGCGGCCGAGCAGCACGACGAACTGACCGGCGGCTTCAAACTGACCGCCGACGAACTGGTCAAGGTCACCAAGTCGTACGGCTTCGACCACTTCGGCAAGGTTGGCGACGAGTTCAACCCCCACCTGCACGAGGCATTGATGCAGGTGCCCGATCCGGACGCCGAGACCATGACCGTGCACGAGGTGATGCAGGTCGGGTACCGGCTCAACGACCAGGTGCTGCGTCCGGCCCGGGTCGTGGTCGCGGTGCCGCAGGAAGCCGAGCAGGACCAGGAATAGTGCACTGACGCTGGGAAGGAGGTGGGCGAATGAGCACCAAGGACTGGCTGGAGAAGGACTACTACAAGATCCTCGGCGTGCCCAAGGACGCTAAACCGGAGCAGATCAAGAAGGCGTTCCGCAAGATCGCCCGTGAGAACCATCCTGACCAGCATCCCGGCGACAAGAGCGCCGAGCAGCGCTTCAAGGAGGCCTCCGAGGCCCACGACGTGTTGAGCGACCCCGACAAGCGCCGAGAGTACGACGAGCAGCGCAGCCTGTTCGGGTCGGGCTTCCGCTTCCCCCGCGGTGGCGGCGGCACCCCCGGCGGCGGAGGGGGTTCGGCAGAGGACATCTTCCGCGGCATGGGGGACGCCGGTCTGGGCGACCTGCTCGGCAACCTGTTCGGGCAGGCGGGTGCTGCCGGCGGCACTCGCCGCACCACCACGCGTGGGCCGCGCCGCGGCTCCGACGTGGAGGGTGAGGTCACGATCGGCTTCAACCAGGCCGTCGAGGGTGAGACCGTCGGTGTCCAGATGGCCAGTGACGAGGCCTGCCCGGCCTGCCGGGGGACCGGTGCCAGGGCGGGCACGATGCCGCGGGTATGCCCGACCTGCCAGGGCTCGGGCATGCAGCAGGCCACCGCGGGTGGTGTCTTCCAGGTCACCGAACCCTGTCGCGACTGCCGCGGCCGGGGCCTGATCGTGGACGACCCGTGCGAGGTCTGCCACGGCAGCGGCCGCACCCAGAGCCGGCGCACCATGCAGGTCCGGATCCCGGCTGGGGTCACCGACGGCCAGAAGATCCGGATCAAGGGCAAGGGCAGCCCCGGCGAGAACGGCGGCGCGCCCGGTGACCTCTACGTGGTGGTGCACGTGCGTCCGCACCCGGTCTTCGGACGCCAGGGCGACAACCTGACCGTGACCGTCCCGGTCACCTTCAGTGAGGCCGCACTCGGCGCCGAGGTGGAGGTGCCCACCATGGGCGGCGGCAGCGTCAAGCTCCGCATCCCGGCCGGTACCCCCAACGGCCGGACCTTCCGCATCCGCGGCCGCGGGGTCACCAAGTCCACCGGTGAGAAGGGTGATCTGCTGGCCACCATCGACGTGCAGGTGCCGGGTCACCTGTCGGACGCCGCGCGGGCGGCGCTGCAGGCCTACGCCGAGGCCGCTCACGAGCCCAATCCCCGGGCCCAACTGTTGGCGGGTAACCGATGAGCGCTGACCGACTTCCCCAGTTGATGGACGCCGACACGCCCATCTTCAGCATCTCGGTTGCCGCCGACCTCGCCGACATGCATCCCCAAACCCTGCGCACCTACGACCGCCTGGGGTTGGTCGTGCCCAGCCGCGCGAAAGGCGGCGGCCGGCGGTACTCCCCTCGGGACGTGCACCGGCTCCGGCTGATCCAGCGGCTGTCGCAGGACGAAGGGGTGAACCTCAACGGGATTCGCCGGATCATCGCGCTGCAGACCGAGCTCGAGGCCGCCCGCCGGCGGATCGACGAACTCACCGAGCTGGCCCGCTCGCTGACCGAGTCCCGGGAGCAGCGCGGCCCGCGGGTGTTCAGCGCCGGCACCACCGGATACGTCTCGCAGGGTCGGATGGGCCGCCAGCCGCGGGCGCTGACCGCCCGGATCAGCCCGCCCGGCGTCGCCTGAGGTGCTGACCCACCAACCGGATCAGCGCAACCGCAGCGGGTTCCACATCCCGGGCTCAGCCAGGGTGTCCATGGCCGCGTGCGCACCGTCCTGGTCGACCGAGATGGCCACGACCAGCAGCGAGAGCGTCGGGTAGTCGGGACGGTTGTCGCGAATGATGGCCCGCGGATCCTTCGGTCCCCACTGCGCTGACTCGGCCAGGATGTCCAGCCAGTCGGTCCACCATGGCTCGCCGCCGGTGTCGGCGGCCGAGAACCGCGGTAGCCAGGCCTGGATCCGTTCATAGTCCGGGTCGTCGACCTCGCCGTGGCTGATCATGTGGGTGCCCGGCGACAGTTCCAGCCGGGTGGGGTCGCCGCCCTGCCATGAGGTGACGGTCGCCCGTCCGGGTTCGGCCACCACCAGGTTGAAGCCGAGCGTGGTCAGCGGGTCGGGCAGTGGCCGACCCAGCACCGCGTCCAGCACCAGGTGCCCCCGCGAGGTCGGCCGTTCGACGTCGGCTCCGCCGGACTTGTTCACCAGAACCGCCATCCGGCCGCCATCCACCGCCAGCCACGCCCCACCTGCCAACTCGTCCTGGACGCCGCGGACGCCGGGGTAGTCGGGCCACCAGTGGCCCAGCGGACGCCATGGTCGTCCCGGATCCTCATCCCGCACAGCCAGCACCCGGACCGGCCCACCGTCGGTGTCCGGGACGCGAATCACCACCGTGCACATGCCGTACAACGCTACCCGGCCGTTTCGGTGATGAGACAATCGCCGGCATGGAGATCGTTGTTGGGGTGACCGGCGGTATCGCCGCGTACAAGGCCGTGCACCTGGTCCGGCTGCTGATCGGCGACGGGCACAACGTCCACGTGGTGCCGACCGAGGACGCCCTGCGGTTCGTCGGCCTGCCCACCTGGGAGGCGATCTCCCGCAACCGGGTCACCACCTCGGTGCACGACGACGTGCCGCAGGTCCGGCACGTCGCGCTCGGCCAGCGGGCCGACCTGATCATCGTCGCCCCGGCGACGGCGAACACCCTGGCGTCGATGGCCGCCGGGCTCGCCGATGACCTGCTGGGCACCACGCTGCTGGCGAGCCGGGCGCCGGTGCTGGTGGCCCCGGCCATGCACACCGAGATGTGGCTGCACCCGGCCACGCAGGCCAACATGGCCACCCTGCGCACCCGGGGCGTCCACGTGGTCGGTCC
>NZ_JBASCI010000098.1:0-6393 GCF_049651565.1 Brooklawnia sp.
GGAAGATGGCGAGCGTGGTGCGCCTGGGCGCGGGTTCGGTCAGGCGGCTGCCTCCGGGGTGTCCATCATCTCGCGCAGCTGGGCGAGGATGCGGTTGAGCAGCCGGGACACCTGCATCTGGCTGACACCGAGCCGTTTGCCTATCTCCGCCTGGGTGAGGTCATCCACGAAGCGCAGGTGCAGGATCAGGCGATCGCGATCACACAGCTCCGCGACGGCGGTGCGCAGGCTCAGCACATCCGGCAGCAACTCCAGCTCGCCGTCGGCGCCACCGAGCTGTTCTGCCAGGGTGCCGCTGCCGGTCTGCCGATCCAGCGGCGCCTCCAGCGACAGGGGACGGAAGCTGGAGCCCATGTGCGTGCACTCCCGAACCTCGGCCGGGGTCGAGCCCAGCCGGTCGGACAGCTCCTCGGCGCTCACCTCGCCCTGCAGCTCCTGCTCCACCTGGTCACGCAGGACGACCACCTGGGCACGCAACTCCTGCAGCCGGCGCGGCGGGCGCACCGTCCAGCCGAAGTCGCGGAAGTGCCGCTTGAGTTCGCCCTTGATGGACAGGATCGCGAAGGCTACGAAGTTCGGTGACCCCGGTCGGTAGCGGTGAACGGCTCCCACCAAGGCCGCGCCGGCGACCTGGACCAGGTCGTCGGAGTCGATGCCCTTGTTCGCGTACCGCCTGGCCAGCGACTCGCACAGGTCAAGGTTGTACAGGATGATCTGATCGAATGCCTCGGCGGCGGCTTCCTTGGTCGTGCACTGACGCCACCTGGCAAGCAACTCCTGATTTCGCTCCTCGCGTTCCTGGAAGGTGGGTTGAGCAGTTCCACGCGGCATGTCAGCTCGCTTCCCTGTCGGAGCCGGCACGTGGTTTGAACCGTTCTGTTTTCGACTCTGACAGCGACCGCGGGATCAGGCAAGCCCCCATGGGGGTCATCGATCCAAGAAATGGTTGAGAACTGTTTCATTGCGGCTGGGCGATGAAACAGGGCCTGCCGAACCAGCAAAGCGGTCACGGCAAGCCCTGATGGTTGATAGGTCAGGTGAATATGCTCACGCCGCCCGGGCCCACCAGAAGGCCGACGACGATCAGGATGATGCCGTATGCGAGCTTGCCCCTAACGATCGCGACGATCCCGGAGATGACCAGAATCGCGGCGATGATCCACAGAATCGTTGCCAACATTATTGCCTGCCTCCTTCTCGCTGAGCTGGCGGCTCAGAGCGCTTCCCTGCCTGATTCGATGCCGACGCCGTCCGGCCCTTCCATTCGCACGCCGGTACCCGACGGATCGGCGAGCCGTGGCCGAGGGCGTGCGGGGTCCGGATTGGTCTCGGACTTGGCTTCCGGGCTGTCTCCGGCCTGGGGTTCTGGCTCCTGGCGCGTCGGTCCGGCATCCAACCGCGTTGCGGCCGGATCGACCCCCACGGTCGGGTCGACACCCGGCGCGTGTCGGTCGTCCGCCGCCGGTTCTTCGCCGAAGATCTGCCCGGTCATCTGCTCCTCCTGATGGTGAAACCCTGCAGGGTCTTACCCGTGGCGGAACCGCGGCAAACTCCCCTCACAGTCTGGCGGTGTCCGGGTGCCAGCCGACCCGGTTGTCACCGTCCAGGGCGTCGATCCGCGACATGGCGTGGGCGTCCAGCTCGAAGTCGAGGACGTCGAAGTTCTCCCGGACGCGGATCGGGGTCTGCGACTTGGGCAGCACCACCAGCCCGTGCTGGAGGTGCCAGCGGATGATCACCTGGCTGACTGATTTGCTGTTACGGGCGGCGATCCTGGCCAGCTCGCGGTTGCGCAGGTCGGCCCCCGAGCCGAGCGGGCTGTAGGACTGGATGGTGATGCCGCGCCGCGTCAGTTCGTCACGCAGCGCCCGCTGGCTGAACGTCGGGTGCACCTCGATCTGGTCGACCGCCGGCGTCTCACCGGAGAGGGCGTCAAGGTGGTGGGGAAGGAAGTTGCTCACCCCGATGCTGCGGGTGAGTCCCTCGGCCTTGAACTGCTGGAGGGCGTCCCAGGCCTCGATGTAGGAGTCGCCGTACTGCAGGGTCGCCGGCCAGTGGATCAGGTACAGGTCGAGCCGGTCCAGACCCAGCCTCATCAGGCTGTTCTCGATACCACGCCGGGCGTCCGCGGTCAGGTGCGCGTCGTTCCACAGCTTGGTGGTGATGTACAGCTCGTCGCGGGGAATGCCGCTGGCCGCGATCGCCCGTCCAACGCCGCGTTCGTTGCCGTAGATAGCCGCGGTATCGATGTGCCGGTAACCGGCCTCGAGTGCGGCGAGCACGACGCCGGTGACCTTGGAGTCGGGGATGCGCCAGGTTCCGAACCCGATCTGCGGGATGGACGTGCCGTCGCTCAGTTGGATGGCCGGGACCTGCGTCATGCCTGCTCCTCGTGTTGGGTTGGAGCATCCATCATGCCTGCCCGGGCCGGCGGTTGGAATGCGGACGGACGGGTAACCGACTGGTGTACATGCAGCGTCACGATGCGCTCACAGACCATCGAGAGGAACAGCATGAGCGTTTCCCGTCAGTCCCCCGCCACCCAGACCGCAGCAGTGCAAGTGGTCGCACTGGTCGTCGGCGTGGTGTTCCTGCTGCTGGGCGTCCTCGGGTTCATCCCCGGCGTGGTGACCAACTTCGACGAGTTCGGGGCCACCGGCCCGGATTCCGGCGCCCTGCTCTTCGGGCTCTTCCTGGTGTCGATCCAGAAGAACATCGCCCACCTGCTCTTCGGCATCGTCGGCGTCCTGTGCGCGCGCGGCGCCCGGTCGGCCCGCAACTCCTGATCTGGGGTGGCCTGTTCTACCTGGCGCTCTGGGTCTTCGGCCTGCTCGTCACGAGGTTGGGCGGCCCGGCTGTCTACCCGCTGAGCGCCGGTGACAACTGGCTCCACGCTGGCCTGGGCGGCGCGATGGTCGTGCTGGGATTCGTGCTCGGTCTTCGTGCGCAGCCGAAGATGGACGCCGAGTCAGGTGAGCCGGAGTTCAGAACCTATCGGTCCCCGTCGGAGCTGTTCGAGCAGGGCTACCGGCCTCCGGACGAGCCGGATCGGCGTCCGGAGACAAGGGATATCGATGAAGCTGACCGCAAAGGCCCATGATTGAACATTCCAGCTGGTCATATAAGTGGGCGATACTGGGTTTGAACCAGTGACCTCTTCCGTGTCAAGGAAGCGCGCTACCACTGCGCCAACCGCCCTTGATTCAGTTGTTGGAGAGCCACCGAGGTGGGTACCGGATTTGAACCGGTGTAGACGGATTTGCAGTCCGTTGCCTCGCCTCTCGGCCAACCCACCACGCGAGAGTCTTCACGTGAGAGCCAGAGCCGGTACGCGAGACCCTCTCCGAGCGGACGACGGGATTCGAACCCGCGACCCTCACCTTGGCAAGGTGATGCTCTACCAACTGAGCCACGTCCGCGCGCTTCCCGGAGGACGTCCCCCGTTCAGGTGCAGGGATCACCTTAGCGCAATCCTCGGAAGGGCTTCAAATCCACCCGTCCAGCGTGGTCAGTAGGCGTTCATTCGTCACCTCGCCGGCTGCCAGCCACCGCACGGGCAGCGGCGGCGTGACACCGCCGGAAGGGGGACGAGTGACTTTGCTCATTGCCCGAACCATCGGCTAAGGTAAACCCTCGCAGGGCGATTGGCGCAGTGGTAGCGCGCTTCGTTCACACCGAAGAGGTCACTGGTTCGAACCCAGTATCGCCCACCTATTGACCAGGGGAAATGCCGGCGACATCGGCTTGATGGCTGCGATCCGGCGCCCCTCCGCCGCCCCGCTCTGAACACACAATGCGGAGGAGCGCGCAGCGTAGTCGGTACCCGATCTGCCGCAGTACTCGAGTCGGGTGGGGGCAGCACCTGCTCCGCGGGCTGCCATTGCTGGGCGCCCTTCTGCCAGGCGCCCGACAGCGCCACCACGTGGTCTCGATCTGCACCAGGTTCGAGGTCTGGTTGCCCCGGACGAAGTTGATGGTCACCCCGAGAGGTAGGGATCGCGCAGCGTCCCGGAGGCCACCACGCAGTCCCGCGTCCCGGGGCTTGAAGACCACGGCTGCCACACGTTGGCTTCCGGGAGCGCTCGGATGGCGCACCCCGCGGGTTACTGTGCCTGGCAGAACGCTTACGCTGGGCGACCATGTCGCGGCAAAGGAGCGGAATGATGGTCCGAAAGTCACGTGTGGTGGTGATCCTGGTCGCCCTCCTGATGCTGCTGGGCACCACCCTCAGCCTGGTGGGCACGTCGCCGGCCGAGGCTGCCCCGGCGTCCTCGTCCCACAACGACACCCGCGCGGTCACCGAGGAGCCGGTCGAACTCGACTTCCCAATCGAGTACCTCGGGGTGATCGCCGACCTCGCGCCGGGCGCGACCGAGCCGGATGCACACGGTGTGGCGCCCTACGGTGAGGCCCGGTTCCTCATCGATGGCGCGTGGACGGCCTGGCAACCGTTCAACCAGGAGGGGGCCCAGGGCACCGGTCAGTTCACCAGCAGCCTGCTGCTGGTCGACCGCGCGCAGGCCTACCAGGTGCGCGGGCTGCCCGATTGGGGCGTTGACTGGCGGGCCGCGGCGATCAGCACCAGCGGCGGATCGATCGGCGGGGTCCCCCAACCGGGCGTCGGTGCCCGGGTGGCCAGCGCCGACTACGTTGACGCCCCAGACTGCCGTTCCCGGGCCGACTGGGGCGCCGACGAGTCGATCCGGTGGTGGAAGGCTGGCGATCCGCAGAGTTACCACCCCGTCCAGACCCTGACCGTGCACCACACGGCCGGCTCCAACAGCCCGACCCAGGACTACGCCGCCACCGTCCGGGCGATCTACAAGTACCACGTCGAGTCGAACGGCTGGTCCGACATCGGATACCAGTACCTGATCGACGGCAACGGCATCGTCTACGAGGGTCGCAACTCGGGCAAGACCAGCCAGTCCTGCTTCTACGGCGGAGACGGCAGCGACTTCGGCTACCAGAGCGGCACCGACCGCATCATCACCGGCGCCCACGTCGGCGGATACAACTCCGGCAACGTCGGTATCTCGCTGATGGGCTGCTTCGAAGCCGGGACGTGCACCGGCGACACCAACCCGCCCACCGCAGCCGTCGACTCGCTGGCCACCCTGCTGGGCAGGCTGGCCGCCCGCCACGACCTCGACCCCACCGGCACCACCCGCTACGTCAATCCCGTCGGCGGTGCCAGCCTCCAGGTGAACGTCGTCAGCGCGCACCGCAACTGGAACTCCACCTCATGCCCCGGTGAACTGCTCTACGGCATGTTGCCGCAGATCCGCCAGCTCGCCTGGCAACGGATGCAGCCGTACGTCTTCGCCGACGTGCCGCCCGGTACCCAGTTCTACGACGAGATCAACTGGCTGTACGAGCAGGGCATCGCCACCGGCTGGGTCGCGTCCGACGGCACGCGCAGCTACCAGCCGCTCAGCTCGATCAACCGGGACGCCATGGCGGCCTTCATCTACCGCTACGCCGGCTCCCCTGCCTACACACCGCTGGCCACCAGCCCGTTCACCGACATCGGCCCGGGTGACCAGTTCTACACCGAGATCTCCTGGATGTACGAGATGGGCTATGCCACCGGCTGGCAGGAACCGGACGGCAGCCGGACGTATCGTCCGCTCACCTCGATCAACCGGGACGCCATGGCGGCGTTCCTGTACCGGTACGCGGGCTCACCCAACTACACCCTGCCCGTCGGTAGTCCGTTCACCGACATTGGCCCGGCCGACAACTTCTTCCTGGAGGTCTCCTGGCTGGCCGGGCAGGGCATCTCGACCGGTTGGGTCGCCAGCGACGGTACGGCGTCCTTCAAGCCGGTGCAGCCGGTCGCCCGCGACGCGATGGCCGCCTTCCTGTACCGATTCGACCAGACCATCGGGTGAGCCCGACCAGCACTACCGAGCGGTGAGACGCACAACGGCCGCACCCCAGTCCGGGGCGCGGCCGTTGATGGCGAGCGCCTCAGAGGATCTCGAGTTCCTTCGGAACCCCACTCAGCGCTGCCGAGACCGGGCAGTTGTCCCGGGCCCACTCTGCCTTGCTGCGGAACTCGTCGTCGGACAGCCCGGGGACATTGCCCTTGACTGTGATCTTCGCGCCGGTGACCCCCTCGCCGGGTACGAAGCTCATCTCGGCGGTGGTGTCGATGCTCTCGGGCTCGTGGCCTTCCTCGGACAGGGCATTGCTGAGGGCCATGCTGTAGCAGGTGGCGAGGGCAGCGGCCAGGAGCTCCTCAGGGTTGGTGGTGCCCTGACCGGACTCGGCGCGCTTGCCCCAGTTGACGTCGAACGCGGCCAGGCCGGAGGTTTCCAGCTTGGTCTGGCCGGTGCCCTTGAACAGACTGCCTTCCCAATTAGTGCTGGCCTTGCTGACGGAGGCTTT
>NZ_JBASCI010000099.1:0-2084 GCF_049651565.1 Brooklawnia sp.
GGAGCAGGTCGCGCTAGAGGTCGGGGGCGGCGCCCGGTCCGCTGACCGTCCCGCGGCGGACATCGTGCTGCTGGACGCTCCAGTTGATGGCACCGGGCAGCGCGCTGACCAGCAGAGCGAGCAGCACGAGCCCGCACTGGGCGGTTAGCACCTGGCGCAGCATCTCACCGTGCTCGCCCGCGCCGACCATCTCCAGGGCGAGCGCGTAAACCGGTGCCTGCACCACCAGGGTGGCGAACTGCCACCAGCGGATGCCCGGGCGGCGGTTGGTGAACGACACCAGCATGGTGATCTGGATCAGCAGCATGCCCACCATGAACCCGAAGACCGACCAGAAGATGATGTCGGCGGCGGTGGTGTACGTCTCTTCGCTGCGGGTGCCGTCGACCGCCCGGATGGCGTCGTTGATCAGCGGCAACTGGTCTTCGCGGACGACGAAGAAGTAGACGATGGCGATCGCCCCGGCCACGAAGCTGAGCGCCCACAGCAGCTGGGTCAACCGCACCGAGAACGGCGGCGCCTTGCGAACCAGCACCGGTGGCAGGTTCGGATTGCGCAGGGAAGGACGATCGGGGCGTTCCTGCCGCCTGGTCTCGTCGGGCAGGGACGCCCCGGCGTCCGGGCTATCGGTATCTGACTTGTCAGTCATGAGCTTGTTCGGCTACCGGGGCCTACTGGGTCTCGTCGTACTCCATGTCGAGCGGTGCCACGACCTCGAGCGCCGCCGGGGCGGTCTCGTAGACGGCCGGGGCCTCGTAGACGACCTGGGCGTCATAGGCCGGCTCGGCGGCGTACGCGGCCGGATCTGCGTAGGCGGCCGAATCGGCGTAGACCGTCGAGTCCACCACGGTGACCTCGGATTGCACCACCGTCTCGGTCTGGGCCTGGAACGAGTCGTTGACCTGGAAGGAGTCGTCGACGGTGACGTCGACGGTGGTATTGGTCGACTCGTCGTTGAACGAATCGGTGGCCTCGGTCTCCAGGTCGACCAGGACGTCGGTGGACTCGTCGTTGAACGAGTCGGTGATCTCGACGTCGGTGGTGGTGTTGCCGATGGAGACGTCGCCGATGGTCACGTCGGTCTCGGAGTTGTCGATGTTCACGTCATCGCCGACCGCGATGGAGTTGTCGCCCAGCGCCAGCACGGCCTCCTGGTCGAAGATCTGGGTGACGTCGCCCTGGGCCCAGATGTTCTGGTTCACCGACTGGTCGACGATGGTCGAGCGGTTGTCGATGTTGAAGTTGTTGGCAACGTTCAGGATCTCCTTGACCACCGGCGACTGCTGTACGACCTGGGGCGGAGCAGGCGGCGGCGCGGGCTGCGGCACCATCACCGGAACGGTCTTGATTATCGTGGGGGCCGCCGGGGTTGCGGCAACTACCGGTGTGACGTCCGGCCGATCCACCACAACCGGGGTGACCGAGCGCACATCGTCGACGCAGACGTTACCCAGTCCTTGGCGGGCCAACGTTTCTTCCGGCGCGGCCTCGAACTCGGCCAGCGCGCTGGGATCGCGCAGCAGGCTGAGGATGAACTCAATCAGCGCATCAGCAATCGTCGCCAGGGGTGTGGGCATTATTGGCCTCCTGAATTTCTGATGTTTCTACCTGTACAAGCTATGTCTGCGACCCGGATGCGACATCGGGGAAAGCCCCTATGATCGGCTGCGGGGTGACGGGGTATTGGCCGGGCTGTTGGGGATGCCGGCGACCTCATGGCGTTTCCCCTGTCGAGGCGTCCACCACCAGGCGGAGCTTGCCGATCAGGTCGGAGCGTGAGCTCGCCGACAACCGTCGCTTCATGTGCGCGATGTGGTGCTCGACGGTGCGGGGTGAGATGTAGATGGTCTGGCCGATCTCGGCGTAGGTCTTGCCCTGCAGCACCAGCCGCGCCACCTCCATCTCGCGTTCGCTGAGCGGCGACTCAACCTCGGCGGCCGGTTGCCCGGCGTTGACCGGGGCGTCGGCGGCCCGCGTCGTGGCTGCGGTGGTGGTGGGACGCCGTGTGCTGTCCGGCGGATGGAGTTCGCGGGCGCAGGCCAGCAGCCTGGTGGCCACCTTGCGATCATCGGTCTTGCGGGCGC
>NZ_JBASCI010000100.1:0-3357 GCF_049651565.1 Brooklawnia sp.
GGCACGCAGTACCCCATGGTTCCCGCACCACCCGAGGTGAGCCACTTGGCCGGCCGCGCGTGCGGCAGGAAGTGCGCGGCCCACATCTGGTGCTGGCCGACGCCGGTGACGTAGATGGCGTCGGGGCCGACTATCTCGCCGATCCGCTGCACCACGTGCTGCGGGCTCAGCATGCCGTCCTCGGGTTCGGTCCAGCCGACCGGGTAGCGCTCCTTCAGCCCGCACAGGTACTGCGTCCACTCCGAGTAGTCGGGAACGTGCTCATGCCGCAACGCCTCGATCAAGCCACCCAGGAACGCCTTCGCGTCCCCCACCACCGGCACGTCGACGACCCTGTTCTTGCCGATCTCGGCGGGGTCGATGTCGGCGTGGATGATCCTGGCCTCCGGGGCGAACGAGTCCAGCCTGCCGGTGACCCGGTCGTCGAAGCGGGTTCCGACCGCGATCAGCAGGTCAGCCTTCTGCAACGCACCGACCGCCGAGACCGAGCCGTGCATGCCCGGCATGCCCATGTTCATCGGGTGCGCGTCGGGCAGGGCGCCGCGGGCCATCAGCGTGGTGACGACCGGAATGTCGGTGCGGGCGACCAGGTCGGCCAGCTCCTGCCAGGCACGAGCCTTGATCACGCCGCCGCCGACGTAGAGCACCGGACGCTTGGCCCTGCAGATCACCCGCGCCGCCTCCTGGATCTGCCGGAAGTGCGGCTGCGAGGTCGGCTTGTAACCGGGCAGCACCAGTTCGTCCTCGAAGTCGAACGGGGCGCTGTTGGTCAGGGCGTCCTTGGCCACGTCGACCAGCACCGGGCCGGGACGCCCGGTCGAGGCGATGTGGAAGGCGGCCTTGATCGCCTCCGGGATGTCCTCGGTGCGCTTGACCAGGAAGTTGTGCTTGGTGATCGGCATCGTGATGCCGCGGATGTCGGCTTCCTGGAAGGCGTCGGTGCCGATGTAGCTGGAGTTGACCTGACCGGTGATCGCCACGATCGGCACCGAGTCCAGGTAGGCGTCGGCGATGGGGGTAACCAGGTTGGTGGCACCGGGGCCGGAGGTGGCGATGCACACCCCGACGCGTCCGGTCGCCATCGCGTAGCCCTCGGCGGCGTGGCCGGCGCCCTGCTCGTGGCGCACCAGGATGTGCCGGATCGAGGAGTCGTACAGCGGGTCGTAGGCCGGCAGAATGGCTCCGCCGGGAATGCCGAAGGCAACCTCTACGCCGCACCGCTCCAGCGACGTGACGAGCGCCTGGGCGCCGGTGAGGATGGGCAAGTCGGTTGACTGCTTGGCCATCGGGCGGATCCTTTCTGTGTGGTGGGTGACAGGTTCGCTGCAATAAAAAACCCCCGCTGCCACTGATGGCAGGCGAGGGAGCGCTCCGTCTGAAGGACGAAGCGCTAGCGAATTACGAGCTCCTGTCGGCTGAACACGTGGCAATCATGGCACGCGACCATGAATTGACCAAGCAGGTCTCGAATCCCGGACTCAGTCGAGTCGGACGCAGAACCCGGCGTCCGCCAGCGCCTGCTTGACGTCGCCCACGGTGAGGGTGCGGAAGTGGAAGACGCTGGCCGCCAACACCGCGTCCGCGCCCGCCTGGGCGGCCTGGACGAAGTGCTCGGCGGTACCCGCGCCGCCGGACGCGATCAGTGGCACGTCGATGGCGGCGCGGACCGCCTCCAGCATCGGAAGGTCGAAGCCATCGGTGGTTCCGTCGCGGTCCATCGAGTTGAGCAGCACCTCGCCGACGCCTCGGCCGACCCCCTGACGAGCCCACTCGATGGCGTCCAGGCCGGCCGACCGCTGGCCGCCGTGGGTGGTCACCCCGTAGCCGGACGGCATGCCGGGCTCGCGGCGGGCGTCCACGCTGAGCACCAGCACCTGGTTGCCGAACCTGGAGCTGATCTCGTCCAGCACGTCGGGACGCGCGATCGCGCCGGTGTTGATGCTGACCTTGTCGGCTCCGCAGCGCAGCAGCGCGTCCACGTCTTCGACCGAGCGCACTCCCCCACCGACGGTGAGCGGGATGAAGACGGTTTCGGCGCACCGGGTGACGACCTCGCGGGTGGTCTCACGGCCGCGCGCGGAGGCGGAGATGTCGAGGAAGGTGACCTCGTCGGCGCCCTGGTCGTTGTAGCGGGCAGCCAGTTCGACCGGGTCGCCGGCGTCGCGGAGATCGGTGAAGTTGACGCCCTTGACCACACGGCCGTCGGTCACGTCAAGGCACGGGATCACACGAATGGCGACAGTCATTGGATTAGCGTAGCCGGTATGGAGTTCCGGTATCTGGGCGGTTCAGGCCTGAAGATCAGCGAGATCAGCTACGGCAATTGGCTCACCCACGCCAGCCAGATCGACTCGGATGTGGCCGTGGCTTGCGTACATGCGGCGCTGGATGCCGGCATCACCACCTTCGACACCGCGGACGCCTACGCCGACGCCGCTGCTGAGGTAGTGCTGGGCGAGGCGTTGGCCGGGCAGCGCCGCGAGTCTGTCGAGATCTTCACCAAGGTGTACTGGCCGACCGGACCGAAGGGGCCGAACGACTGCGGGTTGTCGCGCAAGCACGTGATGGAATCGATCAACGGCTCGCTGAAGCGACTCGGCACCGACTACGTCGACCTCTACCAGGCCCACCGGTACGACACCGAGACTCCGCTGGCCGAGACCATGCTCGCCTTCGCCGACATCGTGCGGCAGGGCAAGGCGCTGTACATCGGGGTCAGCGAGTGGACCGCCGACCAGATCCGGGCCGCAAAGGCGCTTGCGGATGAGCTGCACGTGCCGCTGATCAGCAACCAGCCGCAGTACAACATGCTGTGGCGGGTCATCGAGGGCGAGGTCGTGCCGACGTGTCGGGAGCTTGGGATTTCGCAGATCGTCTGGTCGCCGATCGCGCAGGGCATCTTGTCCGGGAAGTACCTGCCCGGGCAGGACTTGCCGGCCGGGTCGAGGGCGGCGTCCCGGGTGGGCGCCAACCTGGCCGAGCGGATCGCCTCCGAGCAGCAGACCCTGGAACGGGTGCAACTGCTGAAGCCGATGGCTGCCGAGCTGGGGCTGACGATGGCCCAGTTCGCGATCGCCTGGGTGCTGCAGAACGACAACGTGTCCGCCGCACTGGTCGGGGCCAGCCGCCCGGAGCAGATCACCAGTAACGCTGCGGCTGCCGGAGTGCGGATCCCGGCCGAGCTGATGGCCCGGGTCGATCAGGTGCTCGGCGACTCGGTGGTGCGCGACCCGGCGTTGACTGCCAAGCGGGCACCTCAGCAGCGCCCCTGCTAGTGCGGTGGTCGTCCGGCACTGCCGGCCGCCCACTCCTTCCTGCCGCCCTGGTCCTGCCTGCCGCCCTGGTCCTGCCTGCCGC
>NZ_JBASCI010000101.1:0-8669 GCF_049651565.1 Brooklawnia sp.
CCATCGCCCAGGTCGCCGGCGGCGTGCTGATAGTGGTCGGGATCGGCCTGCTGATCCTGGGATTTACCCTCAAGCCGAAGACGGCGCCCGGCGAGCCCACCGGCGGATCCCCCGTCCGGGCCAGCGAGGGTGCGGTTCGCGCCGGCTGAGCCAGGCCAAGCCAACCCAGCACCAAGGGCGGCGGTCCCAGGCGGGATCGCCGCCTTTATCGTCCCGCCACGCCCCGCCCCAGCGCCCACCCCTAGAATGCGACTTACTGCAGGCCAGCTGCGAACCCCGATGATGGAGGATCCCCGATGGCAAACCCGACTTACAGCGCGATGGCCCGCGTCTTCGCAGTGGTGCTGCCGGTGGCCGGAGTGGGTGCGCTGATCGGCGGCAAGTTCGCCCACCGGTTCGTGGGTGAACAGCTTGCCGCCGAGGCCATCACCATGCCTGACATCGAGACCATCGAGCGTGAACTGAAGATCGGCCTGGTCACTGCGGAGGACGCCGAACTGCTGCGTCCGCACGCCGGAGTCACGCTGTCCACCGGCCCGCAGGCCCGGGCCTACGCCGACAACTATGTGCTGGCCCACATGCGGGTGGCGGCCCGGCAGTCCGGCGTCCCGGACGACCAGGCCACCTACGCCGGCGTCGGGGACCTGGCAGCGGCCAAGAACCGCGAACTCAAGGCCGAACTGCGCGAACGCAACCCCGGGCTCAGCCCCGCCGAGGTGAACCTGCTGGCCAAGGCCGAGGTTGCCGATCCCGAGACCGAGTTCGAGGCCGCTCGCGAGATCAAGGCCCTTTACGAACTGCGGTCCGACAACTTCTTCATGGGCAACGCCATCCGCGGCATGCTGCTGAACGCCTACGGCTGGTGGCTGGTCGGCCTGATCGCCCGGATCGCCGGCCTGGCGCTGGTGGGAGTGGGGGCCCTGCTGGCCGCGATCGGGTTCCGGACCGGGGGCCGAAACGACTGAGTTGGGGGGACGCCGCGGGCGTGCGAAGATGGGGGATGGCGCTGGACGCCAAGAGTCCAGCCGGCACCCGACTGGATAGTGAATGCCTGTTCCTGCACCCGGAAGCACCGACCCTGCAGTAATCCGCAACTTCAGCATCATCGCCCACATCGACCACGGCAAGTCGACGCTGGCCGACCGGATGCTGCAGTTGACCGGGGTCGTCGACGACCGGACGATGCGCGCCCAGTACCTGGACCGGATGGACATCGAACGCGAACGCGGCATCACCATCAAGTCGCAGGCGGTCCGGATGCCCTGGCAGGTCGGCGGCACCACCCACGTCCTGAACATGATCGACACTCCCGGCCACGTCGACTTCACCTACGAGGTCAGCCGGTCGCTGGCTGCTTGCGAGGGTGCGCTGCTGCTGGTGGACGCCGCGCAGGGCATCGAGGCGCAAACCCTGGCCAACCTGTACCTGGCCCTCGAGGCCGACCTGGCCATCATCCCGGTGCTGAACAAGATTGACCTGCCCGGCGCCCAGCCGGAGAAGTTCGCCCGCGAACTGGCGTCCATCATCGGTTGCAGCATCGACGAGGTGCTGCGGGTCAGCGCCAAGACCGGCGACGGCGTCCCCGAACTGCTCGACCAGATCGTCGCTCAGGTCCCCGCCCCGGTCGGCGACCCGGCCGAACGGGCCCGCGCGCTGATCTTCGACTCGGTCTACGACTCCTACCGCGGCGTCGTCACCTACATCCGGGTGATGGACGGCTCGATCCGGCACCGCGACCGCATCCTGATGATGTCCACCAACTCCACCCACGAGGTGCTCGAGGTCGGCGTCATCGCACCCGAACCGACCAGGTCGGACGGGCTGCGGGCCGGCGAGGTCGGCTACCTGATCACCGGAGTCAAGGACGTCCGCCAGTCCCGGGTGGGCGACACCGTCACCCTCAGCGCCAGACCGGCGTCCGAGATGCTGGCCGGCTACCGACACCCACACCCGATGGTCTTCGCCGGGCTGTACCCGATCGACGGCGACGACTTCCCCGAGCTGCGTGAGGCGCTGGAGAAGTTGCAGCTCAACGACGCCGCACTCAGCTACGAGCCGGAGACCTCGGCGGCGCTCGGGTTCGGATTCCGGATCGGGTTCCTCGGCCTGCTGCACATGGAGATCGTCCGGGAGCGGCTGGAACGAGAGTTCAACCTGGACCTGATCAGCACCGCACCGAACGTGCACTACCTGGTGGTGATGGAGGATGGAACCGAGCACGAGGTGACCAACCCGTCGGAGTTCCCGGACGGCAAGGTCGCCGAGGTGCACGAGCCGATCATCAAGGCCACCATCCTGTCGCCCGCGGAGTACATCGGCCCGATCATGGAGCTGTGCCAGGCCCGCCGCGGCGTCCAGCAGGGTCTGGAGTACTTGTCCGAGGACCGGGTCGAGTTGCGCTACGAGCTACCGCTGGCCGAGATCGTGTTCGACTTCTTCGACGCGCTCAAGTCACGGACGAAGGGTTACGCGTCGCTGGACTACGAGGAGGCCGGCACCCAGGTCGCCGACCTTGTCAAGGTCGACATCCTGCTGCACGGCGAACCGGTGGACGCGTTCAGCGCGATCGTGCACCGCGACAAGGCCTATTCCTACGGCGTCGCGATGGCGGCCAAGCTGAAGGAACTGATCCCTCGCCAGCAGTTCGAGGTTCCGGTGCAGGCGGCCATCGGCTCCCGGGTGATCGCCCGGGAGACCATCCGGGCGATCCGCAAGGACGTGCTGGCAAAGTGCTACGGCGGCGACATCACCCGCAAGCGCAAGCTGCTGGAGAAGCAGAAGGAGGGCAAGAAGCGCATGAAGATGGTCGGCCGCGTGGAGGTGCCCCAGGAGGCCTTCGTCGCCGCGCTGTCGACCGGGGAGCCCAGCAAGGACAAGAAGTAGCCGAAGCTGCACGGCCGGGTGCCTGGGGGCGTCAGGCCGTTGGAGCACCTCGCCTGGCCGGCCCTTGGGGAGAGTCGGGCCCCCGCGAGGCCAGCCGTCCCGCGCTGCGAGGGCCGTCCTGCGCTATTGCGGAGCATCGCCCAGCGACTACTACGCTGCGTGATCCTCCGCGTCGGGCCTCTGGTGGGGGGTGCCGGCTCGGGGCATGCGCTCAGTCATGTCTGGCTCCTCGGTGAATCCCGTGGTGCGGACGGATCGACCATCACCAACTGCATGCGGCACCGGGTGACGGCGGTCAGCGAGTGCGGCTCCCCAGGGGCCAGGTAGATCACGTCACCGCTGGTCATCTTGTGGTTCAGGCCGGCCACCAAGAAGTCCATCTCGCCACTGAGCAGGGTCACCACCACCGCCCGCGGACTGGTGTGCTCGGTGAGCAACTGGCCGGCGTCGAAGGTGAACAGCACCACCCGCAGCAGTGGGTTGTTGACGACCACCCGCGAAGTGGTCGATTGGGTGACCGCCGGGAGTTCCTGGTTCAGGTTCAGGGCGACTCGGCCGCCCAGGCTTCAGCGCTTGATCAGGGCCCGCCGGCGCTCGGTGCTGTGCAGCCACCACGCCGCCAGGATGCCGGCCACCGCACCGCCGAGGTGGCCCTGCCACGACACGCCGGGGGCCGTCGGGAACACACCCCACAGCACCGATCCATAGACCAGCAGCACCACAGCGCCGAGCACCAGTTGCCGCCAGTCGGCCGAGAACAGACCGCGGGCGATCAGGTAGGTGAGGTAGCCGAAGACGATCCCGGATGCCCCGATCGTCACCGTGCCGGGGGCGTTCAGCACGAACGCGAACAGCCCCGACCCGATGGCCGCGGCCAGCGTCACGTACGCCCACTGCCGCACCCCGTCCAGCGCGATCACGAAGCCGAGCGCCAGCAGCGGAACCGAGTTGGCCGCCAGGTGCCCGAAGTCGCCGTGCGCGAACGGCGCGGTGAACACCGTCCACAGCATCGAGAACTCCCAGGCGTGCACCCCGATCCAGTCGAGCGCGCCCTGCAGCACCACGTCGATAAGCTCCAGCAGCCACATCAGCCCGACCACGGCCAGGTTCAGGATGCCGGATCTCCTGGCGGTTTCGGCGCCGCGACGGCGGGCGGGCAGGCTCATGGCTCAATTCTGGCGCGAAGCCCCAAGTCGGCGCCGACGTAGGCTGGTCGGCATGCCATCGACCCCACCCGACGGTGAGGCGGCGCCGCCCGACGGTGTCCTGCCGCCCACCGCGCTGGACGCACTCGGTGCGACCCCGTTGTCGTTCTACGTGCACGTCCCGTTCTGCCTGGTGCGCTGCGGTTACTGCGACTTCAACACCTACACCACCGACCAGCTCGGTCCCGGCGGTGGCCGGGACGACTGGTTGGCCGCGGCGCACGCCGAGATCGACCTCGCCGCCCGGGTGCTAGGCCCGGCCTCCCCACCGGCCAGTACGGTCTTCTTCGGCGGCGGCACGCCCACCCTGGTGAGCCCCGGCCAGCTCGCCGGGGTGCTCAAGCACATCCGGGACGCGTTCGGGTTGTCAGCCGACGCCGAGGTGACCACCGAGGCCAACCCGGAAACCGTGGGCCCGAATGAACTGGAGGCGCTGCGGGCCGGCGGCATCAACCGGCTCAGTCTGGGCATGCAGTCGGCGGTGCCGCACGTGCTGGCCACCCTCGACCGCCTCCACACCCCCGGCCGGGCCCTGGAAGCGGTCGCCGAGGCCCGCGCGGCGGGCTTCGAGCAGATCAGCCTCGACCTGATCTACGGCACCCCCGGCGAGTCCGAGCGCGACTGGCAGACCAGCCTGGACGCCGTGATCGGCGCCGACCCCGACCACGTCTCGGCGTACGCGCTGGTGATCGAACCGGGCACCGCGATGGCCCGCCGGGTCGCCCGCGGCGAACTGCAGCCGGTGGACGAGGACCAGCAGGCCGACCACTACCTGCTCGCCGAAGAACTCCTCACCGGCGCCAGCTACCACAACTACGAGGTCAGCAACTGGGCCCGTTCCGTGGCGTCCCGGTCCCGGCACAACCTGGCCTACTGGCAGGGTGCCAACTGGTGGGGGGTCGGACCGGGCGCCCACTCCCACGTCGGCGGGGTGCGCTGGTGGAACCTTCGGCACCCAGCCCGGTACACCGCAGCCCTGGCGTCCGGACGCAGCCCCGCCCAAGCCCGCGAGGTGCTGGACGCCGCGAGCCGGCGGACCGAGCGGGTGCTGCTGGAGATCCGGCTGGCCGACGGGTTGCCGACCGACGTACTCACCACCTCGGAGCAGACCCGGCTGCCCGGGCTGGTAGACCGCGGCCTGGCCGTCCAGGCGGGTGGACGTGTCCGACTCACCCTGGCCGGGCGGCTGTTGGCGGACGCGGTCGTCCGGGACCTGCTCGATTAGCGCCGCCGGGCGTGCCGGCCCGAATGGCCGAGGCCAACGTTGCGGCAATTGCTGCAGACGTCTTTGTGCATCTGCCAGATCGGTCGTAGGAACAGAACATGCTTCGGAAATTGCTCAGGAATCTTGCGCGGTATCCGGTGGTGATCGCAACACTTGCGGTCGGGCTCGTCGGCGGGGCGTTGGAAATCACCGGCCAGGCCACGTCCGCGCGCTGGGTGATCTCCGCCTTCGCGATCATCTTGGCCCTCATGCAGGTGCGTGGGATGGCGGATGACCTGCGAGCGGGCAGCTACGGCATCGACCTGTTGGCCATCACCGCCATTGGCTCCACGGTAGTGGTGGGAGAGTACTGGGCGGCGCTGGTGGTCTGCCTGATGCTATCCGGCGGTGAGGCGCTGGAGGACTACGCCGCCAATCGCGCCAAGGCCGAGCTCACCGGGTTGCTGGAGAACGCCCCCCGGACCGCGCACCTTCTGGGACCAGGCGATCAGCTCACCGATGTCCCAGTCGAGCAGGTCGTGGTCGGCGATCGCCTCCTCGTGCGTCCCTTCGAGGTTGTGCCGGTCGATGGGGTGCTGGAGTCCGACGCCGCGACTCTGGATGAGTCGTCCCTGACCGGTGAGTCGCTGCCCGTTGACCGCCGCCTGGGAGACGAGCTGCTCTCCGGGGCGATCAACGGCGGTGAGGCCATCGAGGTGCGGGTAACCGCCCCGGCGGCCGAGTCACAGTACCAAAGCATCATCGAACTCGTCCGGCAGGCCCAGGAATCCAGGGCGCCCTTCGTACGGCTGGCCGACCGCGTGGCCGTGCCCTTCACCATCGGTGCCCTGACCCTGGCCATCGCGGCCTGGATCGTCTCCGGCGACCCCACCCGAATGGCCGAGGTCCTGGTCGTGGCCACCCCGTGCCCGCTGATCATCGCCGCACCGGTGGCATTCATGGGCGGGATGTCACGCTCCGCGCGTAACGGCGTCATCGTCAAGGACAGCGCCACCCTCGAACAGCTCGCCGGTGTGCGCACCGCCGCCTTCGACAAGACCGGCACCCTGACCTACGGCGAACCTCGCGTCACCGACATCCATGCCCTGGACATTGCCGCCGATGAACTGCTCATGCTGGCCGCCGCGGTGGAGCAGTACTCCAGCCACCCCCTGGCGGCCGCCATCGTGGACCACGCCCGCGCAGCCGGGCACACCATCCCAGCGCCCGAGGACGTCTCCGAGATCCCCGCCAGCGGAGTGCGCGGAACGGTCACCGGGCACGCGGTGGCGGCGGGAAGCGCTCGCTTCATCCAACGTGAGACTGGGCTGGACCGCCTGCCCCTGCCCGACGGAGCCACCGGCGTGCACGTGGCGATCGATCAGCGCTATGCCGGATACCTGGCCCTGTCCGATGAACTACGAACCGAGACCCCTGCAACGATGGCCGCACTGCACCGTGCCGGAGTGGGTACCACCATGATGCTCACCGGCGACGGTGAGCAGGTCGCCCACCATATCGCCAGCCAGGCCGGAATCGACGACGTCCGCGCCGAGTTGCTCCCCGAGGACAAGGTGGACGCGGTCAACGGCGCAGAACATCAGCCGGTGATGATGGTCGGCGACGGCGTCAACGATGCCCCCGTGCTGGCCGTGGCGGACGTCGGCATCGCGATGGGAGCACGCGGCGCAAGCGCGGCCAGCGACTCCGCCGACGTCGTCATCACCGTCGACGACCTCACCCGAAGACCCTAGCCGCTCCGCCGCTCCTGAACCCACGAGGTATCGGGAACCCGCACCTGATCCCGGGTCAGTGGTGGGTCGGGTGCCCGGCGGCTACCAGTTCGACCCGCATCTGCTCGACCTCGGCGCGTTCGGCCCGGCCGGGCCGCATCGCCAGCAGCGCCCAGCCGATGGTGGCCAGGTCGACGACTTCCTGTAGCCAGGCGCCGAGGATGGCGGGCAGCATCCCAAAGGCGGCGATGACCATGAGCCCGATGGACATCGCCAGGCCGATGCCAATTGCCTGCCAGGCCACGCGCATGGTGCGCTTGCCGATGTGGACCGCTCGGACGGTTTGCTTCGCGGCCCGCAATCCGGCAATAGGCTACCGGGGTGACTTCCCCACGCAACGATCGATACGGCCGCGACGTGCTCGCCCCCCGCCGCAGCGCCCGCCCAAAGGCCACCGACGTGCCGATGCAACTCGGCATGGTGGTCGAGGACCCGGCGTCCGGTTTCGTCGGCGAGATAATGGGCTGGGAGAACGGCCTGGTCATCCTCGAGGACCGAAACCACAAGCGGCGCAGCTTTCCGGTCGGGCCGGGGTTCTGGCTGGACGGCCAGCCGGTCGCGCTCCGCATCCCGCCGCGAACCGGGTCGACGAAGAAGTACACCGCGTCGGGCTCCCGGGTCGGCCCGCAACGACCGGCGAAGGTGGCGCTGCCGAGCCGCATCTACGTCGAGGGCCGGCACGACGCCGAACTGGTCGAGAAGATCTGGGGCGCCGACCTGCGCCACGTCGGCGTGGTGGTGGAGTACCTGGGCGGCATCGACGACCTGGTCGGTATCGTCGCCGAGTTCAGACCCGAACCCGGTCGCCGGCTGGGCGTGTTGGTCGACCACCTGGTGACCGGCTCCAAGGAGCAGCGCATCGCAGCCGAGGTGGCCAAGGGCGGCTACGGCGATGTGGTGGCGATCACCGGGCACCGGTTCATCGACATCTGGCAGGCGATCCGGCCACAGGTGATCGGCATCCGGGCATGGCCGCAGGTGCCCCGCGACGTCGACTTCAAGAAGGGCACGCTGGCCGCCCTCGGCCTGCCGCACCGCGACCAGGGCGACATTGCCCGGGCCTGGCAGGGCATGTTGGCCCGGGTTCGCACCTTCCGCGACCTCGATCCGGACTTCACCCGGGAGGTCGAGAAGCTGATCGACTTCGTCACCCAGGACCACCTCGACCAGATCGACTGAGCGTTCAGGGGCAGTGGACCGCCCCGGTATTCTCAAGCCCATGACTGAGCACGACGCGGGCGCGTCCACTGTGCAGGACGAACCCTCCACCTCGGCAACCGCCGATACCGCTCCACCCGCCGACACCGCTCCAACCGCAGACCCGAACCCTGCCGCCCCGGGCGACCCGCTGACCACCCCACCAGCGCAGAAGCGTCGTGCCGCCAAGCCCAGGAAGGCAACCCGCAAGACTGCCCGGAGCAAGCCGTCCGAACCGGCAGGTGCAGCAGCGGATCAGCAGCCCGCGCGGCAGCAGCCGCCGGCCGAGGAACCGGCGTCGGTGGCGCGCAAAGCGGGCGCCGAGGAGCCTGCGCCGGGGGAGAAGTCTGCGCTGGCGGAGGAGCCTGCCGCGGCGGAGGAACCGGC
>NZ_JBASCI010000102.1:0-6115 GCF_049651565.1 Brooklawnia sp.
GTGTTCCGTCGGGGCACACTGGGCACTAATCTGATTACCCCTGATTCTCCTCGCGCCTGCGCCGACCCGAAGGTAGCAACCCGTGACACAGACAGTGGCCTCCCCCCGAGTGCAGCTCATCGCCCCGATCAGCGGAATCCTGGTGCCGATCGAACTGGTCCCCGACCCCGTCTTTGCCAAGAAGATGGTCGGTGACGGCCTCTCCATTGACCCGCTCAGCGACGTGCTGGTCGCCCCTATCGACGGGGAGGTGATCAACGTCCAACCCGCCATGCACGCGGTGACGATCCGCTCGGCAGACGGGCTGGAGGTGCTGCTGCACATCGGTCTGGACACCGTCCGGATGGGCGGCAAGGGCTTTCAGGCGAAGGTCCGGCAAGGTCAGCAGGTGCGAGTCGGTGAGGAACTCATCGCCTTCGACATGGACACCGTCGCCGAGGAGGCGCTCAGCCTGCTCACCCAGGTGGTGGTCACCAACTCCGACGCCGTGAGCAACCTGGTGGCGATGACCGGGACCGTGGTCGCCGGCCGGGACGTGGTCGCCGAGATCACGCTGGCCGAGGCAGGCGATGACAGCGGGCCGATCCGCCGCGGCCGAACCGTCAGGTCGGACGCCATCCTGATCCCCAACCCGACCGGTCTGCACGCCCGCCCGGCCGCCACCCTGGTCGCGCTGGCCAAGAAGTTCGACTCCGAGGTCACGCTGCGCCGCGGCGACGACACCGCCAACGCCAAGTCGATCATGTCGATCATGTCGCTGTCGGCCGAGCGCGGCGACAAGGTCTTCGTCTCGGCCCACGGCCCGGACGCCGAACAGGCCGTCACCGAGGTGGCCGAGGCCATCCGCAACGGCCTGGGTGAAGAGGTGACGCCGCTGACCGAGGCCGAGGTCGCCGAGGTCGAGGCCGAGCCGGCAGCCGAAGAAGTTGCAGTCCCGGTCTCCGGCGATCCGAACCTGCTGCTCGGGGTGGCCGCCTCGCCGGGCCTGGCGGTCGGCCAGGTGGTGCAGCTGCGCCATGAGGACATCGGGGTCGCCGAGTTCGCGCCCGACAAGCACCTGGAGCGGCGAAAGCTGAACACCGCGATCGACCGGGCGCTGCTCGACCTGTCGGCCCTGCAGGGCCGGTTGGAGAAGGAGGCCGACCCGGAGAACGCGGCCATCTTCGCCGCGCACGCCGAGATCCTGCAGGACCCGGACCTGCTCGACATCGCCTCCAGCGCGATCGAGAAGGGCAACAGCGCCCCGTTCGCGTGGCGGGGCGCCTACCAGACCTATGCCGAGCGGCTGTCCCGGCTGAAGAACGAGATCCTGGCCGGGCGCGCCAACGACGTCCGGGACGTCGGCCAACGCGTCCTGGAGGAACTGACCGGGCATCGCCGCGAGAAGCCGGAACTGCCCGAGAACACCATCCTGATCGCCGAGGACCTGACCCCGTCCGACACCGCGACGCTGGACCGCAGGCGGGTGGTCGGCTTCGCCACCACTTCCGGCGGGGCCAGCAGCCACGTGGCGATCATCGCCCGCTCGCTCGACATACCGGCCGTGGCCGGCATCGAGGGCCGGGCGCTGGGCATCGCCGAGGGGACCCGGGTGGTGCTGGACGGTGGCCGCGGCAGCCTGCAGCTGAATCTAACCGACGACCAGATCGACGCCATCGTCGAGCGCCAGCGCCGGATCGCCGCCAAGCGCGTCCGCGACCTGGAGCGAGCCGGCGAGCCTGCCATCACCAGCGACGGTCACCAGGTGCAGGTGGTGGCGAACATCGGTAACCTGGCCGACGCCCAGCAGGCGATGACCGTGGGCGCCGAAGGGGTGGGCCTGCTGCGCAGCGAGTTCGTCTTCCTTGGTCGGCAGAGCGCACCCAGCGAGGACGAGCAGGCCGAGCTGTACGCAGACATCGCCGGGGCCCTCAGGCCTGGCCAGCCGCTGGTGATCCGTACCCTAGACGTGGGGGGCGACAAGCCGCTGCCCTACCTGCCGATCCCGGCCGAGGAGAACCCGTTCCTCGGCATCCGCGGTGTGCGGGTCGGCTTTGACCGTCCCGAGGTGTTGCGGACGCAGTGCCGGGCGATCATCCGGGCCGCCGACGCCGGCGCCGAACTGTACGTGATGTTCCCGATGATCGCCACCATCGACGACTGGCGGTTCGCCAAGCAGATCTGGGACGCCGAGGTGGCCGCGCTCGGCTCCGGTGGCGACGTCAAGGTCGGCATCATGATGGAGGTGCCCTCGGTGGGGGTGATGGCCAACCAGTTCGCCGCCGAGGACGTCGCCTTCTTCAGCGTCGGCACCAACGACCTGACCAGCTACACCTTGGCGATGGACCGCGGCCACCCCAAGCTGGCCGCCCAGGTCGACCCGTGCAACCCTTCCGTCCTGCAACTGATCGGCCAGGCCGGGCAAGCGCTGCACGCAGCAGGCAAGTGGCTGGGGGTGTGCGGCAGCATCGCCTCCGACCCGCAGGCGGTGCCGATCCTGCTCGGACTCGGCGTGGACGAGCTGAGCTGCTCCATCCCGGCGATCCCGGCGGTCAAGGCCGCCGTCCGGTCCTACTCCCTCGATCAGTGCCGGCGGCTGGCCGCCAAGGCGGTCGCCTGCAGCACGCCGGCCGAAGTACGCGCCCTCGTCCCGGTGGACGAAGGCTGAGCACCCAAACCAGACAAGGACAATCAGGATGACCACTGCGAACGAAATCGTCCGTGGCGTTGGCGGTCCCGAGAACATCGCGGGGCTCACCTACTGTGCCACCCGACTGCGGTTCGAACTGCACGACGCCGGCAAGGTCGATGGTGAGAAGGTAGAGGCCGTCGACGGGGTGATGGGGGCGGTGCCCCAGGGCGGCAACCGCTACCAGGTGATCGTCGGCGGGGCCGTGGCCTCGGTCTACAACGACATCATGGCGCTGCCCGAGATGGCGAAGATGGGTGAGGCATCCGACGCCGACGTGAAGGCGGCGGCCCGGTCGAAGGCGCGCGGCAAGGTGGCCTGGCTGGACGGCTTCTTCGAGTACCTGTCCGACTCCTTCCGCCCGATCCTGGGCGTCCTGCTCGGCGCCTCCCTGATCATCGCGTCGGCGGCGGTGGCCGATGCCCTCGGAGTGGTCGACTTCCGGGCCCCGGACAAGGCCGCCGGCTGGGTCTTCATCGACACCATGTGGCGGGCGGTGTTCTACTTCCTGCCGATCATGATCGCCTACAACGCCTCCAAGAAGCTGGACGTCGACCCCTGGGTCGGCGCCACCATCATGGCCGCGCTGATGACACCTGAGTTCATCAGCCTGTCGGACCAGGAGCGGTTCCCGGACACCGTGTGCACCATCAATGAGGCGCTCGGCACCCAGACCTGCTCGGCCAACATCTTCGGGCTGTCGATGCCGCTCAACGACTACGGTGGTCAGGTCTTCGTCCCGCTGATCATGGTTGCCATCCTGGCGCTGGTCTACCGGCTGTTGAAGAGGATCTTCCCGGCCAACGTGCACATGGTCTTCGTCCCGTTCTTCTCCATGGTCATCATGATCACGGTGACGGCCTTCCTGATCGGCCCGCTGGGTATCTGGCTGGGCAACGGCCTGGGAACGGGATTGAGCTGGATGAACGACAACGCCCCGTTCGTCTTCGCCCTGCTGATCCCGATGCTGTACCCGTTCCTGGTGCCGCTGGGTCTGCACTGGCCGCTGAACGCGCTGATGCTGGTGAACATCCAGACCCTCGGCTACGACTTCATCCAGGGCCCGATGGGCGCCTGGAACTTCGCCTGCTTCGGCGCCACCGCCGGCGTGCTCTTCCTGTCGATGAAGGACCGGGACGTCACGATGCGCCAGACCGCCACCGGCGCGCTGGCGGCCGGCCTGTTCGGTGGCATCTCGGAGCCGTCGCTGTACGGCATCCACCTGCGGTTCAAGCGGATCTACCCGCGGATGCTGGTCGGCTGCTTCGCCGGCGGCCTGACCATCGCCATCCTGGGCGCACCGTTCAACGGCGTGAAGACCCAGGCGTTCGCGTTCACCTCACTGCTGACCATCCCGGTCTTCGACCCCATGTGGGTGTACGCGATCGCCATCGCGGTGGCCTTCACCGTGTCGATGCTGCTGATCATCATCACCGACTACCGGACGCCGGAGCAGCGGGCCAAGGCCCGCGGTGAACTGGTCGACACCGAGGTTGGCACCGAGGAGGAGCGGCAGGCCGCGCAGTGGCTGAACGCGCTCGGCGGCACCCCGAATGTGGTCAGGGTTGAACCGGTCGCCGAGACCCGGGTGCGGGTCGAGGTGGCGGACTCGTCCGCCGTCGACACCGACGCGCTGAAGGCGGCCGGGCTGGCCGGCGTGGTTCAGGTCGGCCCGAACACCTGGCACCTGGTGGCCGGGTTCAACGCCGACCAGTACGCCACCGCGATCAGCCGCGACCTGGTGAAGCAGGCGCCGGTGCCGGTGCCCGCCTGACGGGGCGGCCGCCGCCGTCGGTTCGCTCCGGCGCCGCTGACGGCGGTCACCAACCCGTGATTTCGGCACTATGCGCGCCTCTGCGGGAACTCCTAGAGTCGCGAATAGTGTTCTGGCATGGATCCGATCCGCAACCCCTACGCGCCCGGCGCCGGCCAGCGTCCACCAGAACTGGCCGGCCGGGACGAGCAGCTGCGAGCCTTCGACGTGGTGCTGGAGCGGATCGCCCGCGGGCGTCCGGAACGTTCGATCATCCTGACCGGGCTGCGCGGGGTCGGCAAGACGGTGTTGCTGAACGCGTTGCGGTCGCAGGCGGTCCGGGCTGGTTGGGGTAGCGGCAAGTTCGAGGCCCGCCCCGACCAGGGCATCCGGCGTCCGATGGGGGCGGCGCTGCACACCGCTGTGCGTGAACTCGCCCACCCCGACGCGGCCACCACGCTGGGCACCATCCGGTCGTTCATCGAGCGGGACGCCGGGCCGCGCGCCAAGCTGGCCGAACGCTGGAATCCGGGCATCCAGGTGCCGCCGACCGCCGGCCGCGCCGACTCCGGCGACATCGAGATCGACCTGGTCGAGCTGTTCAGCGACGTCGGTGGCCTGGCCGCCGACAAGGGGGTCGGGGTCGCCGTCTGCATCGACGAGATGCAGGACCTGCGTCCGGAGGACCTGTCGGCAATGTGCGCGGCCTGCCACGAGATCAGCCAGCAGCGGCTGCCGCTGATCATCGTCGGCGCCGGGCTGCCGCACCTGCCGACACTGCTCAGCGCGTCCAAGAGCTACTCCGAACGGCTGTTCAGCTACCAACGCATCGACCGGCTGGAGCGGGTGGCCGCCGACGCGGCGCTGCAGGTGCCCGCCAACGATGAGGACGCCGAGTTCAGCTGCGACGCTCTCGCCGCCATGTACCGGGTGACCAGCGGCTACCCGTACTTCATCCAGGCCTACGGCAAGGTCGCGTGGGACCTGGCGCCGGCGTCCCCGATCACCCCGGACGACGTGGCGGTGGCGGTGCCGGAGGCCGAGGCCGAGCTGGCGGTGGGCTTCTTCGGCAGCCGCTACGAGCGGGCCACCCCGGCTGAACGGGAGTACCTGCGGGCGATGGCCGACCTTGGTGAGCGGGACGAGCTGGACGACCCCGGCGTGGGCGTGCCGACCAGCGCGGTCGCCGAGCACCTGGGCCGCACTCCGCAGTCGCTGTCGCCGGCCCGGGACGCGCTGCTGAAGAAGGGTCTGGTCTATGCCTGCGAGCGGGGCCGGGTGGCGTTCACCGTCCCCCACTTCGGCAGGTACCTGAGAACGCAGACCGGCTGACCGGTTTCACTGCCGGGCCCTGCGACCGGTCAGGCCCGCTTCCAGTCCTCGATCGGCCAGTACGCCCGCGAGGCCAGGCGGTAGAGCGGCAGGTCGGGGTTCACCGCGACCGGACGCCCCAGCAGCGACAGCCAGGAGGCGTCCGCGATCGAGTCGCCGTAGCCGTGCGAGCGGGACAGGTCGAAACCGCCCCGGGCGGCGTAGTCCTTGAGCCACTGGGCGCGGGCCTCGTCCACCAGCGGCGGTGTGGCCAGGTACCCGGTCAGCACCCCGTCGCGCACCGCCATCGATGAGGCCACCACATCGTCGAACAGTGGCGCCAGCGGAACCGCGAACAGGTCCAGCGACCCGGTCACCAGCAC
>NZ_JBASCI010000103.1:0-15895 GCF_049651565.1 Brooklawnia sp.
ACGGGCTCATCGAACTCCACCGCCGCATCGCCCGCGGCTTCCGCAACCGAGACAACTACCGGCTACGCATGCTCCTCATCGGCGGCGGACTCACCCCGCCACCCCCACCGGAAGTGTGAAGAGCCCCCATTATTCACCGGTATCGATTGTGTCTATCTACATAATCGGGTCCACGCCGTAGGATCGACCCCGTCACTGCAATGCGATTGGAGAAAGCGCTGTGAGCAACGACTACTGGGGTCGCCCGAACGATCCTGAACGCACCCCCTCGGGCGACGAGGGGTCGGAACCTACGGAGAATGCCGCCGGCGAGCAGCCCGACGCCCGGCAGGCTGACCAGCCTGGCCCTTCCTTCGACTCGCCAGGCCAGCCTGACCCCGGCCAGGACCAGTCCGGCTACGTTGGCTATGGCCAGCCCCCGCACGAGCAGGGCGGCGCAGGTGAGCAGCCCGGATCTGGCAGCTACGGGCAGACCGCCGGCTACGGCTCGTCCCCCACCAACGAATCCGGCTACGACCCCTACGGCCAAACCGGCTCCTCCGGCCAGCAGTCCGGCTACGGCGGCTACGCACAGACCCCCGGCTACGGCTCGTCACCCACCAACGAGTCGGGCTACGACCCCTACGGCCAAACCGGCTCCTCCGGCCAGCAGCCCGGGTACGGCGGTTACGGCCAGACTCCTGGCAGCGGCTCGTCGCCAGCCAACGAGTCCCGCTATGACCCTTACGGGCAAGGGGCCGCGGGTCAGCAGCCCGGCTATGGCAGCTACGGCCAGCCCGATCCGAACCAATCGGGTTACGGCACCTACGGCCAGGGCCCCTCTGGCCAGCCCGGCCCCGGACCGGACCAGGGCTATGGCGCCTACGGGCAGCAGGGCCCCGACCAGCAGCCGACGCCGCCCTACGGTCAGCCCGGTTACGGTCAGCCCGGTTACGGTCAGGGCTACGGCCAGGACACCACCACCGGCTACGCCCAGCAGTCCGGCAGCCAGCAGGACCAGTTCGGCTACGGCCAGCCCACCTACAGCGGTCAGCTCTACGGGCCGGTCTCCCCGGGCGGTGCACCTTACGCGTCCTGGGGCAAGCGCGCACTGGGCGGCCTCATAGACTACGTCGCGCCCGGCCTGGTGATCAGCGTCCTGGTCGGTATCCTGGGCGGCTTCGCCAGCGAAGACGTGCAGGGCATCATCTCCAGCGTGCTCGGCCTCGGCTGGCTGATCTACAACACCGTCTACCTGGGCGGTACCACCGGCCAGTCCTGGGGACGTAAGGTGGCCGGCATCCGCCTGGTCAGCGAAGCGACCGGCCGTCCGATCGGGATGGGCATGGCCGCTGTCCGCTACCTGGCGCACATCATCGACACCATCATCTGCTTCATCGGCTGGCTGTTCCCGCTCTGGGACGCCAAGCGCCAGACGATCGCCGACAAGATCACCCGCACGATCGTGATCGACGAGTCCACCGGCATGGTCGGCCAGCCACAGCAGCAGCAGTACGGCTACTGACAGCTGACCTGCCGACTGCCGAGCAGTCACCAGGCAAGGGGGCGGTTCCGGGCGGGAGCCGCCCCCTTGCCTGGTCCAGCCTCATGGCGTGGTGCCCAGCGCCAGATACTGGTTCACTATGACGATCGCCCCCAGGACGACGGCGACCGAGAAGGACAGCATGATCGCAAGCAGGACGCGGTCTGCGAACAGCCACTGGCCCTCCGGAGCAGCCGCCGGGCTTGTCGATGGTTGCACGACCGTGTCCGGGCGCACCAGGCAAGACTGGTTGGTCAGGGGCCAGCCGGGCTGCCTGGGGCGTCCACCGGGTGGGGTCGGCTGCGGAGGACAGGAACGGGGCCGCCGCCCGTCATGGATCACCGACGGCTGGGTCTTGGCACGCGCCATGTGTGCGCGTCGCTGCGCATTGCGGTTGACCCGGTCAGCCAAGTGAATGCTGGTCATCTCTCCTCCATCTGTCCGGCCATCCGCCGGACTGAGGTCTCGAACTGTTGTTCGAATGCTAGCGGTGACGACCAGCATCGGTCAACAGTTCGATTCATTTGGGCTTCGTGACTGACAGCCAATCAGGCGGCACTGACAAATTCCGTGTGCCGCCCGCCGATCAGTCATCGAGCCGGTCCACTGCGCCGCCCCGCTGGAGTGCACTGGACCCGAGGCGTCGGCGAAGTCCGGGGTGGCCTCGCCGCGCTGCTTCCGGCCTGTGCGGACACGCCAGCGACACGTCGAACAGCTGTTTGAATTGGGGGCCTTCGTGCTCTACCGTTTGATCATGATCACAGCAAGGTCAGCAGACTCCGGCGCGAAGAAGCGCGGGCCTGGTCGTCCGTCCAATGAATCCGTCGCCCAGCAGATGGGCTTCGACTCCGATATGCCCGACCAGTACGGCCTGAGCCCGCGTCAGCGGCGCATTCTCCAGTTCATCCGCGACACCGTCGAGGACCGCGGGTACCCCCCCAGCATGCGTGAGATGGGCGACGCGGTCGGGCTGGCCAGTTCCTCCAGCGTCTCCCACCAGCTCCGCGTGCTGGAGCGCCGGGGATTCCTGCGGCGCGACCCGCACCGTCCGCGAGCACTAGAGGTGACCCTGCCCGACTGGCTCGAACTGCCGGGCGATGCCGAGCGGTCGGCCGGGCAGCACGACCAGACCGACGTCGCCGACACCCTACCCACTGCCGTCCCGGTACCGGTGCTGGGACGGATCGCGGCCGGGACGCCGATCCTGGCCGAGGAGCAGATCGACAACATCCTGCCGCTGCCGAAGGAACTGGTCGGCGACGGGGTCGTCTTCTCCCTCGAGGTGCGCGGTGACTCCATGATCGACGCCGCCATCCGCCATGGCGACTACGTCGTGGTCCGCCAGCAACCGAACGCCGAGAACGGCGAGATTGTGGCCGCCCTGCTCGACGGCGAAGCAACCGTCAAGACCCTGCGGCGCACCTCGGGGCAGGTCTGGCTGGTGCCGCAGAACTCCGCCTACGACCCGATCGACGGCAACGAAGCCACCATCCTCGGCAAGGTGGTCGCCGTCCTTCGTCGCGTCTAGCAAGGCACGCTCGCCGAAGCGGGCAAGTCGCTAGGCGGTGGCCCGGCCCTGCTGCAGCCGCTGCAGCGCCTGCACCACCACGTCCAGGTCGGTGGTCATCCAGAACGGCGGCAGCGACGCCCGCAGGTAGCTGCCGTAGCGGGCTCTGACCAGCCGCGGGTCGAGCACCGCGACCACTCCCCTGTCGGTGTCCCGTCGGATCAGCCGACCGGCTCCCTGCGCCAGCAGCAGGGCCGCATGGGTGGCCGCCACCTGCATGAACCCATTCCCGCCCGCCTTGCTGACCGCCTGCTGCCTGGCCTGCATCAGGGGGTCGTCAGGTCGCGGGAACGGGATCTTGTCGATGACCACCAGCCGGCAGGCGTCGCCTGGCACGTCGATCCCCTGCCACAGCGACATGGTGCCCAGCAGCACCGAGCGCTCGTCGGCGATGAAAGTCCGGGTCAGGTCGGCCAGTTGCGATTCACCCTGGCAGAGCACGGTGAGTTCTGGCAGTTCGTTGCGCAGGTGGTCGGCCGCCAGCTCGGCCGATCGCTGCGAGGCGAACAGGCCAAGCGTGCGCCCGTCGGCCGCCCAGACCAGTTCGGCCAGCTCCCGCAACGCGTCCGGGGCGATCCCGTCCCGGCCCGGGTTGGCCAGCCCCTTGGCGACGTAGAGGATGCCCTGGCTGGGGTAGTCGAACGGCGAACCCACGTCCAGGCCGCGCCACTGCGTGTCATCGGCGGGTTCGGTTTCGTCGTCGATCCGGTCGTCCCGCTTCAGCCCCACGTTGCCGGCCATCGCATCGAACGAGCCCCCAAGGGTTAGGGTGGCCGAGGTGAGGATCGTGGTGTGCTCGGCCAGCACCTTCTCGCGCATCAGCCCGGCCACCGAGAGCGGCGCCACGTTGAGCTGAGCGCCGAACCGGTCGTTACTGCTCAACCAGACCACGTCGTGCTCGTCGAGCCTAGCGATACGTTCGGCGATGTCGAAGACCTCACGCATCGCTGCGGCAGCCTGGGTGCGCTCCACATCGGGGGTGTCGGACGGCGCGGCCAGCGCCGAAACCGCCCGCCGGCTGGCCTGGCGCACCAACTGGATGGCCTGGATGGCCAGTGAGTCGCCGGCGGTGATCCGTCCCGGTGGCACCTCTTCGAGCGCCGCTTCGTAGCCGTCGACCACGTCGAGCAGTTCGATGGCCAGCTCGTCGTCCAACCAGCCGGACGCCCGCTTGGCGACCCGTTCGATCTGCGCCGGCGACAGCTCGCTGCTGGCCGCCCCGGTGACCCTGGCAGCCAATTCGTGGGCCTCGTCAATGATCACCGCGGCATGTTCGGGCAGCGCAGTGCCACCGTGCATGGCGTTGATCGCCAGCAACGCATGGTTGGTTACCACCAGGTCAGCCTGCCTGGCCCGAGCCCGCGAGGCCTCGACGAAGCACTCCTCACCGTAGGGGCACTTCGCGGCACTCAGGCACTCCCGCACCGGAACCGACACCTGGGCCCAGGCCCGCGGCGAGTGCCGCGGGGCGTCATCGCGGTCGGCCAGGCCACCGGAGACCAGCTCCGCCTCCGCCCATTCCCGCAGCGCGACCACCTCCGCGCCGATCACCGATTCCGGACTCGCCGCCCGCGAGCTGCGCACCGCGTCGGCGACCTCGACCGAGCCCAGCAGGGTCTCCTGCTCGCCACCGACCTGATCGCGGACCCGCAACAGGCAGGCGTAGTTCGACCGGCCCTTGAGGATCTCGGTGCGCGGTTCCCGGCCCAGGACGGCTGCGGTCGCGCGGGCGGCTACCGGGATGTCCTTGTTGGCCAGCTGGGCCTGCAACGCCAGAGTGGCCGTGGTGACCAGGACCGTCTGGTCGGACTCCATCGCCCACACCAGCGCCGGGGCGAGGTAGCCGAGCGACTTGCCGGTGCCGGTGCCGGCCTGGATCAGCAGGTGCGCACCATCGGACAGGCTCCTGGTGATCTGGTCGCACATCACCTGCTGACCGTCGCGGGGGCTGCCGCCGATCGCGGCCACCGCCGCGCCCAGTACCTCCGCCGCCGGCGCCGGATCGCTCACTGCTCTTCGGTGCCCGACGAATCGGCGCCGTCGGGCAGGGTGTAGGGCTGCAGCTGGGCGGCCAGTTCGGGGTGCACCCGGGCCCGGACGATGGTGCCGTCACCGTGGTGGTCGAGGCTGATCAGCTCGGATTCGCGATGTACCCGGTCGACCAGGTCGCCCCGATCCCAGGGCAGCAGCGCGGTGATTTCGGTGCGGGGGCTGGGTAACCGCTGCTCGATCGCTTCGCGCAGCAGGTCGAGCCCCTGGCCGGTGCGGGCCGAGACGAAGACCGCCTGCGGGTACTGGTTGCGCAGGATGGTGATCATGTCCGGGTGTGCCTGGTCGATCTTGTTGATCACCAGTTGCTCGGCCCGGTCGGCCGCCCCGATGTCAGCCAGTACCTGGCGCACCGCAGCGATCTGGCCCTGTGGGTCGGGGTCGGAGCCGTCCACCACGTGCACCAGCAGGTCGGCGTCCACGGTCTCCTCCAGCGTCGACCGGAAGGCCTCGACCAGGTCGGTGGGCAGGTGCCGGACAAAGCCGACGGTGTCGGTGAGGGTGTAGACGCGGCCGTCGGCGGTGGTGGCGCGCCGGGTGGTCGGGTCGAGGGTGGCGAACAGGGCGTCCTCGACCAGGACGCCGGCGTGGGTGAGCCGGTTCAGCAGGGACGACTTGCCGGCGTTGGTGTAGCCCACGATCGCGACGGCGGGGATGCGGTGGCGCTGCCGGTCGGCCCGCTTCACCGCCCGGGTGCTCGCCATGTCGCGCAGCCGCTTGCGCAGGACGGAGATCCGGTGGTTGATCCGGCGCCGGTCGGTCTCGATCTTGGTTTCGCCGGGCCCTCGGCCGCCGATTCCCACCCCGCCGGACGCCCGGCCGCCCACCTGCCGCGACAGGCTGGTACCCCAGCCGCGCAGCCGTTGCTTGAGGTAGTTGAGCTGAGCGAGTTCGACCTGCGCCTTGCCCTCAGCGCTCTTGGCGTGCTGGGCGAAGATGTCCAGGATCAGTGCGGTGCGGTCGACGACCTTCACCCCGACCCGGTCCTCCAGGGTGCGCAACTGGGCCGGTGACAGCTCACCGTCGCAGATGACCGTGTCGGCGCCGGTGTCCTGGACGACCTCGCGCAGCTCGTCGACCTTGCCGCGTCCGATGTAGGTGGCCGGATCGGGGCTGCTGCGCCGCTGGACCAGCCCGTCCAGGACCTGGGACCCCGCGGTTTCGGCCAGCGCCTTGAGTTCGAACATGGCGTTGTCGGCGTCGGCCTGGCTGCCGGTCGTCCAAACGCTGACCAGCACCACCCGTTCCAGCCGGAGCTGGCGGTACTCGACCTCGGCGACGTCGGCCAGTTCGGTCGACAGGCCGGCCACCCGCCGCAGCGAGTGGCGTTCGGCCAGGTCCAGCTCCCCGGGCTCGGGGTCGGCCTCATCACCCCAGAAGTCGTCGTCGTCCCAGGCTGTCTGGTCATCGTCGGCAAAGGTCCAGTCGTCGTCGTCGACTCGATCCTCGCCGGCCTCGTCAGGGTAGGGTTGCCCGGGCAGCGGGTTGGTCTGGTCTGTCATCGTCCAGCAAGCCTAGTTCGCACCTGCAAGGCTCAGCCGGGCAGGACAACACTTCCATGGGCCACGACAACAGCAGGCCCGGAAAGGTACCCACGTTCCTGCGTGAGCTGCACCTGCAGGCGTCCGCCGGGGACGGTGACCTGCACCTCGCCGGTGCGGCGTCCCAACTGCGCCAGGTGGGCGGCCGCGGCAGCTACCACCCCGGTACCGCAGGACATGGTCTCGCCGACGCCGCGCTCGTGGACCCGCATCTGCAGGTCGTGCGCACCGGTGGGAACGATGAACTCGATGTTGACCCCGGCCGGGTACACCTCAGCGTCGAAGGCGGGCTGGCGACCCAGGTCGAGTTCGGCCAGTTCGGTCGGGTCATCGAGCACCACCACGGCGTGGGGATTGCCCACGTCAACCTGTCGGCCCTGGTACGCGCGGCTGTCGACGCTCACCCGGCTGGTCACATCACCGACCGTCACCCTGCCCACGTCGATCCTGATGGACCCGTCGGCCTGCGGCCAGGCGGTGCGCAGGCCGGCCCGGGTGGCGATCGGCACCTGGCCGGGATCGGTCACCAGACCGGTCTCCAGCAGGTGCCGCACGAAGACCCGCAGCCCGTTGCCGCACATCTCCGCGACGGAGCCATCGGCGTTGCGGTAGTCCATGAACCACAGGTCGGCATCGCCGGTCCATTCCGGCACCAGGTTCGCCCGCACCGCCCGCAGCAACCCGTCGCCGCCGATACCGGCCCTGCGGTCACACAGCCAGCGCACGGTGTCGGCGTCCAGTGGGCGCCGGTCGTCCGGGTCGACGACGAGGACGAAGTCGTTCAGCGTGCCGTGGCCCTTGGCGAAGTTCAGCGCTTCCACAGATTCAGTCTCGCACCGCTGGCCGGTCAAGGTCCAAGCCGGACGCGATAGTGGCCGCTGCGTCCGGGCTGCCCGCCGGCAGCCACCGGATGCGCGGGTCGCGTGCGAACCAGCCGAGCTGCTTGCGGGCGAACCGGCGGGTGCCGTCGATGGTGGACTGCCTGGCCTGTTCCTCGGTGATCTCGCCGTCGAGGAAGGCCAGAACCTGCTGGTAACCGAGGGCCCGGGACGCCGTGCGTCCCTCCCGCAGCCCGCGGGCGACCAGGGCCCGGACCTCATCCACCAGGCCGGCCTGCCACATCCGGTCGACCCGGGTGGCGATCCGGGTGTCCATCTGGCCCCGTTCCAGTTGCAGCCCGAACTGGCGGACGTTCGCCAGCGCATGGCTGTGCTCGGGCAGCTGGGGGCTGAAGTCGCCGGTCAGTTCGATGACCTCGAGGGCGCGGACGATCCGGCGTCCATTACCGGGCAGGATGCCGGCGGCCGCCAGCGGGTGCCGCTCGGCCAGCACCCGGTGCAGCGCGGGCGCGCCGATGCGGTCGAGCTCGGCCTGCCACTTTCGGCGAATCGCCGGGTCGGTGCCCGGGAAGTCGAACCGGTCGACGATCGCCCGGATGTACAGACTGCTGCCGCCCACCAGGATCGGCAGCACGCCGGTTGAGCGCAGTTCGGCGATCACCTGCCTGGCCATTGTCTGGTACTCGGCGACCGAGGCGGTCTGGGTGACGTCCATGATGTCGACCAGGTGGTGCGGCACCCTTGCCAGCTCGGCCGGGGTCGGTTTGGCGGTGCCGATGTCCATGCCCCGGTAGACCAGCATCGAGTCGGCGTTGACCACCTCGGCCGGCTGACCACGGGCGGCGAGCAGCTCGGCCAGTTCGATCGCCAGGGCCGACTTGCCGCTGGCGGTCGGGCCGATCAGCACCGCCAGCGGCAGCGGCTCGTCCCCTGGTCGCGCCTGCGCCTCCGGCGGCACCAAGTCAGCGGCCTGCGATCGTCGGCAACCCCAGCCCGATGCCGGCCGGGCGCGGCTCGTGCAGCGCCTGCCAGGCGTCCCCACCCCTGGTTCGGCGCAGATTGCGGATCGGGGAATCGGCCACCAGGTGATGCGGTGCGGCGTAGGTGACCTCCGCCTCGGCGATGTCCCCCGGCCGCGGCCGGAGGGTTTCGTCGGACGGCACGGCGACGTGCACCAGCCGGTTGTCGCGGGCGCGCCCGGAAATGCGGGCGGTGCGCTCGTCCTTGCGACCCTCCCCGGCCGCGAACAGCACCTCGACGGTTTGGCCGAGCTGGGCGGTGTTCTCCTGCCAGGAGATCTGTTCGACCTGTTGCACCAGGCGTTCGTAGCGGTCCTGGACGATCTCGGGCGGCACCTGGTCGGGCATGGTCGCGGCCGGCGTGCCGGGGCGGATCGAGTACTGGAAGGTGAAGGCCTGGCTGAACCGGGCCTGTCGCACCACGTCGAGGGTGGCCTGGAAGTCGTCCTCGGTCTCACCGGGGAACCCGACGATGATGTCGGTGGTGATGGCGGCGTGCGGCATCGCGGCGCGGACGCGGTCGAGGATGCCAAGGAACCGCTCGCTGCGGTAGCTCCGCCGCATCTGGCGCAGCACCTTGTCGGAACCGGACTGCAGGGGCATGTGCAGGCTTGGCATCACGTTGGCGGTGTCGGCCATCGCCTCGATGACGTCGTCGGTGAACGACGCCGGGTGCGGGCTGGTGAAGCGCACCCGTTCCAGCCCGGTCACCTCGCCGCAGGCGCGCAGCAGCTTCGCGAACGCCTGCCGGTCGCCGTACTCGACGCCGTAGGTGTTCACGTTCTGACCGAGCAGGGTGACCTCCTGCACACCGGACGCCACCAGCATCTCGATCTCGCGCAGGATCTCCGCGGGCCGCCGGTCGGTCTCCTTGCCGCGCAGGCTCGGGACGATGCAGAAGGTGCAGGTGTTGTTGCAGCCGACGCTGACCGACACCCATGCTGCGTACGCCGATTCACGCCTGGTGGGCAGGTTCGACGGGAAGGTCTCCAGCGCCTCCACGATCTCCACCTGGGCGGCTTGCTGGACACGAGCCCGTTCCAGCAGCACTGGCAGGGTGCCGATGTTGTTGGTACCGAAGACCACGTCCACCCACGGCGCCTTCTGGATGATCAGGTCGCGGTCCTTCTGCGCCATGCACCCGCCGACCGCGATCTGCATCCCCGGGCGAGTCCGCTTCAGCTTCGCCATATGGCCGAGGTTGCCGTAGAGCCGGTTGTCGGCGTTCTCGCGGACCGCGCAGGTGTTGAAGACCACGACGTCGGCGGCCGCGAGTTCCCGCCCGGCCGGCGGCGCGGCAACCAGGCCGGCCTCCTCGAGCAGTCCGGCGATGCGTTCGGAGTCGTGCTCATTCATTTGGCAGCCATAGGTGACTACCCGATAGGTGCGCGGATCGGCAGTAGGTGTGTTCGTCATGGCGAGTCCACTGTAGACGGTGTGGCGCGACGCCTCACCATCGCCGGCCGCGGCCCGGACGCGCTACTGCGCCATCTCGGTGGCCCGGGTCTCGCGGATCACGGTCACCTTGATGCGCCCGGGGTAGACCAGCTCCTTCTCGACCTCGTCGGCGATCCGTCGCGCCAGGTGTTGGGCGCCGGAGTCGTCGACCTGGTCTGGCAGCACCATCACCCTGATCTCGCGGCCGGCCTGCAGTGCGTAGGCCTTCTCGACCCCCGGCTGTCTGGTCGCGACCTCCTCCAGCCGGTCGAGCCGGCGGACGTACGCTTCCACGCTTTCGCGCCTGGCACCGGGCCGCGAACTGGATATCGCATCGGCGACCTGCACCAGCACGTCCACGGCGGTCTCGGGGGCCACCTCATTGTGGTGGGCCGCGATGGCGTGGACGACCGCTTCGGACTGGCCGTGCCGGCGCGCCAGGTCGGCGCCGGCGGCGGCGTGCGATCCTTCGCCGTGGGTGATCACGGCCTTGCCGAGGTCGTGCAGGAAGGCGGCCCGGCGACAGGTCTCGACGTCCAGGCGCAGTTCGGCGGCCATGGCACCGGCCAGCCGGGCGCATTCGGAGCTGTGCTCCAGTACGTTCTGGCCGTAGCTGGTGCGAAAGCCGAGCGCGCCGATGGTGGGTAGCAGGCCGCGTCCGATGCCCGTCAGGCCGAGCTCATCGATGGCCTGCTGCGCCGCCTGCACGCAGGTGCGTTCGACGTTGCGGGTGGCCTTCTCATGGGCCTCCTCGATCCGCGCCGGGTCGATGCGGCCGTCGGCGACCAACTCCACCAGCGCCTGCCGGGCCGCCTCGCGGCGAACCGGGTCGAAGCAACTCAACAGCACCAGGCCGGGGGTGTCGTCCACCATCAGGGTCACCCCGGTCAGCTGCTCGAAGGCTCGGATGTTGCGGCCCTCACGGCCGATGATGCGACCCTTCATGTCCTCGCTGGGCAGGTCGACGCTGGTGACGACCGCTTCGGACGCCTGCCCGACTGCCACCCGCTCGATCGCGATGGTCACCACCCGGCTGGCCTCGGCCTCCGCCCGCTGGATCACTTCATCGGAGATCTCCTTGGCCCGCTGCTCGGCGTCGTCGCGAGCGAGCTGTTCGGCTGTTGCCAGCACCTCGGCGCGGGCGTCGGAGACCCGGAGGCCACCGATCCGCTCCAGTTCGGCGAGCGCCCGGGCGGTGAGGTCTGCGTGCTCGGTCCGCACTGCCGCCAGGTGTTCCCGGTCGGCATCCAGCCGCTCGCGATCGCGCTGGATGCCTGCGGCCAGCTCCGAGAGTCGCTCCTCGCGCACAGCCAGGCGCTGCTCACGCTCGTCGAGGCGGCTTCGACTGGCGACCAGCTCCTCGCGCGCGGCCACCAGCTCCTGCCGGGCAGCAAGGAGTTCGTCGGGTGCGACCGTCGCCGTCGCAGGTTCGCGCCGACGCCTTGCCAGGTACCCCTGAGCAACCAGGGCGCAGGCCAACACGGCCGCCACGATCCCGAGCAGCACCTCCATCGGCTATTCCTCCTTGACCATTCCGCTATGCCTGACAGTATCGTCAGCCCCCGCGGGAGCGCCGTAGGGCACCTCAGGAGTCATCGGAACCCGCGTCGGGACGCTCGGCCAGCACCTGCTTGGCGGTACGCCAGGCCAGGTCGCCGCTGAAGCCACGTCGACCGAGGGTGCCCACCAGCCTGCGCAGTGCGACGTCGTAGGGCTGGCCGGCCAGTGCGCGCGCCTTGGCGGTGGCCAGCTGGAGCGCCGCGTCCGCTTCAGCGTCATGGTCAATGGCCGCCACCGCGCCGGCGATGACGTCATCGTCCAAACCCTTCCGCCGCAACTCGGCGACCAGCGCCCGGCGCGGCAACTTGCGTCCACGATGCCGCGACTCGACCCACTGGTTGGCGAATGCCGCGTCGTCCAGCAGGCCGACCTGCTCGAAGCGGTCGAGCACCCGCTCGATGACTTCGTCGGCGGCACCCTTGCGCTGCAGGTAGCTGCCCAACTCGGCGCGCCCGTAGGCGCGCCGGTCGAGCGCCTTGAGCGCCATCTCACGGGTGACCGAATAAGGATCAGGCTCGGGGCTCGGGAAGTCGCCGTCGCGGCCGGTGGTCACTTAGAAATCGACCGCCCGGCTCGGATCGACCTCCCCGGTCTCGGGGTCGATACCCTCGGGCACGACAACTTCACCCATGCCCATCGCGGCCCGGATCTTGCCATCGATCTCATTGGCGACCTCGGGGTTGGCCAGCAGGTAGTTGCGGGCGTTCTCCTTGCCCTGCCCCAACTGGTCGTTGCCGTAGGTGAACCAGGAGCCGGCCTTGCGAACGATCCCGGTCTCGACGCCCATGTCGATCAGGCTGCCCTCGCGGGAGATGCCCTTGCCGTACATGATGTCGAACTCGGCCTGCTTGAACGGGGGCGCGACCTTGTTCTTGACGACCTTCACCCGGGTACGGTTGCCGACCACCTCGTTGCCGTCCTTGAGCGACTCGATCCGTCGGACGTCAAGCCGCACCGAGGAGTAGAACTTCAATGCCCGGCCGCCCGTGGTGGTCTCGGGGCTGCCGAACATGACACCGATCTTCTCGCGCAACTGGTTGATGAAGATCGCCGTGGTGTTGGCGTTCTTCAGCGCGCCGGTGATCTTGCGGAGGGCCTGGCTCATCAGGCGGGCCTGGAGACCTACGTGGGAGTCGCCCATCTCGCCCTCGATCTCGGCCCGCGGCGTCAACGCAGCCACCGAGTCGATGACAATGCAGGCCAGCGCGCCCGAGCGGATCAGCGTATCGGCGATCTCGAGGGCCTGCTCACCGTTGTCGGGCTGGCTGACCAGCAGCGCGTCGGTGTCGACACCCAGAGCCGCGGCGTAGCTGGGGTCGAGCGCGTGCTCGGCATCGATGAACGCGCAGATACCGCCTTCGGCCTGGGCGTTCGCGATGGCGTGCAGGGCGACCGTCGTCTTGCCGCTGGATTCTGGCCCGTAGATCTCGACGACCCGGCCGCGCGGCAGGCCACCGATGCCCAGTGCCACGTCGAGCGCGATCGAGCCGGTCGGGATCACCTCGATCAGGGCGTGCGACTGGTCGCCCAGCCGCATGACCGAGCCCTTGCCGTGGTGCTTCTCTATCTGGGCGAGCGCGGCCTCGAGTGCCTTCTCGCGATCTGCCACAGCCATCTGTTCATCCTCTCTTGGCGCCAAGTGCCTTAGCGAGCTGGGTGGTGGACCCGGGTATCAGGAATGTAGGCGGTCGTACTGACATTTCGTCATCTTGCCGAAGGCTTGTGGACAACTCCGCTGCTCAGCTGACCTGCAGACTACTTTAACCGAACGCACGTTCGATGACGGCATCTGTCAAGCGTGTCGCCGTTCCTATCGGTCGGTGGCCGGCAGTTCCAGCCGGCTCCACACCGCCCGCCAGATGGTCTTGCAGTCCACCCCGGCCGCCAGTGCTTCGACGACCGTGCGTCCGCCGAGTTCGGCCAGCACCATCTGCTCGGCCCAGACCGCCGCGTAGCCCGCGCCCAGGTGGGTTCTCATTCGCTGCCACAGCTCGGCTTCGCGCATGCGCCAAGACTAGGGCAGCACCCGAAATGGACGGCGGTTGGACCACGCCGCCAACCGCCGCAGGCCCAACCGTGATTCGTCATCCAAACCGCCTCAGCCGACGCTGACTACCTGGCTGAACGGGGTGTCCTCGCTGGAGGTGCCGACGTGAACGGTGTAGTCGCCCGGCAACACTGCGAAGCCGCGCGAGCAGTAGTCCCAGACACTGAACGGGTGGTTGGTGGCCGCGGGGTCGATCACGATCTCGACGTCCCGCGACTCCCCCGGTTCCAGGTACTCCTTGGCGAAGCCCACCAGGCGCTTGGGCGGCTGGCCCGCCCCCGGCACACCCAGGTAGACCTGCACCACTTCGGCCCCGGCCCGTTCGCCGGTGTTGGTCAGCCGTGCCCGCACCGTCACCGGCTGGTTACCGTTGAACCCTTCGGCGTCCACCGAGATATCGGCGAGGTCGAAGGTGGTGTACGACAGGCCGTGGCCGAAGCAGAACAGCGGCTCGATGCCCTGGGCCTGGAACCAGCGGTATCCCATCTCCAGGCCCTCGGTGTAGCGGATCACCGGGTAGCCGGCACCCTCGTCGGTGCCCGGGTAGCGCTCGGGGTGGTTGGCGTACAGGGTGTCGTCCGCCGAACGCGGGTAGGTGGTGGGCACCTTGCCCGACGGGTTCACCCGGCCGAACAGCAGGTCGGGCACGACGTGGCCGTCCTCGGCGCCCTGGTTCCAGACCTCGAGGATGGTGGATGCCTTGTCGACCCAGGGCATCAGCACCGGCGCCGAGTCCTTCATCACCACCACGGTGTTCTTGTTGACGCCGAGCAGGGCGTCCAGCATCTCGTTCTGCTGGTTGAACATGTTCGGGCTGGGCATGTCGGCGCCCTCGGTGGCGACCAGGCCAGCCATCAGGATGACCGTGTCTGCGGCCCTGGCGGCCTCGATCGCCAGCTCGAGGTTCGACAGGTCGTCGGCCACGATGAAGCTGTCCGCGGTCGCGTCGGCGCCCATCTCGGTGAGAATGTCCCGTAGCCCCTCCAGCGGTGCCACCGTGTACAGCGGGTCCACCTTGGACGAACCGCCGCCACCCTGGGTGGCGTGCTCGGCGAACTTGGACTGGCCGATGATGACCAGCTGGCCGGTCGGGTTGGTGATCGGCAACAGCCCGGCGTCGTTCTTCAGCAGCACCGCCATCTGGGCGCCCAGCCGGCGCGCGGTGGCGCCGTTGGCTGCTGCGTCGATCTCACCGGGATCGTATGGGCGCTCGAACTGGCCGAACCGGAACATCTGCGTGAACCGCCTTATCAATGCCCGGTCGATGGTCTTCATCTCGAGGCTGGTGTCATTCAGCGCGTTGGTGATGTTGGTCTGGTTCAGCCACTTGGCATCCGGCATCTCATGGTCGAGGCCCGCGTTTGAGTGAGTCGCCGCCGACCTGGTCGACCAGAAGTCGGACTGCACGTAACCCTCGAAGCCCCAGTCGTCGCGCAGCACGTCGTGCAGGGTGTGGCGGTACTCGGTGGCGTAGACGCCGCGGATCCGGTTGTAGGCGCTCATGAGGGCGGCGACCTCGCCGTCGGTGACCAGCATCTCGAATGGCAGCAGGTAGAGCTCACGCAGCACGTGCTCGTCGAGCTCGACGCTGGTGCGGAAGCGCTCGTACTCCTGGTCGTTGACGACGTAGTGCTTGCCCATGGCGATGATGTCGTGCGCCTGGATCGCCCTGGTGATCTCGACGCCCATCACACCGGACAGGTAGGGGTCTTCGGAGAAGTACTCGAAGTTGCGACCGGCGATGGTGGTGCGGTGCAGGTTCACCGCCGGACCCTCCAGCACATGCTGGCCCAGCGTGGCGGTCTCCGAGCCGATCACGTCGCCGTACTCGCGGGCCACTTCGGTGTCGAAGGACGCCGCCACCCCGATGGTCATTGGCAGCGCGGTGGCCGGTGGGCTGCGATGACTCTGGAGCAGAAGATCGCCCAGCTGCATGGCGCAATGGAGACCATCGACATCTACGCGACCTTGAACCAGCACATGACCGAGGAGGAGATGGCGCAGCTTGCTTGCCCAGATCCAGGTGGAACGACACGTGGCGGCGATCGACGGACTCGGCATTCCCCGGTTCCGGATCACCAACGGCTCCCATTCGCGACTGATTTTCCCGACCACAGGAGATCCCGCATGCCTATCCCCGAATCGAAGCCCTGGTTGGACACCACCAAACCAGCCGCGGTTCATGCCATCCTAGGAGACTGCTGAACAAGTGCGTGTCTGTGCCCGGGTGGTGGGGCCGGGTGCGGGAGCCTTGGTCGTGTGCAGGGGCGATCGCGGGATCAGCGGGATCTGTTCGATGCGGAGTCGATGGCCG
>NZ_JBASCI010000104.1:0-7901 GCF_049651565.1 Brooklawnia sp.
TTGAGGTAGCGTCAGACATGGGCCTTGTTGTTGCTGGATGGGATTCGACACCCACATCCTCGCGGCGACAAGGCTCCTCAACGCTCAGCCCGCGCCGTCACCCACCCACCCTCGATTGGGAAGAGCCCCATACGCTCCACTGGCCGAGGAAGTTGGCAAAGCCGCCCGCCCAGGAGGGGAACGAGATGACCGCGAGGATGCCGAGCAGCACCGGGAACCAGTTCTTAGGTCCGGGGATGATCTGGCCGAATCGGGCGAACGGGCTCTCACCGGTGAGCGTGATGTATCGGGTGCCCGAGTACACCGCGACGCCCTTGAGGACGGCTGCGGCCAGGAACGTCCACAACAGGACGTAGCCGAATACGGCGCCCCCGCGCGAGGCGAAGAAGATCTCGCCCGACCCGATGGATGCCGAGGCCATGATCAGACCAGGGCCCAGGTACTTGAACATCCCCAGCGGGCTGCCCGTCTTCAGATCTTCGGGCGCAGCCGGCATTTCCAACTGGGGGAGGTCTTTGATGTGATCGCTCGCGTGAACACTGCTCATGCTCAACAACTCCTCGCGCAGACGGAATTGGGGGTGTCGGTGGCCGGCATCGGCTGGCATCCGACTGTGGTCGATATCGACCATATTCAATGCCTCTGAGGTCGTACAGCCTGCCTGGCAACCGTCGGCCTGAACGTTACCGAACTCTTAGGGGTCCACCCGCCAGCTATCGACTGGTGATCGTGGCTGAAGCGGCTCTCAACAGCCAGGTCCCGGGGTCGTGGAGGATATGCGATAATCGCAACGTCAAGCCGACCATCCGTCTTTGCTGGCCACGAGCCAACGTGGGCCAGGTTCGAAGGGGCAACCATGCGCGTATCCATCACCGATCTTGACCATGACTCCTACGCAGTCGAGCAGGGCGTCGCCGAGGCCGAGGGCGTCGAGTTCCACTTCCTCGGCGGCGGCAAGGACGCCGGACTCGACCCGCGCGTCAAGGGCAGCCACGGGCTGGTCGTGCAGTACGCCGACATCACCGCCGAGGTGATGGACTTCCTGCTGCCGGAACTGAAGGTGGTCGGACGCTACGGCGTCGGCGTTGACACCATCGACCTGGACGCCGCGGAGGCGCGCGGCATCGTGGTGGTGAACGTGCCCGACTACGGCACCCAGTCGGTGGCCGACCACGCGATCACGCTGGCGGTCGCGGTGGCCCGCAACCTGCCCACCCTGGACGCGCAGGCCCGCAGGTCGACGATGGACCTCGGCCCGGCGATGCCGATCCACCAGTTCGTCGACATGACCTTCGGCGTCCTCGGGTTCGGCGCCATCGGGCGCGCCTGCGCCGAGAAGGCCCGCGGCCTGGGCTTCAAGACCCAGGTCAGCGACGTGATGATCCCCGCCGACACCACCGAGGTCGACGGGTTCGCGGTGGTCAGCCAGGCCGAACTGCTGGCCACCAGCGACATCATCAGCGTCCATATCCCGTTGATGACGTCCACCAGGCACCTGTTCAACGACGAGACCTTTGCCCAGATGAAGGACGGCGCCATCCTGGTCAACACCGCCCGCGGCGGCGTGGTCGACACCGACGCCCTGGTCCGCGCTGTGGAGTCGGGCAAGCTGCGCGGTGCAGGCCTGGACGTGCTGGAGACCGAGCCGATCCCCGCCGACGCCCCCGTCACCAAGCTCGACCGGGTCATCCTCACCCCGCACGCCGCCTACTACTCCGAGGAGTCCTACTACCAGCTGAAGCGGCGGGTCATGCAGAACGTCATCGACGTGCTGAAGGGCCGCGAGTGCAAGAACATCGTGGTGCCGCGCAACAGGTAATGCGCTGTCGCGGCCGGGGCATAGGGTGAAGCCCATGGGACGACTTCACGGCCTGCGCAAGAGCTATGAGAGCGACGAACTGAACGAGGCCGACACGCTGTCGGAGCCGCTGGCCCAGTTCCGCAAGTGGTTCGAGCAGGCCGAGCAGGCCGGGGTGCCGGAGCCGAACGCGATGACCCTGGCCACCGTCGGGGCCGACGGCCGGCCGTCCACCCGGGTGGTGCTGATCAAGGACGTCGACGAGCGCGGCATCGTCTGGTACACCAACTACCTCTCGCGCAAGGGTCAGGAGCTGGCGGCGAACCCATTCGCGGCGCTGCAGTTCCACTGGGTCGAACTTGAGCGGGTGGTCCGCATCGAGGGCCGGGTCGAGAAGGTCGATCCGGCCCAGTCGGACGCCTACTTCGCGGTCCGTCCGCTGGACTCCCGGATCGGGGCGTGGGCCTCGCCGCAGTCCCAGGTGATCGCGAGCCGCGGCGTCCTGTTGAAGAACGTGGCGGAGGTGACGGCCAGGTACGGCCTGAACCCGCCGCGCCCCGAGCACTGGGGCGGCTACCGCCTGGTACCGGACGCCTGGGAGTTCTGGCAGGGGCGCAAGTCCAGGCTGCACGATCGGATCCACTATCGGCTGATCGACGGGCTGTGGCAGCGGGAGCGGTTGGCACCGTGAATTGCCACCCCGGACAGATCTGCTTGAATGGTTTCATGCGAATTGGAATCGGCAGCGACGGTTCAGGCTTCGGCCTGAAGGGTGTCGTCGTGGAACATCTGAAGCAATCCGGCCATGAGGTTGTCGACTACGGACCCGGCGAGGGCGAACAGCCCGAGTACTCCGCCACCTACGCCCGCAAGGTCGCCCACGCGATCCGCGACGGCGAGGTGGAGCGCGGCGTGCTGATCTGCGGCACCGGCATCGGGATCTCGATCTCGGCCAACAAGGTGCGCGGCATCCGGGCAGCGGTCTGCTCCGAACCGTTCACGGCCCGGCACACCCGGGAGAACAACGGATCCCAGATCATCGCCTTCGGCGCCTTCGTGGTCGGGCCCGAGATGGCCAAGTCGATCGTGGACGCCTTCCTGGGCGCCGAGTTCAAGGGCATCAACGGCGGCGAGTTCGCCGAACGCTTCGCCAAGATCGCCGCCATCGAGGACGAGGAGATCGCGCTCGCCGACCAGGCCGCGCAGGCGTGACCCCTCCCGCACCACCCAACTGAATACGGGGACCGCGTCCCCGGAAGGAGCCACAGGTCAAGACCATGTCGGTCAGCATCTGGATAGTTCTGCTCGCCATCACGCTGGCCTTCATGGGTGCTGTGGTGCAAGGCGTCATCGGCTTCGGGATGGGGGTGCTCGCCTCCCCCATCCTCGCGCTGGCCGAGCCGTCCCTGGTACCGGTCGCCGCGATCCTGGGTTCGGTCGCGATGCCGGTGTTCTCGCTCATCGACGAGCACCGGCACCTGGACTGGCGGGCGGTCGGCTGGGTGATGGCGGGCACCGTCCCGGCCACCGCGATCGGCGTCTGGCTGGTGGCTACCCTGCCCACCCGGGCGCTGCAGGCCACCATCGCGATCATCGTGCTGGCCATGGTGGTGCTCAACCTGGTGCGGATCAGGATCAGCCTGAACGCCGGGACGCTGATGGCGACCGGCTTCATCTCGGGTGTGTCGGGTACGGCGTCCGGCATCGGCGGGCCGCCGGTCGCCATCGTGCTGGCCAACGAGCACCCGGCCACGGTGCGGTCCACCCTGGCAGCAACCTTCATCTTCGCCACCGCGACCTCGCTGACCGGTCTGGCGTTGGGCGGGGCGATGACCAGTCACGCGGTCTGGGTCGGCCTGGCGATGATCCCCGCGACCATTATCGGAATGATCACTGCCCGGCGGCTGCGGGGACGGCTGAGCCCGCGAGCCTTCCGCAGCGGCGTGCTGGTGCTGTCGAGTATTGCGGCGACCCTGCTGCTCGGCCAGGCGCTGCTCTGACAGGCCCCTTGACCTTGTTCGGTGACTGATAACGAGCCGACCGTCTTCGCTCATGTGCGCGGACGCGACCGCGAGCGTGTCGGCTGGATCCGACTGACCCAGGACGACCGCTACCTGGCGCACGACCTGCTGTGGCGTCCGGCGGGTGGTGCTGCCGAACCCGACCGACCTGCTTCGGCCGGCTGGCTGACCCGGATCGCCGGGCGGCCTACTGCGCCAGTTCGGCCAGCAGCACCGCCTCGGCCCGGCACGACGCAGCCCAGTCGGGCAGGTAGAGCGACTCGTCGATGCCGTGCATCCGGCTGTCGGGGTCGGCGACCGCGGTGCCGAGGATGCCGGCGTCCGGGAACGCCCGCTGGAACTCCGCGATCATGCCGATCGTGCCGCCGGTGCCGATCAGCAGCGGTTCGGCGCCGTAGGCCGAGCGCCAGGCCCGGTTGGCCTTCTCGGCCAGGTCGTCGCTGAGTTCGATGATGCATGGCTCGGCGCGCTCGGCGTTGGTGACGCTCAGCCGGGCCCCCCACTCGATGTGCGATTCGAGGTGCCGCTTCAGGCACTGCCAGGCGTGCTCGGCGGTGTCGCCGGGAGCCACCCGCAGCGACAACCGGGCCTTCGCGGCCGGGATCAGGGTGTTGGACGACTCGGCGATCGGGGTGGTGTCCAGGCCGATCACCGAGATCGCCGGCTTGGTCCAGGTGCGGGCGGCGATCGGCCCGGTCCCGATCGGCTGGACGCCGTCGAGCAGCCCGGACTCGGCCCGCACGTCGGCGTCCGGGTACGACTCGCGCAGGGCGGAGTTGTCGACCAGGCCGGCCACGGCCACGTCGCCCTGCTCGTCGTGCAGGGTGGCCAGCAACCGGCACAGCGTGGTGAGGGCGTCCGGGACAGCGCCGCCGAACTGGCCGGAGTGGACCGGGTGCGCCAGCGTCCGCACCTCGACCACGCAGTCCACCACCCCGCGCAGGGTGGTGGTGAAGGCCGGCACCCCGGCGGCCCAGTTGCCGCAGTCGGCGATGACGTAGAGGTCGGCCTCCAGGTCGTTCCGGTTCTCGGCGAGAATGCGCGCCAGGGTCGGTGAACCCATCTCCTCCTCACCCTCGATGAGCACGGTGACGTTCACCGGGGGCTTGCCGTCGTAGGCGCGCAACACCGCCAGGTGGGCGGCGACGCCGGCCTTGTCGTCGGCGGTTCCGCGGCCGTACAACCGGTCACCCTTGCGGGTTGCGGCGAACGGGTCGGCGGTCGTCCACAGGGCCGGGTCGCCGGTCGGCTGCACGTCCAGGTGCGCGTACAGGCAGACGGTCGGCAGGGCGGGGTCGACGTCGAAGTGGGCGATGACCGCGGGCTGGCCACCCGATTGCACGACCTTGACCCGGTCGCAGCCGAGCATCTTCAGGTGCCCCACCACGGTGTCGGCGGCAGCCGCGACATCACCGGCGTGCTCGGGCTGGGAGCTTATCGAGGGGATCGAGACCAGGTGGACCAGGTCGTCAAGCACCCCGGGCAGCACGGCATCGACACGTTCATGGATCGCGGCAACATCAACCATGGGCTTGACCCTACTCGGCCGCCGGCCGATCGGACCTGCGGGTGCTACCCCATCGCGGCCGGGATCGGCGCCTTCCAGACCTGCTCGAGCTGCTCCAGCGGCAACGTGAACAGCCCCTGCACCTCCAGCTCGCGCTCGCGGGTGACAGCACCCAGTTCCGCGGCCGGCAGCCAGTGCTGCCCGGCCAGGGTGAGGAACTCCTCCAGCCTGTTGACCGGGACGGCGACCACGGCGCGGGCCGGGGTCTCACTGAACAGCATTGAGGTGGCGTCCAGTCCCTCCGGCAGCCGGACCGACGCGCCGCAACCGTGGCGCAGGCAGGACTCGACCAGCGCGACCCCCAGCCCGCCCTCCGACAGGTCGTGGGCACCACGGACCAGCCCGCGGGCGGCCGACTGGATCATCACCGACGCCAACGCCCGCTCACCGGTGAAGTTCGGGTACGGCGGCAACCCGCCGAGGTGCTGGTGGATGACCTCCGACCACGCTGAACCGCCCAGTTCCTCCTTGGTCTCGCCGAGCAGCAGGACGACGTCGCCGGGCTGGGTGAAGCCCATCGGGATCCGGGTGCGGACGTCGTCGATGACGCCAAGCATGCCGACCTGCGGCGTGGGCAGGATGTTGCGTCCGCCGGTCTGGTTGTAGAAGCTGACGTTGCCACCGGTCACCGGGGTGCCGAGCGCCAGACAGCCGTCCACCAGCCCCCTGATCGCCTCGACGAACTGCCACATGACCTCGGGATCCTCCGGGGAGCCGAAGTTCAGGCAGTCGGTGACCGCCACCGGCTGGGCGCCGGTGACCGCGACGTTGCGGTACGCCTCGGTCACGGCAAGCTGGGCGCCCAGGTACGGGTTGAGCTGGCAGTAGCGTCCGTTGGCGTCGGTGGCCAGCGCGATACCGAGGTTGGTGCGCTCGTCGATGCGGATCATGCCGGCGTCGTCGGGTTGGGCCAGCACCGAGTTGCCGCGCACGAAGCGGTCGTACTGGTCGGTCACCCAGCTGCGATCGCACAGGTTCGGCGACCCGACCAGTCGCAGCAGCGTATCCGCGAGCTGCGGCCCTTCGTTGTGGCGCGGCAGGTGGTTGGCGTGATCGGCATTGAGGCCGTCCAGCCAGTTGGGACGCGCCTGCGGCCTGTCGTAGCTGGGGCCCTCGTGCGCGACCGTCCGCGGGTCGACGTCCACAATGCGTTCGCCATGCCAGTCGATGAACATCCGGTCGCCCTCGATCAGCTCACCGATGACGGTGGCCTGCACCTCCCACTTGACGCAGATCTCCATGAACCGGTCGACGTCATCGGGTTCGCAGATGGCCATCATGCGTTCCTGCGACTCGCTCATCAGGATCTCTTCTGGGGTCATGGTCTGGTCGCGCAGCGGCACCCGGTCGAGTTCGCAGTGCATGCCACCGTCTCCGGCGGAGGCCAGTTCGCTGGTGGCGCACGAGATGCCAGCCGCGCCCAGGTCCTGGATGGCGGTGATCACCCCGGCCGCGAACAGTTCGAGGGTGCACTCGATGAGCAGCTTCTCCATGAACGGGTCGCCGACCTGCACCGCCGGACGCTTGGACGGCTTGGTGTCGTCGAAGGTCTCGGAGGCGAGGATGGACGCGCCGCCGATGCCGTCGGCGCCGGTGGCCGCGCCGTACAGGATTACCTTGTTGCCGACGCCGGTGGCCTTGGCGAACTTGAGGTCCTCGTGCCGCATGACGCCCACGCACAGGGCGTTGACCAGCGGGTTGTCGTAGTAGGTGGGGTCGAAGTAGACCTCGCCGCCGATGTTCGGCAGGCCGAGGCAGTTGCCGTAGCCGCCCACGCCGGCGACCACACCGGGCAGCACGCGTCCGGTGTCCGGAGCGTCCAGCGGGCCGAACCGCAGGCCGTCCATCACCGCGATCGGACGAGCACCCATCGCGAGGATGTCACGCACGATGCCGCCGACGCCGGTGGCCGCACCCTGGTAGGGCTCGACGTAGGACGGGTGGTTGTGCGACTCGGACTTGAAGGTGATGGCGTAGCCCTGGCCGATGTCGACGGCACCGGCGTTGTCACCGATGCCGGCCAGCAGCCGACCGCGGGGGGTGGTCTGCGGTAGGGCACTGAAACGCTTGAGGTGGATCTTGGAGGACTTGTAGCTGCAGTGCTCCGACCACATCACCGAGTACATTGCCAGTTCGCCGCCGGTTGGTCGGCGACCGAGCAATTCGCGGATCTGTTGGTACTCGTCTTCCTTCAACCCCAGCGCAGCCCAGGGCTGGTCCAGTTCGGGGGTGCGCCGGGCGTTCTCTACTGTGTCGACCACGCACAAAGGCTATCCGAGGAGGGTTTCGTGGCATCCGCCGGTCAGTACAGTGGGCGAATGCTCTGCCTGGACGCCGGCCAGACCGGCTGCCGTGCAATGCTGGCCGACGCGCCAGAACATGTCGTGGAGTTGGAGCCGCTGGTCACTGACCGCCCGGTGCTCGAACAGTTGGCTGATCGAGTGCGGGCAGGGTTGGCGGCGTTGGGGCCGGCGCGGGTGGTGGCGATCGGCTCGTCCGGCCTGCCGGGTGTCGG